>JBKHBQ010000088.1:0-13748 GCA_046542305.1 Bacteroidales bacterium
GGCTGTCTGACAGCAATTCAGGAAAGTTATCGGGAACCCGCTGTCAGACAGCTTTCGTCGGGAATAGGAAACCGGATTCGGTAAAAAATCGAAAAAGGTTTTCAACCTTCACCGGGACAGCCGTCTGACAGCTATCGAGCTGGCAGAAAGCTTTACCGGGAATAGGCAACGGGGTTCGTTAAAATTTCGAAAGAATTTTCAGCTTTAATTGGGATTGACTTCTGACGGCTATATTCCCGTTCCATTGGCATAAATCTGATCGGAAGGACGCTGCTGCACAAGTTTAGAGCCGGGCGGCACATCGCGGTTTACCCAGATGTTTCCGCCGATCACCGATCCTTTGCCGATGGTAATCCTGCCGAGGATCGTGGCATTGGAATAAATGATCACATCGTCTTCGAGAATGGGATGGCGTGCAATGCCCTTGATGGGGTTACCGCTTTCGTCGAGCGGGAAACTTTTGGCGCCCAGTGTCACGCCCTGATAAATCTTTACATTTTTCCCGATCTGGGCCGTTTCACCAATGACGACACCGGTGCCGTGGTCGATGGCAAAGTACTCGCCGATCCTTGCCCCGGGATGAATATCGATGCCAGTTTCAGAGTGAGCCATCTCGGAAATTATCCGCGGAATGAGCGGCACTTCCAGTTTCTGGAGTTCATGGGCAATGCGGTGGTTGGTCATGGCCCGTATGGTGGGATAGGCAAAGATCACCTCGCCTTCGCTTCTGGCGGCCGGATCGCCGTTGTAGGCTGCCTTCACATCGGTGGCAAGCATCCGCCTGAGTTCCGGCAGACAGCCCACGAGTTCGGCAGCTTTTTGCCTGGCCTGGGCCTCGGCAGCTTCATAATCGAATTCGCTGTCCTTGCTGCACGAAAAACAGATCCCCTTGAATACCTGGTCGCGCAGGATGCGGTATGCCAGATCGACATTCACACCGATATGGTATGAATAATTATTTTTGTTGAGCGCGGAATTGCCGAAATAGCCGGGAAACAACACCTCGCGGAATTTATCCACCAGGCTGCCCAGCACCTTCACCGAAGGCATGGTGCGGCCGTGCAGTGGCATGTACACCATTTTATACGATTCGCTGTGCGAGAGCTCTCCGATGGTATTTTGTACGATCTCCGAAAATTGTTTTTCTTCATCCATGGCATCAGGGTTTAATCGGTTGCATAAAGATTAGTGCTAAGATAGCGCTCACCGGTATCGCAGGTTATGATCACGATGGTCTTGCCCCGATTTTCAGGCTGCCGGGCCACCTGCATGGCTGCCCACAAAATGGCGCCGCTGCTCGCCCCGCTGAATACGCCTTCCTGCCGGGTCATTTTCCTGGCATATTCGTGCGCATCCTCATCCTTTACCTGAACCACTTCGTCAAGCAAGTCTGTATTCAGCACCTCAGGGATAAATCCGGCGCCGATGCCTGCAATCTTATGCTTGCCCGGTTCGCCACCCGAAATCACAGGAGAACCGGCCGGCTCGACAGCCACCACCCGCACATCCGGATTTTTGGATTTTAAAAATTCACCTGCACCGGTAATGGTTCCTCCCGTTCCCACGCCGGCCACGAAAATGTCGATCTTTCCGCCGGTATCGTTCCAGATTTCGGGACCTGTGGTCTGCCGGTGCATTTCGGCATTGGCCGGATTCCGGAACTGGTAAGGGATAAAGCTGTTCGCATGTTTCTTCTGCAGCCGCTCTGCTTTGTCAATAGCTCCCCGCATGCCCTGGTCGGCTGCGGTGAGCACCACTTCGGCGCCGTATGCGGCAATCAGTTTTCGCCGCTCCACCGAAGTGGCCTCCGGCATGGTGACGATCAGCCGGTAACCGCGGGCCGCACACACCATACCCAGACCGATACCGGTATTTCCGCTGGTGGGTTCGATGATGATGGTATTTTTATCAATCTGC
Source organism: Bacteroidales bacterium (assembly GCA_046542305.1). Lineage (GTDB taxonomy): Bacteria > Bacteroidota > Bacteroidia > Bacteroidales > 4484-276 > JBKHBQ01. Next base: position 1,918 of record JBKHBQ010000088.1, read on the forward strand.
CCTTTTTCTTCGGCATCGCGGATCATGGCCCAGGCAAGCCTGTCCTTCACCGATCCGCCGGGATTCTGATATTCGAGTTTGGCATAGATTTCTGCGCCTGTTTCGTCGCTGAAACTATTGAGTCTGATCAATGGCGTGTTGCCGATCAGCCGGGTAATGTCTTTTGCTATTTTCATGAATTGGGATTGGATGTTTTCTATAAGCAAATTACAGGGGCTTTTGTTTAACCCGCTGGTTTGATTCACTGCATTACATCAGCCGGAGCGCGCCATGCCGGGTTCATTTATCATGGTACGGATTCCTTTAAGATGCGTTCCGGGTATTTAACAATCAGGGAGAAATGCCCTTCTCCGCGGATAAAGGTACGACGGCAATCCGCTAATTCATCCGCCATCCGCCCGGCAGATATTATCCTGACGTTTCTGTCGGCCGTGCCATGCCATAATTGCACAGGGAACATAATATCTGCAGGATCAAATCCCCAATAATTCCGGTAAATGCTGGCTTCATGCACATACCCCCTGACACCCTGCGCAAGTGCCGTGCTGTAGGTATAGAGCAATCGGCGCAGGATTTTCTGATTGCTGAAAAGCCGGCGGTCGGCTTCAGAGAGGATGTTCACTGCCTGCCGGGCCAGCCACAGGGGTGTATGCTTCACCCCTGCCCTGAACATTCCTGCCATCGGTTTGCGCAGCCACACCGGCTGTTTCGGCAGGCTCATGGCCAGATCGCGGTGTGATTCGGGATAGTGGCAAGGAGCCATTCCGCTCACTACCGTGGCCGCATACAACCTGTCGGGAATCATGCAGGCAGCAGCCAACGCATACGGTCCTCCGCCAGACAGACCCATCACTGAAAATTTTCCAATTCCCAGCCGGTCGGCCACAGCAGCCACCGTAGCAGGCCAGTCAGTCAACCTGCGGTCAGGATCAAATTCGCTGCCGCCCATTCCCGGCCGGTCGATGCAAATGATCCGGCAATTAAGCTGCATGGTAAGCTGCTTAAAACCCAGCAGTTCGCCTTCGGTATGGCAACCCGGAAAGCCGTGAAAATAAAAAACCGGGAAAGCCTCCGGTCGGCCAAATTCTGCACAGATCAGGCTAAGGCCATGTATGTTTAAACTTTTTACCTGCATCAATCTTCACAAAGTTACCCAAATATATGAACCGGTTAATGCCGCTGTTTTCAGCCGGGGCAAAATAATTTCACAGATTTTTTGTTTGTCATGAATGTTTTTATAATTTTGCACTCCCAAAATTTACATGGGTGAAACAATCGTTCTTAAAGACCCGGAGAGGTGGGTGAGTGGCTGAAACCAGCAGTTTGCTAAACTGCCGTACCTAAATACGGGTACCGGGGGTTCGAATCCCCCTCTCTCCGCAACTATTAAAGGCACTTCGATTTTCGGGGTGCTTTTTTTTGTTCTGTCAGTTCCGGAAGGTTTTGAAAATGTTCAGCGTTTCATTTTTTCGCCTTGTGCGAAAAACCACAGAAATGTTTCTTTCTGTCAATGCTGCTGACAAACCCAAAGCCAATTTGTCAGCATTTAGCGGGTGGCACAGGCTTTGATTTCCGCGGCCTCAAAAAAAATCAAACTGCAACAAATTATGAAAGAGATGCAAAAAGGAAAAATTAACGTTCAGACCGAAAACATCTTTCCGATCATCAAAAAATTCCTGTATTCCGATCACGAGATATTTCTTCGTGAGCTGATATCCAATGCAGTGGATGCCACCCAGAAACTAAAAACCCTGTCCAGTACGGGTCATTTCAAAGAGGAACTGGGTGACCTGACCATCCAGGTGTCGGTGGATAAGAAAAAAGGCACCATTTCGATAAAAGACCGAGGTATCGGGATGACTGCCGATGAAGTGGACAAATACATCAACCAGATCGCGTTTTCGAGTGCCGAGGAGTTTGTAAAGAAATTCAAAACCAAATCGGAAGCCGAACAGAATGCCATCATCGGTCATTTTGGCCTTGGTTTTTATTCGGCGTTTATGGTATCCGACAAAGTGGAAGTAATCACGAAAACCTATAAAAAAGGCGGCGCCACCAAACCCGTAAAATGGACCTGCGACGGCAGCCCCGATTATACCCTGGAGGAAACCGTGAAAAAAGACCGCGGTACCGAGGTGATCCTTCACATCAACAAGGAGGAAAAAGAATTTCTTGAGGAATACAAGATCAGGGAACTGCTGAAAAAATATTGCCGCTTCCTGCCTGTTCCCATCCAGTTCGGAACAAGAAAGGAACAGGTGAAGGTGGAAGGCGAGAAGGATAAGGAAGGCAAGGATAAATACAATGAAGTGGAAGTAGCGGATATCATCAACAATACCAATCCGCTGTGGAAAAGGCAGCCCTCCGAACTGAAGGATGAAGATTACAAAGCATTCTACCGCGAGTTGTATCCGATGAATTTTGACGAACCGCTGTTTCACATCCACCTGAATGTGGACTACCCGTTCAACCTCACCGGAATTCTCTATTTTCCCAAGGTAAAACGCAACCTTGAAGTACAGCGCGACAAGATACAGCTCTACGCCAACCAGGTGTTCGTCACCGATTCGGTTGAAGGCATTGTTCCGGATTTCCTTACGCTGCTGCACGGTGTGCTCGATTCGCCCGACATCCCGCTCAATGTTTCACGCAGCTATCTGCAAAGCGACCGTCGCGTGAAGCAGATCTCCAATCATATCATGAAAAAAGTCTCCGATAAACTCGAGGAGATCTTTAAAGAAAAACGTGAGGATTTTGAAAAGAAATGGGACGACATCAAAGTGTTCATTGAATACGGAATGATTTCGGAGGAGAAGTTCTATGAGCGTGCACAAAAGTTTTGCCTGCTGAAGAATGTAGATGGAAAATACTTCACCCTTGATGAATACAAGGAGCACATCAAAGAAAATCAAACTGACAAGGACAAGAACCTGGTTTACCTGTATACCACCGATAAGCAGGAACAGCACAGCTACATCGAAACTGCAAAGGATCGCGGCTATGATGTGCTGCTGATGGATGGCGTGCTCGATAATCACTTTGTGAACACGCTCGAACAGAAGTTCGATAAAACCAGTTTTGTACGTGTGGATGCCGATACCGTGGACAACCTTGTAAAGAAAACCGACGAAAAGGCACCTTCGAAGCTCGACGACAAACAAAAAGATGCCATCAAACCCGCATTCGAAAAGGCTGTGGATAAATCACGGTTCAACGTAACTTTCGACAACATGAGCGAAAACGACCTGCCGGTGATGATCACCCAGCCCGAGTTTATGCGCAGGATGAAGGACATGTCGGCCATCGGCGGCGGCATGATGGGCATGGATAATTTCCCTGACAGCTACAACCTGGTAGTGAACACCAACCACCCGCTGGTGTACCGTCTGGCAGGCGAGGAAAGCGAAGAAAACCGCGACCACCTAGCCAAGCAGCTTGCCGATCTGGCCATGCTTTCGCAAAACCTGCTCAAGGGTGAAGACCTTACCAAATTCATCAGGCGCAGCGTTGAAATTTTATAGGCTGTTCATTAAATAAAATCACCTGAAAGGCGTTGTTTGATCAACAAAGACAACGCCTTTCATTTAATAAATTACATATGAAAAACAAAGGGCTATGGATCACCCTGGCAATCATTGCCGTGATCGGAATCATTTTCTACAGTTCCTTTAAAGGCACCTACAACAGGATCGTGATCCTCGACGAGCAGATCGAAAAAGCCTGGTCGCAGGTAGTCACGGATTATCAGCGGCGGCTCGACCTCATCCCCAACCTGGTGAATACCGTAAAAGGCTATGCCGATTTCGAGCAGGAAACCCTCACCCAGGTCGTCCGGGCACGTGCCAATGCCACCAGCGTGAACCTGAATATGGAAAATGTGGATGCCGCTACCATCAACAAACTGCAGCAAACTCAGGAAGCGCTGTCATCAGCACTCAGCAGGCTGCTGGTCACCGTGGAGCGCTATCCCGACCTGAAAGCCAACACCAATTTCCGCGACCTGATGGCACAACTCGAAGGCACCGAAAACCGCATCGCCAATGCGCGCCGTAAGTTCAACGAGGCCACACAGACCTATAACACTTACATTCGTCAGTTTCCTCAGAACATTTTCGCCGGTATTTTCGGGTTCGAAAAACGGCCTTATTTCGAAGCCGACGCCGGAGCGGAAAAAGCACCTGAAGTACAGTTTTAGTCAATTATATACATTTTACCATGTCGAATACAGATGTTGAAACCACTGTAAAATCCATCACCAAACGAGATGAATCCGATATCAAACAAGCCATTCTGAATGCAGAGCTGGATACCTCGGGAGAGATCAGGGTGCATATCGAGGATGTTTGTCCGGGCGAGGTGCTCGACCGGGCAGCCTATGTTTTCGAAAAGCTCGGAATGCACAAAACCAGCCTGCGCAACGGGGTGCTTTTTTATGTGGCCATGAAAAACAGGAAATTTGCCGTAATCGGTGATGCAGGGATCAACGCCAATGTACCTGATTCATTCTGGGATCAGTTAAAAATGGAAATGCTAAACTACTTCAGGGAGGGAGCATTTGCCGAGGGGCTCATTTACGGAATCGGACAAACCGGGCAATACCTCAGAAAATTCTTCCCCTATCAAAAGGGCGATGTAAACGAATTGCCCGACGATATTTCCTTCGGATGATCTGACGAAATCAAACCAAACACCGATGAAAACAATTCGCTTTTTCCTTCCGTTGCTGGTGGTCACCACCCTGATGTTTCAGGGGCTGGCGCAGCGAAAATATGAGGGGATACCCGAACAGCCCAAACCACCTAAGCTGGTCAACGATTTTACGGGCACGCTGAGCAGTACACAAACCGCACAGCTCGAGCGAAAGCTTGTCAGGTTCAGCGACACTACCTCCACACAAATCACCGTGGTGCTTGTGAATTCACTGGCCGGCTACGACAAGGCACAGTTTGCCGATCTGTTGGGAGAACAATGGGGCGTGGGACAGGCCGGCAAGGACAACGGCATCGTGGTACTGATCAAGCCCAAAACTGCCGGTGAACGCGGTGAAGCCTTCATTACGGCAGGGTATGGTTTGGAGGGAGCCGTGCCGGATGCAGTGGCCAAACGCATTGTGGAAGAGGAAATGATTCCTGAATTTAAAAGGGAGGATTATTTCGAAGGGATCGAAAAAGGCACCAGCATACTAATGGAACTCACCGCCGGCGAATACACTGCCGATGAATACATGGACCGCACACAATCCGGGGGTGGCGCCGGTTTCTTTATCGTTTTCCTCATCCTGATCGTGATCGCTGCCAAGCTGATGTCGGGGCGGCAAAGAATGCATCATTACCGCGGCCGAAGCAGCAGCAGCCTTCCGTTCTGGACGGCGCTTTTCCTTGCCAATCAGATGGGCGGCCGATCCGGAGGCAAATGGAACGACTTTTCTTCGGGCAGCGGATCCTTCGGCGGTTTCGGAGGCGGTGGCAGCAGCTTTGGAGGTTTCGGCGGAGGCAGCTTTGGCGGCGGCGGCGCAGGAGGCAGTTGGTAAACCTTCTAATTGCTTATAGGCACCACAACCCTGATGAACCTGATGGCCCGAGCGGATCTCCACCTGATATGTGACATTCACCCTAAGCAGCCGTACATGATTGTTCCCTGATGATCAATGCATATCAGCCGCATTTCAAAGCCTCGCTTGCATCTTCTTCAGTTTCCCTCCTCTCACCAGAACCTGTATAAACATTGGTACCATAATTTATCTTAAGGTTGTAATAAAAATCCCCTTCAGGCAATTTCAGGAATTCGGCAAACCATCCCGGCTCGTGGTCACGGGCGGTAAACCAGGTGACTGTATCAGCCGTTTCCGGGGGAACTTTCCCATTATGTGCCAACAAAAGAATTGAATGAAAGTTTAGTGTTTTATCTGATCTCACGGACTCTTCATTTAATATGATTTTATTATTTTTACATCAATCTTTCAGGAATTGAGTTATGAACAAATGGGGCCTGCACATTTTAACTTTGTTTACTCTATATATTTTACTGTTGTTATCCGCCTCAGCCGCTGCTCAAGTAAAACCGACCGGTATCCCCTTTATCAGAAATTATGTAACCAGTAACATTCCTGCCGGTTCACAAACCTGGATGATCGATATCAGCACAGAAGGACTGGCATATTTTGCCAACAATGACGGCATGCTCGAATTCGACGGCACCACGTGGAAAGTTTATCCCCTCCCCCAGGGCAGTGTGGTTCGCAGCGTAAAAACCACCGGGGACGGCAGGATTTATGCCGGCGGGTTTAACGAATTCGGATACTTTCTGCCCGGAAATTATAAAAGCCTTGAATTTCATTCGCTTGAAGATTTACTGCCGCTCTACCAAAGAGATTTTGGAGATGTTTGGAAAATCCACAAAGTGCCGCAGGGCATTGTATTCCAATCGTACGAACAACTGATGATCTACAGTGAAAACGAAATCACGGTAGTCGATGCTCCCGAAACATTTCACTTTTCCTATGTGGTACATGGCGAACTGTACCTGGTCGATCAAACAGAAGGGCTGTTCAGGCTTGCCAACGACCGGCTGGTGAGAGTTCCCGGCACCGCACTTCTCCAAGGCCAACTGCTGTGGGCCATGCTGCCAAAAGGCAACAACATCCTGATGGCCACCACCGATAACGGCATTTACGAATTCGACGGACTACGTCTGAGGGAATGGAAAAACCCGGTGTCTGAAATGCTTATTGCAAAGCAGGTTTATAGTGCCCTGCCGGTAAATGAATCTACTTATGCATTCGGAACTATCCAGGACGGACTAATCATTTCCGATACGGCAGGAAATGTAATTCAGCATATCAACCTTGACAAGGGCCTGCAAAACAGCACGGTACTCAGCCTTAACCAGGATCAGTACGGCAATTTGTGGCTCGGCCTCGATAACGGGATCGACTATGTGGAAATCAGTTCCCCGCTTACCTTCTTCTCCCATTACAATAACATCAGCGCCGGCTACGCGGCAGTGCTACATGATAACGACCTGCTCTTCGGAACCAATCAGGGGGTATTCGCGCACAACTGGGACCAATTGAAAAGTGGGGGAAGCAACCACGAATTCAGCCTGATCCAGGGAACACAGGGACAGGTGTGGAGCCTTGAAAATATCGATGGAACCCTTTTCTGCGGACACAATTCGGGAGTTTATCTCATTGAAAACAGGCAGGCAAGACAAATTTCAGATATTCAGGGTGGCTGGACATTCATAAAACCGGAAGGAAAGAACAACCTGGTAATTTGCGGAACCTACAGCGGACTTACCAGCATCGAGAAACGCAACAACAAATGGCAACCCGCCAAACGGATCAAAGGGTTCAGGGAATCATCAAGGTTTTTGGTTAATGATATCAACAGAACACTTTGGATGAGCCACGGTTATAAGGGTGTTTTCAGGATTCACCTTAATGAAGCCTTCGACAGTGTGGTAAGGGTGGATTTTTTTAACAGCGACCACGGCTTTCCGTCAAACCGGGATATCAATGTTTTTGAAATTTCCGGCAGGATCATATTCACCACAGCAGAAGGCTTTTACAAATATGATCCCCGCATCAACAAAATGATCCCCGACGAGGAAATGAATGATTTGTTCCCGGATAAAAGGATCATTATTGTGCATGAAGATCAGAAGGGAAACATCTGGTATTTCACCCCGGAAGATACCGGCGTGCTGAGATTGCAGGAGGACGGAAGCTATGTGAATGTAGATGTGCCTTTCAGGGAACTGAGCGGACGGTTTATCAAGTGGTTTCAAATGGTGTATCCCCTCGATGAAACCAATGTGTTTTTCGGTCTTCAAAACGGAATGGTGCATTATACGCCTGATTATCCCAAGAACTACAACAAACCATTTTCGGCCTTCATTCGCAACGTAAGCCTGTCGGGGTCCGATTCGTCGGTATATACCGGAAAGGGTTTGGGTAATCCGGTGATCAGGGAAATCCCCTACCGCTACAACGATCTGCAATTCAGTTTTGCCGCCAACGATTTCGAAAATCCCGCCGGCCTGATGTTTGCCACCCGGCTCGAGAATTTCGATGAAAACTGGACTTCGTGGCAGCAACGTAACATTCGTGAATTCACCAACCTCAGAAGGGGCACCTACACGTTCAGCATAAAAGCCAGAAATATCTTTGGTGGTGAAAGCAGCCCGGCCACCCTCACCTTCGAAATCGGCCCCCCGTGGTACATGAGCTGGTGGGCTTTCGTGTTGTATGTTATTCTGTTTCTGCTGCTGATTTTTGCGCTTGTAAAGTATATCCGCTACCGGATGGAAAAATCGAAAAAACAAGAAGAGGAACGCCAAAAAAGGCTTTTCAGGGAAAGAGAGAAACAACTGCAAACCGAAGCCCTGAAATCTGAGAAAGAACTTATCAGGCTGCGCAACGAAAAACTCAGATCGGAAATGATCCAGAAAGACAAGGAACTGGCCAACAACACCATGCAAATGATCCAGAAAAACAAGTCGCTGTCTTCGATCAAAAAAGACCTTCTGAAATTGTCACGCGATATCGGCGACGATATCATTACCGGACAAGTCCAATCGATGGTGAGAAAAATAAACCGTGATATGGATTCCGACAGGCAGTGGGAAGTGTTCGAAAGCCATTTCGAAAGCGTTCATGAGGAATTCCTGAAACGCCTTAAAGCAAAATACCCTGATCTTACTCCGCGCGAACTGAAACTTTGCGCCTACCTCAGATTAAACATCTCGAGCAAGGAAATCGCCACGCTGATGAATATTTCAACCAGAGGCGTGGAAATAAGCCGCTACAGGCTGCGAAAAAAACTCCGGCTTGAACACGATATCAATCTTACGGAATTTATCATCAGTTTTTAACTCTGCACAAGAAAACAAAGATTCCTTTTCTATTTTGCTCCTTTTGTTATACCTGAATGGATCAGGACAGCATCTTACTGATCGGGATTATGTTAACAAGGTTGACAGCCTGCTTTCGCAGATGACCCTGGAAGAGAATGTTAACCGGATATTTTCTTTACTTCCTTAATATTCATAATTTCCTGATTTATATTTTGGCATAGCTCACACATCTGCAAATTACATGCAAATGAGAAAACGCTAAATGCATCAAAAGCAGTTTTTAACATCCTGATTATAAATACTATTGAAAGTATTAGATGTAGTTTTGATGTAGTTAAAAAGATTATATGATGAGTTTTTGATGGTACTCGATATTTTGTAATCGCAGTTATAACAAATTACATTTGTTTCTTCGGAAATCTTTATTCAATCTTCCGGGAGATAAAATTTTAATATATGATGAAAAAATCTACATTATTAACCTTCTCATTTCTCCTACTGTCGATCAGCCTCTGGGCACAGCGGGGAAATGTGTCCGGCGAGGTGATCTCGGCGGATGACGGCCTGCCGATCCCCGGTGTGACCGTTATGATTAAAAACACTTTTATCGGAACAACTACCGACATTAACGGAAACTACACCTTAAATGATATACCGATGGATTCCACCATCGTATTTTCCTTTGTGGGCATGAAGCCGGAGGAGGTGTTGTATACCGGTCAGGAAATCATTAATGTCACCATGACGGCAGAAACCACCGCGCTTGAGGAAGTTGTGGTGATTGGTTACGGTACCGTAAAGAAAAAAGACGTTACCGGTTCCGTTTCCACCGTTGGGGCCAAAACCATTGAAGAGCTCAAACCCATCAGGGCCGAAGAAGCGCTTCAGGGTACGGTGTCGGGTGTTAATGTAACACAGCAATCGGGTGCCCCGGGCGCTGGGGTCGACATCAGGATCAGGGGGATTTCAACCAATCAGGATGCATCGCCCGTGGTGATTATCGACGGCTACCAGGGCGACCTGAACACCCTCAACCCGAACGACATCGAAACCATCACCGTGCTGAAGGATGCCCAGGCAGCCATTTACGGTACGGTTGGGGCTAATGGGATCATTTTGGTAACCACCAAAAGCGGCAGAAGAAATATGCCTACCAGGGTCGATATCAACAGCTCCTTTGGCATACAGGAAACCACGCGCAAGCTCCCGTTGCTCAACGCCACAGAATATGCCGTGATCCTCAACGAGAGCTATGCCGCTGCCGGCGATCCGATTCCCTTCACCGATATTTCGGGACTGGGCGTAGGAACAAACTGGCAGGATGACCTATTTGAAACGGCGCCGATCACCGACAACAACATCAGGGTTTCGGGAGGTTCTGAAAAGATGAACTATTCGGTGAGTGCTTCAGATCTCCGGCAGGAAGGAATCATCGGCAGGGATAAATCGGGCTACCAGCGAAATACAGCCCGCATGGCCATGGACGCCGACCTCACCGACTGGCTTACCTTTAACTCATCTTTAAATTATACTTACATCAACCGCAAATCATTTAACGATTTCGGACTCGGGTCAGTACTTTTCAATGCCGTGAACATGCCCCCCACCGTCCCGATTTATGGACCGGGGGCAGATTTTTATCCGGCTCCGGCAAATGTAGGAATTGAAATAATCAATCCCCTGCAGCAAATAGCAAACACCTACAATGATTACAATCTTGATAAATGGAGCGGCAATGTAGGCCTGGAAGCCAAATTTGCACAGCATTTTACGGCAACGGCACGAATTGGCTTTAACAACACCACCGCCAAATACAAATCCTTTTCGAAAAAAGTGGATTATGGCGGAAAAGTATTCGATGTTACGCGGAGCAGTGTTTATCAGAGCCGTGAAAATTTTAACGATTATACCTTCGATGCTTTTGTAACCTATGACAATACGTTCAATGATCATCATGTTACAGGAACTGTAGGTACCACCGTGTTTAAAACCTGGGGCGACAATCTGAATGCGACAGGCTTTGACGTTCCCAACAATTCCTGGGATTTTGCCGATATTAGCCTGGCCAGAGGTTTAAACACCTCACTGGCCACGGGATCGGGAGCTTACGATCAGCGCAGGCTTTCATATTTTGCACGGGGCCAGTATGATTTCATGGGAAAATACCTTGCATCTTTGATGATCAGGCGGGATGCTTCAACAAAATTCGGCCCCGACAACCGGGTAGCATATTTCCCGTCGGCAACCCTCGGCTGGATCATTTCCGAAGAAGCATTTATGGACGGATTCAACAACATGAACCTCCTGAAATTAAGGTTAAGCTATGGTATCCTGGGTTCCGACAAGATCGGCAATTACCGGTACATTTCGCTGCTCAGCGGTGAAGGCGCCTATGTGTTGGATAATCAGCTTGTAAATGGAAGGGCCATCGGTCCGCTGGCCAACTCTTCCATCAAGTGGGAAGAATCAAAACAGTTCGACATTGGTATCGACATGAATTTCTTCAACGATCGCCTCGAGTTTACGGCCGATTATTTCGACAAGGAAACTGCAAACCTGCTTATCGATGATATTCCGGTGTCGGGAATTTTCGGGATCAGAGCACCCGGCGCTGCCGGCCCTACGGCCAATGCAGGCACCGTTCGCAACAGCGGTTTCGAATTCTCGGTGGGATACCGAGGCATGATCGGCAGCAATTTCAGCTATCAGGTCAACTACAATCTTACGGCGCTCGAAAATGAAGTCCTCGAAGTAAATAACGGAACCGGATTCGTTGAAGGCGGAAGCTTTGGCGTTGGCCAGCCCGCACCCGCCCGCATGGAGGTCGGCTTCCCGATCGGTTACTTCTACGGCTACCAGACCGACGGCATCTTCCAGAGCCAGGCCGAAGTGGACGAACATCCCTCGCAAACTGCCCTTGGCGCCGAGGCTCAGCCGGGCGAATGTTCGGCCGAGCGCATCGGCGATCGACTGCC
>JBKHBQ010000089.1:0-13676 GCA_046542305.1 Bacteroidales bacterium
ATTACACCGTTGGCAGCACGCGAACCGTAAAGTGCGGTAGCAGCAGCGCCTTTCAGCACGTTGATCGACTCGATGTTGGCCGGGTCGATATCGGTAGCGGCATTACCGTAGTCGTAACCTGCCCTACCCGCTCTCTGACCGTCATTGTTGGTGATGTCGTTGCTGATCGGCACACCGTCAACGACGAACAACGCCTGGTTGTTACCGGTAATGGAGGAGTTACCACGGATTACGATGTTGGTAGAACCACCCATGTTGTTGTTGGTTTTTACCTGAACACCGGCGGCTTTACCTGAAAGGTTACTGATGAAGTCCTGGCTCTTAACCTTGTTCAGTTCATCGCCGGTAACTTCCTGCGTGGAATAACCCAGCGATTTTTTCTCGCGGGTAATACCGAGCGCAGTTACAACAACCCCTTCAATCGCCGTGATTTCCGGCTCAAGCGCAACATTGATCACATTGTCGACACCGATTGCCCTTTCAACAGCTTTCATACCAACAAACGAGAAAACCAGTGTTTCTGCATCAGGAGGAACATTCAGGGAGTATGTGCCCTGTAAATCCGTGGTGGTACCGAATGTTGTGCCTTTCACAACAACCGAAACCCCCGGGATTGTACTCCCATCCTCAGCATTTGTCACAGTACCCGTTATGGTCCTGGTTTGTGCTTGTACAACTTGCATTCCGATGAAGAACATCAATGCAAGGAAAAGTGTAAATTTTCTCATAATTGAAGTTTTGGTTAATAAATTTAAGTTAGACATATTTGAAAATTTATTCGAATTAAAAATAGAAAATTATTATCCTTCCATTTTTCGCTACAGAACTTAGTGGTTTGGTAGATTAAAGGCAAATTAACGAAAAATTAATATTGTGAAATCCTAATATTTTAAATTTAAACAGGTTCTTAATTATGGCCCTTTTTTAATGTGTTTTATCCCAATTAATTAGCCCATCCATTTTTATTCTGTACTCTTGATTTCGAATTCCTTAAAACGCAAGCGTATCAAAACGGCGACCAAGTTATAACAATTCCTTCAAGTGAACAAAGTTTTATTAACAAAAACTTAATCTTGTTTTTTATCCAAACAGGAAAAAGTACTCTATTGCCGATTTGTATTCCATGTGGATTTTAAAGTTGATAATGAAAGGTAAAGCTCAGCACCTCGTTATATTGTCCTTTGTTCCACCTGTAAGTTTGCCCGCGCGAGTGCGGGCGAACAGCCAGAACGGAATTCGAATAACGCAGGTTGAACCTCCAGCGGTCGGTTATTGTTACAAACAGGCCGATGTTTGCACTCAGATCCGTACTCTGAAATTCAGGATCTTCCAACACCATGTAATCCGCCTCCTCATATTTATTTACAAGAACACCCAGGGAAGGACCGGCTTCCAGGGTGAAAATCTCCCCGAAATCCCATTTGTAATGCAAAAACAATTCAACATAATTAAGGCGTAACAAATATGAACTATAATCGAGTGTATCAGGATTTTTCCGGCTTCCTTTCTGAACAAAGTTCAGTTCCATTTGAAATGAGGAGCGTTGGGTGATGTAGCGGTTTACAAAAGCTCCGGCGTAAATACCGGGTTTATTTGGGCCTTCGAGCCGGTCGCCCGAAATTTCGGCAGCAGCTACTCCTGCCAGCAATCCTCCGTTAAACTGCTGTGCCTGCGCCATGGCTACGGTAAAAATGAAGAATATGGCAGTAATAAGTAATTTTATCCGCATCGTTCTGTTTTAGTTAATCGTTCACTTTGAAGTAGTAAAATTAATATTAATTTTAACCCGCAAAAATCGTGAAGGATATTTTTATTGATGCGTTCACCTTCATGACATTTGCAGATGACTAATATACAGCAACAAGCACCGTATCGTTCAGCAGCAAAAAAAATAAAACACTCTGTTATGGACACAGAAAATCACAAAATCCTCCTGGTTGACGATGAGAAGGACATTCTTGAATTTCTCGGCTACAACCTGAAAAAAGAAGGTTATCAGGTGATTACCGCCAGGAATGGCAAGGACGCCGTGGCGTTGGCCCGCCAGGAAAAACCTCATCTCATTATTCTGGATGTGATGATGCCTAAAATGGATGGCATCGAAACCTGCACGGAGATCAAGGAAATTCCTGAATTGAATAATGCAATCATCGTGTTCCTTACGGCCCGGGGTGAAGACTACAGCCAGATTGCCGGTTTTGAAGCGGGCGCCGACGACTACATTACCAAGCCCGTCAAGCCGAAGGTTCTCATCAGCAGGATAAAGGCGCTTCTGCGAAGGTACAAGGAACCCGAAGCCCCATCCGCCAAGATTGATTTAAAGGATATTATCATTGATACCGAACGATACCTTATTATAAAGGACGGTGAGGAAATCTCGCTGCCAAAAAAAGAGTTCGAACTGCTGCTGCTTCTCGCATCTAAGCCCGACAAAGTATTTAGCCGCGAAGAGATTTTTTCGAAGGTATGGGGAAATGATGTCATTGTGGGCGACCGCACCATCGATGTTCACGTAAGGAAGATCCGCGAAAAAATCGGCTTGCAAAGTATCAAAACCATTAAGGGTGTGGGATACAAATATGAATCTTGATGAAAAACACCGATCCTTCAAAGCTTTCGCTTAATAATGCACTGCTCATCGTCCTGTTTTTCACGGTAGTGTATATAATTATTTCACGCTTTTTTTTCAGCTTCAGCCTGCTTCCTCTTTTCATTATTAATGTACTGCTTTTTCTTTTTATCTTTTTCACCTTCAGGTATACGCTCGAAAAATTTATTTACCAGAAAATCAGGATCATTTACAAAACCATTTACAATCTTAAACGCCAGAAGGGGGGCAGTGTAGAGAAAAGAGATTATGACCGCAACACCATCGAAAGCGTAAACCAGGAGGTGCTTGAATGGGGCGAGAAGAAAAAACGCGAAATTGAAGAGCTGAAGAAAAACGAAATCTACCGGCGCGAATTCCTCGGGAATATTTACCACGAACTTAAAAATCCCATCTTCAATATTCAGGGATATGTGCTTACACTGCTCGACGGCGGGCTCGAAGACCCCAACATCAACCGCGAATACCTGTTGCGCACCGAAAAAAGCATCAACCGGATGATTGCCATTGTCGAAGATCTGGAAACCATTTCCAATCTGGAAACTTCACAAATTGCCATGAAGATGGAAAGGTTCGATATCGCGGAACTAACGCACGAGGTTTTCGAATTCCTCGAAATTAAAGCAAAGAAAAAACGCAAGGAACTTGTATTGTCAGAAAAATATGACAGACCACTGGAGGTGATTGCCGATAAAAAATGGATCAGGCAGGTGATGGTAAACCTCATCGACAATTCCATTAAATACGGAAATCCACAGGCCGGCAATACCCATGTGAGTTTCTTTGATATGGACGAAAACCTCCTCATCGAAATAACCGATAACGGCCCTGGCATTGCCCCCGAAGATATCCCGCGCGTTTTCGAGCGGTTCTACCGGACCGAAAAAGCACGAGCCCGCGATAAGACCGGCACCGGGCTTGGGTTGGCCATCGTGAAGCACATCATCGAAGCGCACGATCAAACCATTAATGTAAGGAGCCGGCTCGATGTGGGGACCACCTTTGCCTTTACCCTAAAGAAGGGATAACGCGGGGCGACGGGCGAAAGTCGCAGGTTCATAATGCCAATGGCTGTGCTTTGTGCTTTGAGCCACGCTAGAAGGGATATCCAATGGCAATATTCAGGATGAGGTTTTCGCGGCGCCATGAGGAGCTGCCAATTGCGATCTCATCGAAAACCCAGCGATCGCCGGCAGATAAATATGGTTTTCGCACGGGGAAAGCCAGGTCGAACCGGACTACCACAAAATCGAAATCGAAACGGATGCCAAAGCCCGTACCTACGGCAAGCTCTTTATAAAAAGTATCGAAGTTAAATTTCCCGCCCGGCCGATTGTCATCGGCATTGTTCAGCCAGATATTTCCTGCATCGGCAAAAAATGCCCCTTTCACAAATCTGTAGATATCAAAACGGTATTCCAGGGAGGCTTCCAGCTTAATGTCGCCGGTTTGATCGAGGAAAACATTATCGACGGTATCCGGGGGTGCATAGGTGCCGGGACCGACGGTACGCGAACTAAAGGCCCGTACACTGTTGGTCCCTCCCACAAAATACTGTTTGATGTAGGGCATAGTGGAGGAATTTCCGTACGGGAATCCTGAAGCCGTAATCAGCCGGCTGGCCAGAACCGTGGAAGGACTCAGGTCGTAAAAATACCTGATTTCATTTCTGATCCGCACATACTGGGCAAAAGGCACATCCAGCAATTTCTCTGGATTCTCCGGGGTGGGGTCCGATCCACCAATGGTGGAAAGGAGATAAGCTGCATTGCCCGAGGCATCAATGCTCGGACTTACCAAAACCCGGGCATGCTTCTGGGTAAGATGCAGGGTGCTGTAGGTAAAGGTATATGAATTGCCCAGGATAAACTGCTCCTCGAAACTGCGCCGGATGATGGGATTGCTATCGAGATAGTCTTCGAACTCATCCGAAGTTTTTGCCAGAGCGGTATAGCTGACATCTAACGGGGAAAACTGTTGAGAGATCCTGTCGGTATTCCGCCAGTTATATGTTAGCGAGGAATTGAACGACCTCAACTCGTACAGTTTCATCCGCGAATACAGTCCTCCGCCGATGGTGATCACGGTAGAAGGAACAAACTCCTTTGAAACATTTCTCTGAAAGCGGATAGGCACAAACCGGGGAATGGACAGCGAGGCATCCAGGGTGATCTCGTAGGATGTCTGTCCCTTGTTTTTTCCGCTGTACTGCGTTTCGAACCGCCCGCCCAGGTTTATCGAAAGCAACTCGGCTCCCCGGAAGATATTGCGGTTTTTAAAACTAAGTTTCAAACCGGGTCCGGCAAAATTGTTGGTCCCCAAGGCATAGTTGGTTTCGGCGCTCACCGACATCTTTTTGTATGGTGTCAGCAGCAGGCTCACATTCATCAGCCCGGCCGAATCAGCTTTTGAAAACCGTGCGTTCGCAAATTTGTAGATCCCGAGTCCCATCAGGTGGCGAAGCGTATTATAATGATTGCGCCGTTCATACAGGCTGTCTTGATACAGAAAAACTGCTTCAACCACCGTTTGCGGATCAAAATAATTGTTGTCGGTCAGGTAATAATAATTATCCACTCTGGTGGTATCGGGATTGTAGTCTCTCAACGAATAATCATCGTGTATATAAATTTTGTTGAGCCGGTAGGCGACTTCTGCATCTGAAGGAATATCGGCTTTCACATCCAGATCCATGTTCACTTGATGATTTCCCACCAGGGTGTCTGCGGTAAAGATGAGATAATTCGGGGCGAAGTAGAAATAGCCTTTGTTTTTCAGGATTTTGTCGATGCGATCGCGTTCGCGGCTAAGCTTGTCGAGGTCGTAATGCATTCCGGTATCTATCAGGCTCTTTTCGCTGCTTTCATTGATGAGGCGGAGGAGCCGGTTAGCCGAACCGGGAAACCTGAGCGAGCGGATGGTGTAGTAGGTTCCCGCATCTATTTCGAATTCGATGTCTGCGGTTTTCTTATCCCGTTTTATTTCGTATTCTGTGGTGGCATTGAAATGTCCCTGATTTTCCAGCCTGTTCACCATGGCATCGGATATATCGTCGGGTTTTACATCGCTGAGCAAAACGGGCGGCTTACCGAGCTTGTATTTCAGCCAGTATTTCAGGCCCTTTTCCTTGTCGGTTTCGCCCACCATATTATGAATGGCTAGGAAGGGCCGCATCCAGAGAAGCTTGGTATTGGGTTCGGGCATGATCAGTCCGTTCAACTGGTTATCGATCTCCTGCTTGTCCGACAGCCCGGCTTTATCCCTGTACGACACATCGCCGCCGGTAAAAAGGTATTCGCCCTCGCTGATCTTGCCCAGCCCTGTGCATCCTGCAAGCGTAAGCAGCAGCACTAACACCGGCAAAGTCATCATCCATCCGCTATGTTTTTCAGGTCTCACTTTCTGCGCACTTTTTTACTGATTTTTATTTTCGCTGTTTTCTTCATCGTTTTCTTCATCGTTTTCTTCATCGTTTTCTTCATCGTTTTCTTCCTCTTCTTCTTTCACCGCTTCCTGATTAGGTTCATCCTTTTTAAACATGTTTTTCAACTTATTGAAACTTTTTTGAATAATAAATGCCAGTCCGCTGTAGGCTACCTCGCCGTCAAAAATGTCATAGGCATTTTCGCGGTAGGCCCTCACCTTGTAATCGCCGCTTTCTGTCAGGTCGTAGGTTACTGCAAATTCGCCATACAGTTGTTGAGATGTGCTGCCGGGCCGGCTTTGTTGTTCGCCCTCCACATCAAAAGTGCTGGAAGCCTCTACGGTAAGGCGTTCGTCGAAAAGCTTTTTTTGAACTTCCACATCAAGTTCGGTACGGGTCTGGGCGGTTTCGCCGCCGTAATCGTCGTAGGTGGTGAGGTCGAAATTTACTTCGAAACCTTTTGCATATTTGCTGGATAATTTATTTAACTGCGCCGAAAGAATTCCGTTTACGCTGTTGCGTGCGGCTGTGGTGGCAATGCCCTGGCTTCCGCCTTCGCCCGAAGCAAAAGGATTGTCGGGGATAAAGCTGCCGGTAACCAGCAAAGCAAATACTTGTTTGTTGAGTTCGGAGGTCATTTGTTCGGAATTCAGCATACTGAGCTTGGTGGCAATTTGCGGATAATTCACCTGGTATTTTTGTGGCAGGTCCAGTCCAAAGCTGATTTCCGGCTCTGATAAAAAGCCGTCGATATCCAGCAGCACTTCATAGGGCAGGCGTTGCCTGTAAATGTTGCGTTCGGCCTCCGACATATCTGTAGATTCATTGGCGACGAGATTCACCGACTGGGTACGTACTTTATGTTTGGCGGTGAAATCAATGGCGGCATCCATCAGCCTGCCCGACCATGAGATGCTGCTTCCCTGCTGAAAAGAAAATTTCTTTTTGACTAATCCATAAAACGAAACCTGGTAAAATCCATCCCTCACTTCAAAAACTCCCGTCATCGTACGCGTACCGCTTTGATCGATGGTAAAGTTTAAATCGGCTACTCCGTTAACGGTGGCATAATCCCCTGACATCTGATCGACCACCACGGTGAACCTGGCTTCCGGATCGAGCTGGATCTTCGCGCTGAGGTTGATGCCTTCCACCCGTGTCATCACCGAGTCGGTAAGGTAATCTGTATCGTCGCGAAGGTCGATGGTATCACCCGCAAAGGTCGGTTGGGCAAACCGTACAATACCTTCGTGTTCGACCATCGAAATTTCGCTGCCCGGCAAAACATAGGTCAGATCCGTTCCCTCCTCAATTTCCAGGGTAGCATCGATCGCGGGGAGGTTTGAATTGCCCTTGATTCTGGTGTTGGTGCTGATGAACAGATCGCCGTAAAACTTTTCATTGTCCTGTTCATTGCTGTTCAGCGGCTGAAAACGATCGGCCTGCACGCTGAGGTCGAACCTGAAAAATGCATAGTCCTCGGTGAGCAGCGAGCCGTCGATTTCAAGCACATTGTCGTTGGGTCCCAATATGGTGAAATCATTCATGTGAATGCCCTGCCTGTCGAAGCGGATCGATTCGTTCCTGAGTTCGGTATAAAAATTCAGGCTGTTAATATTAAGGGCAGCATTTTCAAAGGTGAGTTTTCCGTCGATCAGCGGTTCTTCGGTGGTTCCGTTTATTTCGAGGTCGCCCAGGATGGATCCGCTCATTTGTGACAATTGCCCGAAGGAAAAACGCTCGAATCTTTCAAGCGCCCCAATATCCAGGTCGGCCTGCAGGTCGAGTTTCTGTGTATCACCGTTGGAAGACATGGTGCCATTGATGGCCAGACTGTTGTGCGGATTGTCAAGTGAAATATCCACCATTAGCTCCTCCTGCCTGTCCTGCAAAACAATGTCAAGGTCTCCGGCCAGCGAATCCATCAGCATCAGGCTGTCGATGAATATCCTCGCCTCGAAGCCGCCGGAAAGGGTATCTTTTTGCGGCAGGCTGATGGTTCCGTCAATTTTGCCGCCGATTACATCCTGACGTTCGTTTACATTGACTGCATTGATCAGGTTTCCAATTTTAAATTGATCAAACTTAAGGTAAATACTGTCTTCGGCCTGCACAAAGGAAACCTCCTGATTTCCCTTTATAAAGTTGAAACCACTGGCCTGGATACGGTTTCCCTGGATCGTGAGCTTATTGTCCTTTTCAATCGACCAGTTTCCACCATCCATCATCAATCCTTCGGGTTGAAAGCTGACCAGAATGGAATCGCTATGGAGCTGAATTTCATTACTGAAAAGATAAGCAGGCTGCCGGTTTACATCCATGGCGCTGATGTTCGACAGCAATCTTCCGGCCACCATTTCCCCCTGCACCCTAAACCCATCCATGCCAATGGTATCGTAAGCCAGGCTTTCGAACCCAGCCGCAAGGCTGAGCGAATCTGCCTTTCCGTTAACCGCAAAATAAAGGCTATCGATATTCAGGCTCGAATAATCGATTCGCGGCAGCAAAACATCCACTGTCAGCTCGTTGTTGCCTGAACTGTAGTTGCCTTCCAGCGTGTTTATCTCAAGGGTTTCCAGGCCCGGCAACAACCTTTCCTTCATTTCATCGGAAATGTGAAAGTCGATACTTGCCTGCAGGTGTTTGCCACCGGGAAGCGTGATGGTGTCTTCGCGGCTGATGTATTTTCTGACGGCCCGGGAAAACAGCGGCTGCAGACTGTCGGCACGGATATTCGCTTTTGCCGTCACATCCACATAATCCGAAGTTAGTTTAAACCTGGTGCTGTCGCTCGTAGTGCGGGCATCCACCACCAGTTGCTGCATCGGAAAATAGGATTTGCTTTGCACGACTTCGGTGTCGCTCATTTCCACCCGCGCATCCATATCTGCAATTCCTCCGAATTTTACATCAGCATCAATATTGGTTTTGGCGACAAACTGCCCGTCCGCAAAATTGAGCTTTTGCAGATCGATTTTGCGCACGGTAAGCTGTGCCATCAGGTGTTGATAGGCGCTGTCGACAACGGCTTCGCCATTGAGGTCAAAAACCAGGTTTTCGTCGTTCGAATTGATATTGGCAGTGATGGTATCGCCCTGCATCAGGGCATCGATTTTTAGGTCTGTGTATTCATAATTATTGTATTGCAATGATTTCAAATTCCCGTCGAGGCGTGCATGGATCGAGTCGGTGGTGGCTCCCGTTCCTGACAGGCGGGTTTCGAAAACCAGCTTTCCCATGGCGGTGTCGGCAAGCAGGGAGCCTGCGTCGAGTCCGGGTATTGAAAGCTGCACATGAAAAGTATCCCTGAGCTGCTTTCCGCGATCCCGGTAGATGGCTTCGGCTGATAGTCCGCCCAGGCTGGTTTGAAGTTGGGTTTTTACCTCGAGCGAATCCGTTGTTCCTTCTGCCGAAACTCCCAGCGCGATCCGCTGGGGCAGGTTCATCCCCGAAAAATAGGAAGTATCCAGCAGGGTCCTCAGGTCATCATCGCTCGTCACCAGCGAGTCGAGCGTAAAGTCGAATGCCAGGTTTTCGGTTTCGGGCAATCCGCGGATAACTCCTGCCGCAGCTAGGCGGGTATCTTCGGCAAGGGAAATCCTGAGATCGTGCAGATCGATATTATCCAGGCTGCCATCGGCATTGGTGGTTAGCCGGATGGTACGGTTGCGGTGACTGCCAAGCAGCGAATCCTGCGCCAGTTGCGGGGCAAACAAAAACGCATCGCCCACATGAAAGCGCGAAGGACGGATATTCAACGATACCCGGGCATGTGCCGGATTCCTGATCAGTTTTCCCAGCCCGGCATACGAAAGGTGCATTTCAGCATCCAGATTGCTGTTGTTGAATTGCAGGTTGAGTTGGTCAATATCCAGCTCGCCGTCAGAGATGCCTGCTTTCAGCACTAGTTGTTTCAGATTGATGCCGCTTTGCGACGCGAAACTGAGCTTTTCCAGATCCAGCGAAGCTCCGGAAGGCGACGATTGCACATCATTCAGCTCAAGCTGGATTTGATTGATTGCGATATGATTGGGATCGAAGCCGAAGGGTTCCGGGGGCACGTTTTCCACGTCATACGAAAATTGCAGGTCGGCAAGCGAAATCCTGTCCATGCTCAAATCCCATTCGGGCAAAATATCGCTGATATTTTGCAATGGTTCCTCCTCAGCCGGAGCCTCTGGTTGTGCAGGTTGCGGCGATTTGGTCACAGACATGTCCAATTCGCTGTTCCTGATCATCAATGTACCCAAATCCAGCACTTTTTCGTTCAGCCCGATGTGGCTGGGCTCAAAATCAAGATCGCCCACACGGGCCTCATAGGTGCTTTCTTCATCTTTCTGATGGTAAAAAAGATCGACATCGGTGATATTCAGTTCATCGAGGCTGATGTGCGGAAGCGGTGACGATTCCTCCCCATCTTTTTCGGAAGCGGGTTCCGTGTCTTTATCCGGCACATTCCATTGCACCAGCCGGGCCGATGTATTGGCCAATTTAATATTCTTCAGCCCAAAGCGAAGGCTGTCGATGCCAAACTCCCGCAGGAAGATATTCAGCGTTCCAAGGTCGAGCTCCGCATCGATGCTGCTCAACTCATCCCTGAAATCTACATCAAAATCCGAAAGGTAAACATCCCTTAGCGAGAAATCCCATGGCTTCGAGGGAGTGGTGTCGGATTCCTGCGAAGCCAGCGAATCGATGATAAACTGGTAATTGAATGCCGAATCGGGAAGGCTGCGCACCACATCAGCACGCAGTTGGTTCAATCGCAAACTTTTTACATTAATTTTCCGGTTAATCAGCGCCGGCAGATCCACGTTCACCTTCAGCGACCCGAGAAACAGCAGCGTGTCGTTCTCCTGATCCTCCACATACACCTTTTTAATATGTACCGTTTTCGGAAAGGCAATCTTTACAGCTCCCACGCGCATCAGGGTGCCCGTTTGTTCCGAAAGGCGGTTGCTGATCTTATCGGTGATGTAGGTCTGTACGGCGGGGAAATTCAACAGAAGGATCACAATGATCAGCAGCGAAAAAACAGCAATAACAATCCACATCAGCCACTTGGCGATTTTTTTGATGGTTGAAAGTTGCTTGTGCTTCGTCATGGTATAATTAAACGTTTCAGCCTGTTTTGGGTTCAAAAAGACATCAAAGATATATAGCGATCGTGGTATGAAAAACTGGTTGGCCGATTCCAAAAAAACAGCAGCGGTATTTGAAATTCAAAGCTTTTCATCTATTTTTGTGAGAGAAAGATTAGCTGAAATGATGGATAAACTTGAAAACAAGAAGCTTACGGAAGAAGAACAATCGGAACATCCCAAGCCCGTTCAACAGGAAGACCAGGTAGATTTTGAGCAGTATATCGAAGACGCGCTTGAAGATGCCGACATGCAAGGTGAAAATGAACAGCCGGAGACTCGGTCGGAACACAAAGCTGAGAAAATGGCAGAGGCAGAAGACAACAGCGAGCTCAAAAAAAACACACGCGAAATCATGGAGATCATCTCGCAAAACGAACTGATCGAAAAAGCCATACGCGACCGCATCAATTCTATCCTCGTACGCCAGGGAAAAGTGGTGGAAAAGCGCACAGAGATCCTCGCGAGGCTCGAACAGGAATTTGAGGTGGTAAACAAAAAACGCAAGTTGGCCAAAGCGGCGCTGAAAAAAGCCAAATCACAAAAACTCGACAGCGGGAAGATCGACCTGATCCGCCGGGAACTTGGTCAGGCAAAAGAAGCGCGCAGGCATTGCAAAAAGCTGATACGCGAAGAAAAGAAAACCCTGAAAAACATCCGCAACATCATCGATTTGCTCGCAACGGCCGGTTAACGATCAACGGAAAAGCACACATGGAATCAAACAACAACGGCAAAAACAAAGCCATCTATCATTTCCTCGAAACACAGCTCCAGTTGTTCAAGGGGCATTTTCTGGTAACGCAGGCCTCCATGGACGAGGATGCCATCCATCAGATGCGGGTGGCCATCAAGCGAATCCGCACCATCCAAAAGCTTAAAAAGCACATCAATTTCCCCACCATCATCGACGAGCAGCAATATGCTGCCATCAGGCAAATATTTTCGGTTTCGGGCATGCTGCGCGATTTGCAGATCCAAACCGGCCTGCTGAAGAACTACCGCAAGGAGCTTAAATTTTCGTTCGATGACCTGCAGGATCATCTAAACCAAAAAGAACACCAACTGGTGGATCAGCTCAACCGGACCATTCAGGAAATCGATTTCGAGCGCTTCAACGAGCTGCCCGATCCTGAAGCAAGCATCAACGACCTGGATAAAAAGGCCGATCTGGAAAAGCAAAGCCTTGATTTCCTGAAAAAGAAGATCGGAAATATCCGGCGGCTGATTCTGCTTCTCGACCGCGAGGAATTCGTTCACGATCTGAGGAAGCAGGTGAAGCAGTTGTTTTTCATCCTGCAGTTTCTGTCGACCAATTTCCCTGAAAGCCATTTTGGCGATTACAGGCTGAAGCCGTTGAAGGATGCCGGCGAAAGCCTCGGCGACTGGAACGACCGCGACGTTTTCCTGAACATGCTCAACGCTTTTCTGGAGGAAAAAGTCGGGGATTATCTGTTTGAAAATGCCGAATACCAGATCCTGCAATATGTGTTGACAGATGAAAAACAAAAACTGCTCCATGACCTCGACCTGAAGATATACATGGAACTGATCGACCTGAGGGTAAGGCTGGGCGAAGGAGCGCAAGAAGATGAAGGAGAAAAACCGGCTGCCGAAGCAGACCTGCCCCGAACCGTGGCCGAAACGGCGGCGGAGAAACAATGAAAAAAAGAAAAGAGGTTGTTGGGGGAAAAGGGAAAAAGGGGGAAAGTGATCCGATCCCTGAATTCGCCCCGTGAACCGGAGCAAACGGCAAATGTCCTCCGAACAACAGCACCGGGATGAAAAAAAGAGGTTGTTGGGGCAAAAGGGAAAAAGAGTGAAAGTGAACCGATCCCTGAAATTCGTCCCGTGAACCGGAGCAAACGGCAAATGTCCTCCGAACAACAGCACCGGGATGATAATCAATTAACGGGCGGAATTCACGGGGTGAAGGAACCATCACAACAATGACAACAACCACAACCATCACAACAATCACAACCATCACAACAATGACAACAACCACAACCATTCACAACAATTCACAACAATTCACAACAATTCACAACGATTCACAACGATTCACAACAATGACAACAACCACAATCATTCCAACCATCACAACAATGACAACAACCACAACCATTCACAACAATGACAACAACCACAACCATCACAACCATCACAACAATTCACAGCCATTAACAACGATTCACAACAAAAAAATCCCGGTCCACCAGGAACCGGGATTCTTCTTACAGAACAAGACCCTTACTTGTTTTCTTTGTCGAGTCTCTGAAGTTGCTCCAGGCCATTTATATTCATCGACTTCGACAGCTTGGCGATGGATTTCAGGTCGATATTACCGGTAATGCTGATGAAGCCTGCTTCGTCGCCCTGGTTGAGCAGCAGCAGCAGCTCGTTGATGTTTTCGCCGTCTTTGCGGATCATAAACCTGACAAGCTCGTTGTTTTCCTTTACGGTCATCAACTCGGTGTAGTCTTTGAGTTTTACGGCATTG
>JBKHBQ010000090.1:0-13504 GCA_046542305.1 Bacteroidales bacterium
GCCATGCGGCTTGCCATTTAAGTGAAAGCAGCCACAACGCAGCTTAGCTGCACCATTCAGGAAAACATCAAACCTCAAAGATCAAACCTCAAAAATCGGACATCAAATACCGGCTCCCCAGCCTTCATCGTCGCCCTCAATTACACCTTACTCATGATATCGAGCCTAATAGTTTTCCAATGTGCGGTGTCTGTCGCAGCCATGCGGCTTGCCATTTCAGTAAAAGCAGCCACAACACAGCTTAGCTGCACCATTCAGGAAAACATCAAACCTCAAACATCAAACATCAAAAATCGGACATCAAATACCGGCTCCCAGTCTTAATCGTCTCCCGTCAATCACACCTTGCTCATATCAATATCAAACCTCACGGGCTTTTCCATGGTGGAGCAGTGCAGGACGCATTGTTCGCAGATGGAAAGTTCGCCGCGCAGGCGTTTTTTGATCATGTCGTCGATGCGGATCTTGAGCGGTTCGATGCGGATGTGGTTGATCACCTCGGCGGCAAAGGCATACATGAGCAGCATGCGGGCGTTGTCTTCGCCGATGCCGCGCGATTTCAGGTAAAACAGCGCATTCTGGTCGAGTTGTCCGATGGTGGCGCCGTGGCTGCATTTTACATCGTCGGCGTAAATTTCGAGGAACGGCTTGGCGTTGACCATGGCCTTGTCGGTAAGCAGGATGTTCTTGTTGTTCTGATAGGCGTTGGTTTTCTGTGCATCGCGCCTTACCAGGATATGGCCGTTGAACACCGCGTGGGCGCTGTCGTCGAGAATGCCCTTAAACAGCTCATTGCTGAGGCAGTTGGGGTAGGCATGGTCGATAAACACCTGGTTGTCCACCCGCTGGGTTTTGTCCATCAGGTAAACGCCCATTACATTGGCCTGGCAGTTTTCGCCGTTGAGCAGCACGTGGTTTTCGTTGCGGATCAATCCGCCGTTGAGCGTAATGGAATTGGTGGACAGGTACGAATCGCGCTCCTGTTTGAAAAACATGGTGTTGATGAGCGTGGAGACATCGTTCTTGTTTTGGAGTTTGTAATGGTCGAGCCAGGCATTTTCACCAACGAAAACCTCCGTAACCGTATTGATGAGGCTTTGCTGGTGGTCTACCGAATCGTCGCACTGCACCAGTTGCAGGCGCGCGTTTTTACCGAGGATTACCAGGTTGTGGCTTTGCACCATGAGCTGTTTGTCGTGGTGAATGATGTTGACCATCTGCAGCGGGATATCCACCTGAACGTTGTCAGGCACATAAATAAATACGCCGTCGCTGGCGAAGGCGTTGTTGAGCGCTACGAAGCCGCTCTTTTTGTCGAAGGCGATCTTTCCGTAATGCGCGTCGATGATGTTCGGGAATTTCTCGCGTGCCGCAGCCATGCTGCCCACAATTAGCCCGTTCTTTTCCACTTTAATGGATCCGTTTTCGGAAATGTACCAGCCGTTGAGCAGCGAGATCATATCCGTTTGCAGGTGCGGAATGTCGCACTGGAAAATCTTATCCAGATTAATGTCCTGCCTGAAGGAGGGATCGAAATAATAGTGGTAATCGGCATTGAGGGTTTTCTTCAGGTCGGTATGCCGCCAGTTTTCAACTTTTATATCGGGAAATCCCTGCTGCTTAAACGACTCGAAAGCCTTCATGCGTCGCTCGACGATCACGGGCGTGTCGTTCCTGAAGATCGTTGCCTGGTTTTCCTCAAAAAGCCGGGTCATCTTATCTTTCAGTGGGATTTTTTCCGTTGTGATCTTCATGTTATTCTCCTTCCTTAATCCAGTCGTAACCTTTTGATTCGAGTTCCAGCGCCAGTTCCTTGCCGCCGGATTTTACCAGCCTGCCATCGAAAAGCACGTGTACGAAATCGGGGATAATGTAATCGAGCAAACGCTGATAGTGCGTAATCACTACGGTGGCATTTTCGGAAGTCTTCAGTGTATTAACGCCATTGGCCACCACCTTGAGTGCGTCAATGTCGAGACCCGAGTCGGTTTCGTCGAGGATGGCCAGTTCGGGCTTGAGCATCGCCATCTGGAAGATCTCGTTTTTCTTTTTCTCGCCGCCTGAAAAGCCTTCGTTCACCGAGCGGTTGGTAAGTTTAGAATGAATGCCCACAAGCTTTTTGGCATCTTCCATCGCCTTCAGGAATTCGGTGGCAGATATCTGCTCCAGTCCGCGGTATTGCCTGATCTCGTTGATGGCCGTGCGCATGAAATTGGTGATGCTCACACCGGGAATTTCCACCGGATACTGGAATCCGAGGAATATGCCTTCGCGGGCACGGTCTTCGATGGGCATCTGCGTAACATCTTTTCCTTTGTAGAGAATCTCCCCCTCGGTAATCTCAAAAATATCCTCACGACCGGCAATCACAGCAGCAAGCGTGCTTTTGCCCGTGCCGTTTGGTCCCATGATGGCATGTACCTCACCGGGTTTCACTTCCAGGTTTAATCCCCTGATAATTTCCTTGCCAGCAATGGCAACGTGTAAGTTTTTTATTGAAAGCATGAGCGTTTTTGTTATCCGTTATTCGTTAATCGTTAAAGGTTATTTGTTATTCGTTATCCGTAAGTCCCTATTGCTTACTTCCTACTATCTACTGTCTACTGCCGACTGAAGACTGAAGACTGCCGGCTCTCTCTACCCGACGCTTCCCTCCAGACTAATGCTAAGCAGCTTTTGTGCTTCCACGGCGAATTCCATGGGCAGCTTTTTCAGCACTTCCTTGGCGTATCCGTTCACGATGAGCCCGATGGCATTTTCTTCGCTGATGCCGCGCTGCTGGCAATAGAAAAGCTGATCTTCCGAAATTTTGGAAGTGGTAGCCTCGTGTTCCACAATCGACGATTTGTTTTCGTTCTGGATGTACGGGAAAGTGTGGGCGCCACATTTATCGCCCAGCAGCAGCGAATCGCACTGCGAGAAGTTCCTCGAATTTTCGGCACGCTTGGTCATGCGCACCAGGCCGCGGTAGCTGTTGTTGCTGTGTCCTGCCGAAATTCCTTTTGAAATGATGGTGCTTCGGGTATTCTTGCCGAGGTGGATCATTTTCGAGCCGGTATCGGCCTGCTGGTAATTATTGGTTACGGCCACCGAATAAAACTCGCCCACCGAATTGTCGCCCATCAGGATGCAGCTCGGGTATTTCCAGGTGATGGCCGAACCGGTTTCCACCTGTGTCCACGAAATTTTTGAATTGGCGCCGCGGCATATCCCGCGCTTGGTCACGAAATTGTATATCCCGCCTTCGCCTTTGGCGTTGCCCGGGTACCAGTTTTGCACCGTCGAATACTTCACCTCCGCATCCTTGAGCGCCACAATTTCCACAATGGCGGCATGAAGCTGATTCTCGTCGCGCTGGGGCGCCGTACAGCCTTCCATGTAACTCACGTAGCTCTCCTCGTCGCCTACGATCAGGGTCCGCTCGAATTGCCCGGTATTGGCGGCGTTGATCCTGAAATAGGTAGACAATTCCACTGGACAGCGTACACCTTTGGGGATGTAGCAGAATGATCCGTCAGTAAAAACGGCCGAGTTGAGTGCCGCGAAAAAGTTATCGGTATAAGGCACCACCGTGCCCATGTGTTTTCGTACGAGATCGGGATATTTTTGGACCGCTTCGCTGAACGAACAGAAAATAATCCCAAGCTTCTCAAGGGTTTCGCTGAATGTGGTTTTTACCGAAACGCTGTCAATCACTGCATCTACGGCTACACCCGTCAGGCGCTTTTGTTCCTCGAGCGAAATTCCCAGTTTTTTAAATGTATCCAAAAGCTCCGGATCCACCTCGTCGAGGCTCGAAAGCTGCTCTTTCTTTTTGGGGGCGGCATAGTAAATGATGTCCTGGTAATCGATGGGCGGATGGTGCAGGTGTGCCCAGTTGGGTTCTTTCAGCGTTTGCCAGTGCCTGAAAGCCTTCAGCCGGAACTCGAGCAGCCACTTGGGTTCGTTTTTCTTTTTCGAAATAAAGCGGATAATATCTTCATTGAGGCCCTTGGGAGCCGTATCCATCTCGATATCGGTATAAAAACCGTACTTATATTCTTTGGTGGTGAATTCCTTTAGTATCTGATTTTCGTCGTTTGCCATATCTGTGTTCCGTTTATCTAAAATCCCTGTAAAAACAAGGTGTGCAAAGGTACGCTTTTTAAAGTATTTATGTACCGTAAACAACGTATGAACGATTAAATAGTTCAGGGATTGCCCTATTTTCGAAGCTGCTAAGATCAGCAGTTTCAGGCACTGTTGGTGAATTGATTACCTTTGCGGGAAATTCAGAAAGACATTGTAAGTTATGTTCGAAGACCGCGATAAACACAAGACCGACCTCTCCACGCTGGGCGAATTCGGGCTGATCGATCACCTGACCAGAGAGGCGAAAACCAGGCATGCCTCCACCATTACCGGCGTAGGCGACGATACGGCCGTGATTGATGCCGGCGATAAATACATGCTCGTAACCAAGGATCTGCTGCTCGAAGGCATTCATTTCGATGTAAGCTATACGCCGATGAAGCATCTGGGCTACAAGGCTGTGGTGGTGAACCTGTCGGATATTTATGCCATGAACGGCACTCCCAAGCAAATTGCCGTGGGACTTGGTATTTCGAGCCGCTATACCCTGGAAGCGCTTGAAGAGCTGTACGAAGGCATGTACCTTGCCTGCGAAAAATACAATGTGGACATGGTGGGCGGCGACACCACCAGCAGCGTACAGGGGCTGGTGATCTCTATCACCGCCATCGGCGAAGTGGAAAAAGACCGCGTGGTGTACCGGGGGCCGGCGCTGGAAAACGACCTGCTTTGCGTTTCGGGCGATCTGGGGGCAGCCTATGCCGGGCTGCTGATCCTGGAACGCGAAAAAACCGTGTTTAAAGCCGATCCCAATATGCAGCCCGACCTCGAAGGCCATACTTACATCCTCGAAAGGCAGCTGAAGCCGGAGGCCCGCCAGGATGTGATCGCACGTCTGCGGGAGATCGGCGTGAAACCCACAGCCATGATCGATATTTCCGACGGGCTGGCATCAGAGATCAAGCATATCTGCAAACACTCCGACCTGGGATGCGAGGTGTACGAGAAACAGATCCCTATCGATCAGCATACCTACGATACGGCGCTGTCGTTTAAAATGGACCCGACCACCTACGCCATGAACGGCGGCGAGGATTACGAACTGCTGTTCACCATCCGTCCCGAAGATCATGACAAAATAAAGGAAATGGCGGAGATCAGCGTAATCGGCCATATGACCGACAAAAACGCAGGTATCAACCTGATCACTTCCTCCGGTCCGGTGGTGGAGATCAAGGCGCAGGGCTGGGATCACCTGAAAAGGGAAGAATAACCGAAGTTTTATAGGTTGATGGCTTCAATACTCAAATAATGGAATGTTTGAAAGCAGCAGTGAATACTGCGGGGATATACCAGCGAAGCGAACCTGCCTCGCCGGCAAGGCGGGTGCTTCGCCGAACGCGGATTTAAAATGATTTACGATTGAAGATTAACGATTGGTGATTGCAGATCTGAGATCCGTAGTTGCATGGCATAGTGAGACAGGTTAAGCTACAATCAAACTAAGAATGCAGTAAATACTGCGGAAACATATCAGAGAAGCGGGTGCTTCGACGAACGGCGGGAATTACATCAGCTAAATAAATATAATAATCTCAGACGTAAATAAACGTTATTTCCGAAACTGAAATACAAATCATTCTGGCGACGTCAAATTTACATAGCAACCAGCTCGAGCCCATCATCCGCACGCTGCCCGACAAACCGGGCGTGTATCAGTTTGTGGATGAAAAGGGAAAAATCATCTATGTGGGCAAGGCCAAATCGCTGAAGAAGCGGGTGTCGTCGTATTTTAACAAAGACAGCGGCGTGAGCGGAAAAACACGGGTGATGGTTAGACGGATTGCGGATATCCGGCACATCATCGTCAATTCCGAACTGGATGCCCTGCTGCTCGAAAACAACCTGATCAAAAAATACCAGCCGCGGTACAATGTAAACCTGAAGGATGACAAATCATTCCCATGGATCTGCATCAAAAATGAGCCCTTTCCGCGGATATTTCCCACGCGAAACGTCATTCACGACGGATCGCAATATTTTGGCCCGTATGCTTCGGTGCGGATGATGAACACGCTGCTCGACCTGATCAGGCAAATCTATCACCTTCGCACCTGCAAGCTCAATCTCTCAAAAAAAAATATCGAAACCGGAAAATTTAAGGTATGCCTTGAATACCACCTGGGCAACTGCAAGGGGCCGTGTGAGGGCTTGCAGGATGAAGCCGACTACAATCAGACCATCAGCGAAATAAGGGAGATCATCAAGGGTAATATTACCAATGTGCTGAGCCAACTCCGCGAGCTGATGAACAAATACGCCGCCGATCTGGAATTCGAGAAAGCCCAGACGGTGAAGGAAAAAATTGGTCTGCTTGAAAAATACCAGAGCAAGTCGATGGTGGTGAACCCGAAGATACACAACGTGGATGTGTTTTCAATCATCAGCGATAGCGAGGCGGGATATGTGAATTATCTCAAGGTGGTGAACGGCGCCATCGTGCAGGCGCATACCGTGGAGCTGCGCAAGAAGCTCGACGAAACCGAAGCCGAACTGCTCAGCCTTGCCGTAACAGATTTCAGGCAGCGGTTCGACAGCAATTCCACCGAGATTATCCTACCCTTCGAACTGGACCTGGAAATTCCTGACACCACATTCACCGTTCCGAAAATCGGCGACAAGAAGCACCTGCTGGAACTGTCGGAGCGCAATGCTAAATACTACCTGATGGAGAAACGCAAGCAGCAGGAACTGGTGGATCCCGACCGGCACAGCAAGCGCATCCTCAATACCATGCAGAAGGATCTGCGGATGAAGAAGCCCCCGGAGCATATCGAATGTTTCGACAATTCCAATATGCAGGGCAACTATCCGGTGGCGGCCATGGTGCTGTTCAGGGATGCAAAGCCCAGCAAAAAGGAATACCGGCATTTCAACATCAAAACCGTGGAAGGCCCCAACGACTACGCCTCCATGGAGGAAGTGATCTACCGCCGCTACAAACGCCTGCTCGATGAAGAAAAGGAACTCCCCCAGCTCATCGTAATCGACGGCGGCAAGGGCCAGCTTTCATCGGCGGTAAAGAGCCTCGAAAGGCTCGATCTGCGCGGCAGGATCACAATCATCGGCATTGCTAAAAAACTTGAGGAAATTTATTTCCCCGGCGATTCGGTACCGCTGCACCTCGACAAAAAGTCGGAAACGCTCAGGGTGATCCAGCACCTGCGCGACGAAGCCCACCGCTTCGGCATCACCCATTACCGGAAGCGCCACGAAAAAGGCACCATTAAAAGCACCCTCACCGAAATCGGCGGCATCGGCCAAGGATACGCACAGAAGTTGCTGGCGCATTTTAAATCGGTGAAAAAGATCAGAGAAGCCGACCTGGAGGAATTGCAGAAGGTGATCGGAAAAGTAAAAGGTGAAATCGTGTACCTGCATTTCAGGCAACTGGAAAATCCGTAAGTTTAAATACCGAAATTCATAGCTCAAAACTCAAGCCTTTTGGGGAAACCTAACAGGTAGAGGAGACCTGTCAGGTTATTTCCCGTCAACAACTTACAAAACCGGCTACTTCTAATTCATCAGCCTGAATTTTATTGGAATGACCAGCCCTCTTTTTACGGGTTTCCCGGCCTGGATACCGGGTTTCCATTTGGGCATCAGTTTAACCACCCGCACGGCTTCTTCGTCGCATCCTCCTCCAATTCCTCGGATCACTTCGATATTGCTGACCGACCCGTCGGGCATAACGATGAAACTCACATGCACCGTCCCCTGTACATTGGCCGCTTTTGCCATTTCAGGATATTTAATCTGCCGCGACAGAAACTCCAGCAAAGCCGGGTAACCGCCCGGAAATTCCGGCTCGATCTCCACCGGAATAAAAGGATCGCGCTCAACGATCACTTCCTCTTCGGGTTTGGGAGGTTCCCACAGCGGCATGGGATCATCCTGTCCGGTTTCTACATCTATTTCGATGGGTTCCGGATCAATATCCGGCCCGTCGACAATGTTGATGATGGAAACCGGCTTCACCGGCGGAGGAGGTGTAGGTTTGGGCTGTTTGGTCTGAATGATATGATCTTCGTTGAATACATCCCCGTAAGGGTTGGAAACGACGATGCGATCACTTGGGTAGGTGCGGTAACTGAAAGCAAGCAGGACGGCTGAAAGGACAATGATGAGGCCGATTTCGAGGAAAAGAAAGCGCCTGCGTTCGAGGAGGTTGAATTTGCTCTTTTGTGTTTTCATACTACCTGATTTTGATGAGGAAATAAAAGAACGGAATATATATCAGGAAAACGTCCGTTAAGAATCATATATTTTGAAGAACCAGTATAGTGTGGGTTTGAATCAGTTTTCGGCAGGTGGTTGAAAATTTAAAAATAACCTGGGTTCGGGATAATATAGCTTAAGAATCGAAAGCATCAGGCATGAAAAACTCCGTGGAAGACACTAGCCCACAATGCATTACTAATTGTACATAGCTGATGATACGGCGCTAAAGCCACAAAAAAATCCCGGACATTTCAAACATCCGGGACTTTATTAAAAATTTCTTTTGATCAGTTTAACCCTGGAGGGTAAATTTGATCGGCATGTTAAACTGAACCCTCACAGGCTTACCGCGCTGCATACCGGGGTTCCATTTTGGCATTTCCTTAATCACGCGAACGGCTTCCTCATCGCAGCCACCGCCAATTCCACGAATTACCCTGATGTCGGATACCGTACCGTCGGGTTCAACAACGAAAGTAACGTACACGGTACCCTGAATTCCCGATTCGCGGGCCATCTGTGGGTACCTGATATTTTCCTGCAGGAACTTGATCCTGGCGACATCACCACCGGGAAAACTCGGCATATTTTCCACCACGGTAAAGATTTCCGGCTCATCCACTTCTTCCTCTTCTTCCACGACGGGCACAAAATCCTCTACAATGGTTTCCTGGTCGGCCTCCACATCAATGTCGATATCTTCTTCCACTTCCACGTCATCCTCCACGATGTTGATCACGGTAACGGTTTTTGGCGGAGGAGGTGGCGGGGGCTTTACTTCCTGTTGGGTAATTGGAATAATTTCTTCCGGCGTATCGTCAACCTGCACCTGAATGTCGAGCGAAGGGCCGCTGTCGTACGATTTGTAGTTGAAGGCGAGCAAAACTGCAGCCAGCGCTACAATCAATCCAATTTCCAGGAAGATCGCTTTTTTACCCTCAAGATCGGCTTTTTTACTTTTTTTTGCTTCCATGAGTGTGCTTATTATTTACTTCTTTATAATATCAAACGGCCGGCCCGGATGCTTATTGCCCGGTCAACTAACTTTTTAGTTTGATGCCCGCCTGGTTCAGTACCTCTTTAAATCAGTTCTTTGTAAGCATCAGCGTCCAGCAGGTCTTCAATATCGTTCATGTCTGCCGGTTTGATCTTTACAATCCAGCCCTTGCCATAGGGATCGTTGTTGACGATTTCGGGGCTTTGTTCCAGTTCTTCATTGAATTCCAGCACTTCACCGGCAACCGGCATAAACATGTCAGAAACGGTTTTTACCGCCTCGATGGTTCCGAAAGTTTCTTCCCTGTCAAGCTCTTCGCCCACGGTTTCCACCTCGATAAACACAATGTCGCCCAATTCGTTCTGTGCATAGTCGGTAATGCCAATGAATGCTTCATCGCCTTCTACACGCACCCATTCGTGATCTTTGGTGTACTTTAAATTGTCAGGAATATTCATTTTTTTACGTATTTTAAATTTTTATGCAAATGTAAAACTTTTTTAAAACAAATAGTTTTTGGCTTTTAATTTAACCTTATGCGTTATGAATTTTTGTACCGTTCTGCTAATGATTATTTTACGCTCCTTTTCGGCTTTTTGCCGTGGGTTTGATACAGCCGGTAAATCAAGCCGTCGGCAAGGCCGATTTTCGGCACCAGGATTTCCTCGGCCTTGATGATGCGGGTGATGAAAAGAAACACCTTTGCCGCAGGCACTATCACATCGGCACGGTCGGGACGCAATCCCATCAATTCTATTCTTTCCTGAAGGCTGTAGCTGCTCAAATGCTTAAAGGCATATTCCAATTGCTGAAAAGTGAGGGTGTTATCTTCGGTATTGCCATAGAGCTTTGCTATTTTATTGATGTTGCCACCCGATCCGATCACATTCATTTTGCCGAACTCGCCGCTGAATTCTTTCAGCCAGCTTTCCAGGGCATCCCATTCTGATTTGGGAACTTTTTTTCCGGTCAGCCTCAGGGTACCTATATTAAAGGATCTTGCTCCGATCACTTTGCTTCCCCACATCAGGGATATCTCGGTGCTTCCTCCTCCCAAATCCACAAACATGGTCAGGTGGTTTCCCGGCGTTGAAGTGAATCCGTTGGCACTCCTGATGATTTCCGCCTCTTCCAGACCGTCGACGATGCGAATGTTCATTCCGGTTTCCTTCCTGATCCTTTTGAGGATCTCCTGCCCGTTTTCGGCTTCGCGCATGGCTGCGGTTGCACAAGCCTCAAAGGCCACGGGTTTGTATACATCGATCAGCAGCGAGAAGGCTTTCAGGGTCTTAATAAGGTTGCCCGCTCTTTTCTTGCTGATGCTGTTGCCTTTATACACATCCTTTCCCAGGCGGATAGGAATCCTGATCAGCGTGGCCTTTTCAACATGTATTTGCTCATCCTTTTCAAAAGCATTGGCAAACAAAAGGCGCACGGCATTTGACCCGATATCGATGGCAGCAAAAATCATCCGTTAACAAATCAATTTTTCCATCCGGCAAAGTAATCAATTTTAAATCAAAAATCCTATGCACATTTATCGACATATTCAGGTTAAAAACTTCCGGATACCCCGTCCATCTGCCGGCTTCCCGCAAAAATAATCAGTTTGCGGCACAGGGAGTTCACACAAAAAAAAGTAATTTAGCCGCTAAACAAGGTTGTGCAACCCGCAGGCACTTGTACAATATGCTGGGCTGCAACAGATAAAAATGCATATGCAACATCAGGACTTGCTTCAGGCGGAATACCCGCAGGCAACCTTTGCCATCCTCAGCACGCTGGCAGGATTTCTTTTATACCACTTTTTGGGTGATTGGCGCAGCAAAGCAGATCGTTCAGTTTCCGATTTGCGGGATGAAGGATTGTTGATCCGGCGGATCTTTCTACAAAAAATGTGGGGATTTTTTTCCATGGGTCTGTTGCCTTTGGCCGGATTTGCGATTATGTTCGGCTTTTCGCCTGATCGTTTCGGCCTTTCTGCTGATTCTCTGCTGCTTTACTGGCCATGGCTGCTGGTAAGCATCGGGGCGCCTGTTTTTGTGAATTATTTCTTGGCCAATAATCCATCCAACCTCAGGCAGTATCCTCAGATGCGCGTAAACCGCTGGACCACCGGTCGTTTCCTGCTCAATGCCACGGGATGGACTATGTACCTGCTGGCTTACGAATTTCTGTTCCGCGGTTTGTTGCTGTTTTCAACATATGAAGTTTTCGGCATCTGGACGGCCATTGCCATCAACGTCACCATATATTCCCTCGCCCACCTGCCCAAAGGTTCCGGCGAAACGCTGGGCGCCATACCGTTCGGGATTATTCTATGCCTGCTGACCTTATATACGGGAACTTTATTTTTTGCCTTCTTTATGCATTTGGCATTGGCTTTGTCGAACGATTTCTGGGCAATCCGGTACAATCCGGAAATGTCGTTTAATAAAGAATAACAAGATAAAATGAAAATTTTCATCACCGGTGCCACAGGTTTCATAGGAGGACGGCTGGCTATCAGGCTGGCTGATGAAGGACATCAGGTTCATGCTCTCATCCGTTCGCGTCAGCGGGCCAAGCATCTTAACCATCCATCCATTACGCTGTTCGAAGGCAATCTTCTGGACAAAGAAAGCATCAGCAGGTCTATGCAGGGCTGTGATGCCGGTTATCATCTGGCCGCATATGCGCGGGTTTGGTCCAAAGATCCGCAACTGCCCTACCGTGTGAATGTGGAAGGCACCTCAAATATATTCCAGGCAGCACTGGACAAAGGCCTCAAGCGCGTGGTTTTCACCTCCACGGGCGGCACCCTCGGTCCCTCTGATGGCGGCAATCCGGTGGATGAGGACACACCGCGCAGGACCGGCTTTTTTAATGCCTATGAAGAAACCAAGACCCAGGCCGAACAACTGGCGCGGGATTTTACCGGCAAGGGGCTCGAGGTGGTCACCGTAAATCCTACCCGCGTCTACGGGCCTGGACTGATCAGTGCCAGTGCAGCCATGACAAAAATTATCCACAGATATATCCGCGGCAAATGGCGCATCATTCCCGGAAACGGAAAAAAATACGGAAATTACGTGTATGTTGACGATGTAGTGGAAGGCCAGATATTGGCCATGGCAAAAGGCAGACCTGGAGAACGATATATCACCGGAGGTGAAAACACCACCTATGACGGCTTTTTTGAAAGCCTCAGTCAGGTTTCAGGAAAGAATTTCCGGATGGTGCATATCCGCTACCCTTTGCTACGTGTGATTACCCGGATACAGTATACCGGCGCCCGCCTCATCGGACGCCCCCCGCTGATCACCCCGGAGTGGATAAAAAAATACCTTCACCACTGGGCCTGCACCAGTCGCAAGGCAGAACAGGAACTGGGTTACCGCATCACAAGCCTTGAAGAAGGCTTATCAAAAACGATAGAATGGCTAAGGCTAAACCAACATTAGCATATGAAAGAAGATAAAATCAGGAGATTTACACTCATCACCGGAGCAAGTTTAGGCATTGGAAAGGCGCTGGCAGCCGAATGTGCCTCACGTGGCATGAACCTCTTCCTGGTTTCACTGCCCGGCGACGGCCTCGACGATTTCGTCACCGAACTGGAACAAAAGCACGGGATCAGCACCAAGTACCTCACCCTCGACCTTACCCGAAGCGAAGCGCCGCAAATCGTATATGATTATGCGCGAAATATGGGTCTGAATATAAACTGCGTGTTCAACAACGCAGGCATCGGTCATACAGGAAATTTTCACGACATGAAACGTGAGGAGGTGGAGGAAATGATCAACCTTAACCTGCGGGCTCTCACCAGCATCACCCTTTTGTTTCTAAAGGATATGATTCAGCAGAATGAAGGTCATATCCTGAATGTGGGAAGCCTGGGTGCTTACACGCCCATCGCTTTTAAATCGGTGTATCTGGCGTCCAAATCCTATGTGTATTTTTTCACTGCCGCCCTTCAACAGGAATACCGGCACACCAACCTTAAATTCAGCGTATTGATGCCCGGAGCGGTTGCCACCAGCGATCATGTGAAAAAACGGGTGAAAGAATCAGGCTTTTTCGGAAGGCTCTCCCTGCTCTCACCTGAATCGGTAGCAAAATATACGCTCGACAAAATGGAAAAAGGCAAGTTCACCATCATGCCGGGAGTGA
>JBKHBQ010000091.1:0-13449 GCA_046542305.1 Bacteroidales bacterium
GCCTAAGGTGCCGAATACACCCGTAGCCTTTCCGTTTGTGCACCATACCATGCCTTTTTCGCACTATACCAAAAGCTATCTGGAATGGGTGAAACTGCCGTATTACCGTTTTCCGGGATTTGGTGATGTGAAGCTTTATGATGCGGTGGTGTTCAACTATCCCAGCGGCGACACCGTTGTGCTGGAACGGCAGAATGAGGATTATTATCAGATCGTGCGCGATGCCGAGCTCAGGTATATACAGCAGTATGGCAGCAAATACCAGCAGGACATGGGCCGCGAGTGGGTGTGGAATAAATACAGGGTAACCGACCGCCCGGTGGATAAACGCGAAAACTACATCAAGCGATGTATGGCACTTCCCGGTGATACCCTTCAGATCATCGACAAGCAGGTGTACATCAATGGCGAAAAAGCATTCAATCCGCCGCAAATGCAGTACAACTACGAGGTAACTGCTCAGGGTAGCGGCTTCAATAAATTCGAACTGCAAAAACTGCTCGATGGCCTGAACATCAATGAGGGCAGGGCGATTTCGGCGAGTAAATTTATTTTTCCGCTAACGGTTGAAATGGCGGAAAAGCTCAGGAACAACCCGCGCATCAAAAGTGTGGATCTGGAAGTGCGGCCTGCCGGTGAAACCTATTTGCCAATTTTCCCGCACGAACCGGAAAATTTCAGATGGAATGAGGATAATTTCGGCCCGCTTGTAATTCCGGCCAGGGGCGAGACCGTGAAACTCACCACTGAAAACATCGCACTGTACCGTAAACTTATCGACGTGTACGAATATAATGAACTGGTGGAAACCGACGGCAAAATCCTGATCAACGGTGAGGAAGCCGATTCGTATACCTTCAGGCAGGACTATTACTGGATGATGGGCGACAACCGCGATAACTCGGCTGATTCAAGGTTCTGGGGCTATGTGCCCTACGATCATATCGTGGGAGAAGCTGTTTTTGTCTGGCTTTCGCTGGATAAAGACAAAGGCTTGTTCGATGGAAAAATCAGATTCAACAAAAGCTTAAGGTTGGTTAAATAATTAAGGAACCGGCCTGAAAAATGAAATTGGTTTCATTGGTGGAGAACAACGTATTATCTTCACCATCAATAAATAAAATATAAACATATGAAAAAAATCATGATTTTAATGCTTGCAATTTTTATTGCAATTCCTGCCATTCAGGCAAAAGACAAGTATTTCACAGGCAAGATCACCTACCAGATTTCATTTGATATGGAAAACCTGCCCGAAGAAGCCAGGGGGATGCTGCCCAAAACCATGTCGATGCTTATTGGTGAGCACCATGTGAAGACGGTACTGTTTACCCAGGTTGGAAAACAAAGCTCCATCATTGATCTGAAAAACAAAACAAAAGTAGCCCTGATGGACATTATGGGGCAACAATATGCCATCGAAACATCTGAAGAGGAAATGATGAAGGAAATTGGTGAAGCAAAGGATTTCTCGGTGGACATTACCGACGAAAGCAAGGAAATTGCCGGCTACAATTGCTATAAGGTGAAAATAAAGAACAGCGAGGGGAATATGATGGGTGAAGCCTGGTTTACCAAAGAAATTGAAGTAAACCCCGCAATCAATTATGGCGATCAGGTATTTCATAATGTGGAAGGCCTGCTGATGGAATTCGAACTGGACGCCGGTCAGGGAATGATGATGCAATTCACAGCCGTGGATGTGGAAAAGGAAAAGGTGAAGGAAAAGGAATTTGAAGTTCCCGAAGGTTATCAGAAAACCACCCGCGAAGAACTCATGCGGACCTTTGGCGGCTGATAAAGCCTGATAAAAAATACTTAAATCCGGTATCATGATTTTCGTTGAAAACTCGTGTACCGGATTTTTCGCTTAAATATTACATTTGCATACCAATACAGAAAACATCAACATGCCGGCAAAGATCAACCGTTTAAAGGAGGTGAAGCAAAACCAGAAACCTGCCCGTAAGTCAAAAAAGAAAAGCCGTACCCGGCCCTTAAAGGCTATGGTACAGTTTTTTTGCAACCGGCAGGTTCAGCAGATTTTGGGGCTTTTTTTGCTGGCACTGTCCCTGTTCATGGCGTTGTCATTCGTTTCGTATCTCTCCACCTGGAAATCAGACGATGCGCTGTTCGATAAATCATTTTACGAAATCATTTCCAACAGAGATGTCCAGGCAAACAACCTGATGGGAAAATTCGGCGCCGCTGTTTCAAAGCTCTTCATCAAGCACGGGTTCGGGATTGCCGCATTTTTCTTCGTGATTTGGTTTTTCGTAGCCGGATTGAAGCTGATCTGGCCGCGGCTGCCCGTTTCCGCATACAAGACCTTTCAATCGAGCCTGCTTGGACTAATCTGGCTGTCGGTAAGCATGGCCTATGCACTGCCCACCGTGATGAATGGTTTGCTGGCCGGACAGTTCGGCCTGTTTGTGAACAGATGGCTGATCAGTTTGTTGGGAAAACCCGGTACCGGATTGCTCCTGTTTTTTATCCTGGTGGCTTTTTTGATCGTGGCCGGGTTGTTCAGCCTCATCAGATTGCCCTCTTTCAGGATTAAGTTGTCAGGAAACAAAAAAGGTAAAAAGAAGCCCGGAGAGAAAAAACGCAAGCCGAATGGTGCCGAAAATGGCGGCGGCTATAATGTGGAAGAATATGCCGTGGATGATGATGATGATGACGAGTCTGCTTTGAGCGGAGAGCCGGAAAAGCCGGAATTAAAACCTGAGAGGGGAAAACCGGTGATTGAATTCGAAACGGTTACTTCAGATAGTGGTAGCGAAAAGATGCATGCATCGGGCGAAATTGATTTTACCATCGAGAACCTGGAGGAAAACGGGAAGCCGGATCAGGATACTGCAACTACTCCGGAGGCTCCCCGGAAACCCGCCGAGCGGCAGGGCCTGGATACTTCA
Organism: Bacteroidales bacterium; assembly: GCA_046542305.1. Taxonomy (GTDB): domain Bacteria; phylum Bacteroidota; class Bacteroidia; order Bacteroidales; family 4484-276; genus JBKHBQ01. The sequence goes on from JBKHBQ010000091.1 coordinate 2,916, forward strand.
TATGATCCCCGGCTCGACCTGCCTCACTATCAGTCGCCCCCGCTCGAATTGCTCAACGACTACGGCGGCGACCGCATCAACGTGCAAAAGGAAGAACTGGAAGCCAACAAGGACCGCATTGTCGAAACCCTCAATCATTACAAGATCGAGATTCAGAAAATAAAAGCCACCATCGGCCCCACGGTAACGCTGTACGAGATCGTTCCGGCACCGGGCATCCGTGTGTCGAAGATCAAAAACCTGGAAGATGATATCGCGCTGAGCCTGTCGGCGCTTGGCATCCGCATCATTGCGCCCATTCCGGGCAAGGGCACCGTGGGTATTGAGGTGCCCAACCAGAACCCTGATATTGTTTCGATGAAATCGGTGATGGGATCCGAAAAATTTATTCAGAGCCGCTACGAGCTACCTTTCGGCATGGGCAAGACCATTGCCAACGAAGTGTACCTGGCCGACCTTACCAAAATGCCGCATATCCTCATGGCAGGTGCAACCGGGCAGGGAAAGTCCGTCGGACTCAATGCCATTATCGCATCCCTGCTATATAAAAAGCACCCGGCGGAGCTGAAGTTTGTGATGGTGGATCCTAAAAAAGTGGAGCTGACGCTTTTTTCGAAAATCGAGCGTCATTACCTGGCTAAACTGCCAGATTCGGAGGAAGCCATCATCACCGACACACGCAAGGTGGTGCGCACGCTCAACTCGCTGGGCATCGAAATGGATACCCGCTACGAACTGTTGAAGGATGCGCAGGTACGCAACATCAAGGAATACAACAATAAATTTCTCGACCGGAAACTCAACCCGCTGGAGGGGCATCACTTCCTGCCATACATCGTGCTGGTGATTGACGAATTTGCCGATCTGATCATGACGGCAGGCAAGGAGATCGAAATTCCGCTCACGCGGCTGGCACAGCTTGCCAGGGCTGTAGGCATTCACCTGATCATTGCCACACAGCGACCCTCGGTAAATATCATTACCGGTTCCATCAAGGCGAACTTCCCGGCACGCATTGCTTTCAGGGTGATCTCCAAGGTGGATTCGCGTACCATTCTCGACAGCCCCGGCGCCGATCAGTTGATCGGTCGGGGAGATATGCTCCTGTCTTCAGGCAGCGACCTCATCAGGTTGCAGTGTGCCTTTATCGATACTCCTGAAATCGAAAAACTTACCGACTTTATCGGTTCGCAACGCGCTTATCCCGATGCATATCACCTTCCGGAATATGCAGATGAACAGGACGAGCAGGTTTCGGAGTTCGACCCCACAGAGAAGGACGCTTTGTTTGATGAGGCTGCCAGAATTTTGGTGCAGAACCAGCAGGGATCTACTTCATTGTTGCAGCGGAAAATGAAGATTGGATACAACCGCGCGGGACGGATCATCGATCAACTGGAAGCCGCCGGCGTGGTAGGACCGTTCGAGGGAAGCAAGGCACGCGAGGTGCTGATTAAGACCGAACTCGATTTGGAACAGTTTTTGAAAAACATTGACGAGAAATTTTAACCGATAGAATATGAAATCAACGATCAAAGCAATTTTACTGCTGACGGTATTCGTGATGACGAGCTGGCAGGTACAGGCGCAGTCGCGCGACAAACAGGCGACGGAAATCCTAAACGTGGTCACCCAAAAAACAAAGGCCTACGATGATATCCGCCTCGAGTTCGAATACCGGATGGAGAACCCCGATGCCAATATCAACGAAGTAACCGAGGGAACCGCTGTGGTTAGCGGCGACAAATACCGGCTTAACATCGCCGGCCAGACCGTGATCTCCGATGGCGAAACCGTTTGGACCGTAATCCCGGATGCGGAGGAAGTGCAGGTAAACGATGCAGCGGAAGGTGAGGAAGTCTTCACGCCAACCAACCTGCTGACCAACTATAACGAGGATTACAAATCGAAACTCATCCCCAGAAAAACCGAAATCAACGGCATTCAGGTGCATACCCTTGAACTGACGCCCAATGAAAAGAAAACTTTCGATAAGGTAAACCTCTACATCCGGAAAAGCGAAATGCAGCTTTATGCCATCGAGATTTTCGATCAGAACGGCAGCAAGTATACCTATTCCATCACCAGCTTCGAACCCAACACGGGGGTCGATGAGAACACCTTCAAATTTTCAGCAACCGAATTTCAGGATTTCGATGTGATCGATATGCGGTAGAATTGAGCAGTATTCAAATCTGCCCCGACCAAATGCAGTGAAGGTGGGTTGGTATTCTCAATTGGAATTGATATTATTCAGATAATTATACCCGGTTTTGATATCAATGGGGTGTCGTACGCCGGGTTTTCTGTTTTCGGATGCGGAGGGATCAGGATCTTCCCGCCTCATCGAGCACACTGGTGTGGTGCTTGAGGGTGCGCAGGATCAGCACTACCACAATGGTGATGGCAAGAATGATGTTGGAAGTGCGTGTGATGTCCAAATCACGGTAGTTGAAAAAATATCTGAGGTTATCCACGAATACAAAGCCGAATACGGTCGCCAGCAACCCTGAATATTCCCTTCTGAAGACACTTTTTAACGAAAAGGAAATCCTGCTTTTCCTGTAGTTTTTAAATGAAGGAATAAATGCAGGCGCGGTCAGGGACCAGTCGAGGTATGTCTTTCCGAATTTCTTTTCCAGGAAACGCTCTTCAGCAAACATGATGCGTTCGTAGTAAAGCCAGTAGGCCAGCGACACGATGATTACAAAATAAAGGTTGTAGGTAAACACCACAATGCCGATCCACATCAGGTAATTGCCAAGGTACAGGGGATGCCTGATGGTGGAATAGATCCCGCTGGTGTTGAGCTGCTCGGCCACCTGGCCCTCACGGGTATTGCGGCCCGATGTGCCTGCCGGCGTGGTGCCGATGGTGATGGCACGGATAACAAAACCGGCGGCGCTTAAAAATATGGCTATGGCGAGGATAATATGTTTCAGGTTTTCCGGAATGTGGGCCGTGTCGGTGAAATAGATCACCGGAATTGCCAAAACCCATAAAATTACCGGAATGTTGCTGCGGTTCCTGAAAAGATAATTCCCGCTTTTTTCAAACGAATGGATCAGCGCCATGAATGATTCGGTTTTATTAATTAGCCGGCAAAATTAAAGTTTTCTGCACAATATAAGGGCGCTACTGTCAGATATTGAAATGCATTTCTTGCGCTCCTGTATTTGCTTCCTGAATCAGGCTACTTGAAAGCTGCGGTTATTAAGGAAAATTCAGGTTTTCCCTTGTACAATTTGTAAAAAGTTCCATACATTTGCAATTAACTGAATCACTGCGGAACTCATCGTTAGTAGTCTCTCCCTTTTTTGAAAATTAATTTATTAATCAAATAATACAAAATGGATAGTTTTGACAAGTCCTTGAAAATGTGGATCGACGATGAAAAGGCGGCCATCGAGTTTATAAATGTGATAGGCAAGCTCTGGTTCGAGAAGTCGATCGAATTAATCCTCCTTCGCAGTCAATTAATTGATCGTGGAGCGGGAAAAATCCTGAACAAGCATATCCGTGCCGAAACCATTCTGAAAAAGCCTGTGAGTGTCCAGGATTCGCTGCTGCTGGCCAAGGCCATTCTGGCGGAGGATATTGCCCCTGCACGCATCGACATCGGAAGGCTGAATTCGGAATGGTCGGAAGAAAAGCACAAATACAGCGATGCCAGGGATTTTGTGCTGGATAAGCTGAAGGAATTTGTAGGTGCCCCGCCACGCAGCAGCCGCAAACAGGATGTTGTGCTTTACGGTTTCGGCCGCATTGGCAGGTTGCTGGCCCGCGAACTGATTCAAATTGCAGGAAATGGTTCGAAGCTAAGGCTCAGGGCAATCGTTACGCGCAGCAATAAACCGGAAGATCTTCGCAAAAGGATTTCCCTGTTTCGCAAGGACTCGGTGCATGGCACTTTCAACGGTGTAGCCAACGAGGATATCGAAAACAGTTGTTTTGTTATCAATGGGCACATTATTCACATGATTGCAGCTAACACTCCGGAGGAGGTGGATTATACCCAGTATGGCATCGAAGACGCGTTGCTAATCGACAATACCGGAGTGTGGCGCGACCGCGAAGGTCTCGGCAGGCATTTAAAAGCCAATGGGATCAGCAAGGTATTGCTGACAGCTCCCGGCAAGGGCGACATCCCGAACATTGTGTATGGCGTTAATCAGGGGACCCTGAATCTGGAGCAGGAAACCATCTATTCGGCGGCTTCCTGCACTACCAACGCCATTGTTCCAGGCCTGCAGGTGATCGAGAACAGTTTTGGAATTATCAAGGGACATATCGAAACCATACATGCCTACACCAACGACCAGAACCTGCTCGATAATTATCATAAGAAATCACGCCGCGGACGCTCTGCTCCGCTCAACATGGTGATCACCGAAACCGGCGCCGGATCGGCAGCCGCAAAAGCTATTCCGAGCCTGAAGGGTAAGCTTACCAGCAATGCCGTACGTGTTCCGACCCCGGATGTGTCGCTGGCCATTCTTACCATTGAAGTGGATAAGCAAACTTCCGTGCAGGAGGTGAACGACACCTTCCTGCAGGCTTCGCTGAAAGGTTCCCTCATCGAGCAGATCCGATACAGCAATTCCACGGAATTTGTTTCTTCCGACGGCATCGGCGATTCGTGTGCCTGCATTTATGATATGCCTGCCACCAAAGTGTCGGATGACGGGAGAACCCTCATTGTTTACCTGTGGTACGACAATGAGTTCGGCTATGTATCTCAGTGCATCAGACTTGCCAAACACATTGGCCGTGTGAAAAGTTACAGGTATTATTAGGATAGCTGCATAATACAGGCTGAAAAGGGACGTTCGGGTAGTTCGTCCCTTTTTTGTTTAAAAAAAATAAAAAATCATCCAAGCGGTTCAGCTTCAAAAGTATTTAATTTGCAAAAAAATTAAGGTCAACGCGTCATGTCCAAAACAAAATATATCTTCGTTACCGGAGGCGTTACTTCAAGCCTCGGCAAAGGAATTATTTCGGCTTCACTGGCCAAGCTGCTTCAGGCCCGTGGTTATTCGGTTACCATTCAAAAGCTCGATCCGTACATCAACATCGACCCGGGTACACTCAACCCTTATGAGCACGGTGAATGCTTTGTAACTGAAGACGGCGCCGAAACCGACCTGGACCTTGGCCACTACGAGCGCTTTTCGAATGTTCCCACCTCACAGGAAAACAATGTAACCACCGGGAGAATCTACCAGTCGGTGATCAACAAGGAGCGGCGCGGCGACTATCTGGGAAATACCGTACAAGTGATCCCGCATATTACCGATGAAATCAAATACCGGGTAAAACTGCTTGGCAACAAGGGGAACCAGGATTTCGTGATCACTGAGATCGGCGGTACGGTGGGCGATATTGAGTCGCTGCCTTATGTGGAAGCTGTGCGTCAGATGCGGTGGGAGATGGGAAGCAACTGCATTGTGATCCACCTTACCCTGGTGCCCTATCTTTCGGCGGCTCAGGAACTCAAAACCAAGCCTACTCAACATTCCGTAAAAACTATGCTCGAGCAGGGAGTGCAGCCCGACATCATCGTATGCCGCACCGAAAAACCGCTCAACGAATCACTGAAGAACAAGATCGCTTTGTTTTGTAATGTGGATGAAACCGCCGTCATCGAATCCATCGATGCCGAAACCATTTATGATGTGCCATTGCTGATGCACAAGGAAAAACTCGATTTCGAGGTGTTGCGCAAACTCAAGCTCCCCACCGATAAAGAACCGGATCTTCAGAAATGGGAGGAATTTCTTCACAGGTTTAAAAATCCGGCATCAGAGATCACCATTGGTTTGGTGGGCAAATATGTTGAACTGAAGGATGCGTACAAATCCATCAGCGAAGCCTTTATTCATGCGGGCACGGTGAACGACTGCAAGGTGAACGTGAAAATGATCCACTCGGAAGCCATCGAAGAGAACGGTTTTCTCAATACCCTGGCCGACCTGGATGGCATACTGGTGGCACCCGGCTTCGGGTCAAGGGGAATCGAAGGGAAAATCTCAGCCATTCAGGTGGCCCGCGAGGAGAAAATCCCCTTCCTTGGAATTTGCCTTGGCATGCAATGCGCCGTGATTGAATTTGCGCGCAACGTACTGGGTTTCGAAAAGGCCAATTCCACAGAATTCAACAGCAAAACCTCCTATCCGGTGATAGATATGATGGAAGACCAGAAAAAGATTTCCGGCCTTGGCGGCACCATGCGGCTCGGCAAATTTGAATGCAGCATAAAGCCTGATACATTGGCATGCAAGGTGTACAATGAGCAATCGATTTCAGAACGTCACCGCCACCGGTACGAGTTTAATAATAAATTCCTGACTGAATTTTCCGATGCAGGTATGATCCAGTCGGGGATCAATAAGCAGGGCGATCTGGTGGAAATCATCGAGCTTAAAGATCACCCCTGGTTTGTAGGGGTGCAGTTCCATCCCGAGTACAAGAGTACGGTGGCCAATCCCCATCCGCTGTTCGTAAAATTCGTAGAAGCTGCAAAAATCCATGCCGGCGAATCAAAAAGCAGCAAAACAGTTAAATCAGCAAAGAAAAACCAGGGAGAAGTGCAGGTGTGATGCGGCTTCTGCATTTTCGGCCCGGAAGTAATATTTTTAAGTATCTTTGCGCCCTCATTTTAAAAATCTCAACAATCTCATACTGAATGGACAGAAATACGGTGTTTGGATTATTGCTGATCTTTGCCATTTTTATCGGTTTTACCGTCTATAATCAGCCCTCCAAGGAAGAGCTGGAGCGCCAGCAACAACTACGTGATTCGCTTGAATTGGTTCAGAGGCGCAAGGATTCCATACAGCGGCTCAGGGAGCAGGCTATACAGGAGCAGGCTGACGAAGCACCGGCACAGCAAGCCGCTGAAGAGCTTCCCCGTGAACACGACAGAACGAAAGCCGATCTTGACAGTAAACTGGGTCTGTTTTCAAATTCGGGTACCGGTTCCGACGACACTTTCATCCTGGAGAATGAAGTTTTCAAGCTTTGGATTTCAAAAAAGGGAGGAAAGATTTACAATGCACAGCTGAAAGATTATCAGACTTACGATTCGCTTCCGCTGGAACTTTACAATAATGACGATACCAAATTCGGTTACTCCTTCTTTTCGCAAAACCGGATCATCAATACCAACGACCTTTATTTCCAGCCGTACTGGACTTCAGGGAAATGGCAGGATAAAGATTCCATGTACGTTTCGGGTACGGATTCGCTCAGGTTTGCCATGCGGCTGTATACCAACGGCGCCGATGCGGGCTTCAACGCGGGGCAGTACATCGAGTACGTGTATACCCTGTACGGGAATAAGTACATGATGGACTACGATCTGAACCTGGTAGGAATGAATCAGGTGGTGGATGCAGGTACCAATTACCTCGACCTGGCCTGGGAAGCAGATATGCGGCGTCAGGAACGCAGCCTGGATAACGAAAGAAACGAGACCACCATTTATTATAAATATCATGAGGATGAGGTGGATTACCTCTCTGAAAGCAAAGATGATGAAGAATCGCTGGTAACCGCCGTGCGCTGGCTGTCGTTCAAAACCAGGTTTTTCGTGTCGACCATTATTGCCGACCAGGCCTTCAGCAATGCGGATATTGCCGTGTCGACCAATCAGGAGATCACCCATGAGCATTACCTGAAAACCATGAAAGCACTTATCGGGGTGCCTTTCGAAAATTCTCCCAGGGAAACCTTCGGCATGAAGTTTTACTTCGGCCCCAACAAATACAGCACCCTCAACAAATTCGACATGGATCTTGAAAAGCAGATTCCGCTAGGCTGGAGTTTCTTTTTGATGGCATGGATCAACATTTATGCAGTGATCCCTGTGTTCGACTGGCTGGGCGGTTACGGATGGAATTACGGCATTGTCATTCTCATCCTGACCATTATGCTCAAGATCGTGCTCTTCCCCATTGCTTACAAAACCTATAAATCATCGGCCAAAATGCGGGTGCTGAAACCCGAGGTCGACGAATTGAGCAAAAAATATCCAAAGCCCGAGGACGCCATGAAAAAGCAACAGGCGACCATGAATCTCTATAAAAAGGCGGGTGTGAACCCTATGGCGGGATGCGTGCCCATGCTGCTGCAGTTTCCGATCCTCATCGCCCTGTTCAGGTTTTTCCCGTCGTCGATAGAATTGCGGCAGGAATCCTTCCTCTGGGCGCACGACCTTTCGAGCTACGATTCGATCCTGAACCTGCCGTTCACCATTCCCTTCTATGGCGATCACGTGAGTTTGTTCACGTTGTTGATGACCATTTCAACCATCTTCTACACCAAGATCAACAACGACATGATGGGTTCTACCAGCACGCAGATGCCGGGGATGAAGACCATGATGTACATCATGCCCGTTATGTTCCTTGGAATTTTCAACAATTTTGCTTCCGGCCTCAGTTATTATTACCTGCTGGCCAACCTCATCACCTTTGCACAGATGTTTATCATCCGCCGCACCATCGATGAGAAAAAAATCCTGAAGCAAATCCAGTTGAACAAAAAGAAGCCTGTGAAAAAGTCGAAATTCCAGCAACGACTGGAAGATATGGCCAAGCAGCGCGGATATGATCCCAAGACCGGAAAACCGAGAGGAAAGCGCTGATTAATTTCACCAAAAGCTTAATTGATCTTTTCCTGCCTCGGCGAAATGATTGCTGACCGGTATTGAATTTGGGGTATGGCTTTAAGGTTGCCCAGTAGGTAAAATGCTTTTCCTGATATCGATCCACCAGCATTTAACTCCCTGAACGCTTTCCTGGTCATGATAATTACATCATGCAAAAACAAATTACAAATATTTCAACAATTGCCTGATTGCTTAGGGGCTTATTCGTAATTTTGCGCCCATGCAAGAAATGATTTTGATCCTCGATTTCGGTTCGCAATACACACAATTGATAGCCAGGCGTGTACGCGAGCTAAATGTGTACTGCGAAATTCATCCGTTTAATATAATCCCGGCCCTCGATCACGTTAAGGGAGTGATTCTTTCGGGCAGCCCGCACTCGGTGCGCGATGCCAATGCACCCGATCCTGACCTGCAAGAAATCCTGAGAAAGGACATTCCTGTCCTTGGAGTGTGTTATGGTGCCCAATATCTGGCCAAAGCCAACGGTGGCGAGGTGGAAGCTTCGCGAATCAGGGAGTACGGCCGTGCCAACCTGATGAAAATCGATCAGTTAAGCAACCTGCTCGAAGGCATGAGCATCGGCTGTCAGGTGTGGATGTCGCATGGCGATACCATATTGAGGTTGCCCGAAAACTATCGTGTCATCGCCAGCACCTCGGATGTGGAGGTGGCCGGATATCAGGTTGGCGATAGCCCGGTATACGGCATTCAGTTCCACCCGGAGGTGTACCATTCAACCGAAGGCATGGTGCTGCTTAAGAATTTTGTGGTAAAGATATGCGGATGTTCGCAAAACTGGACCCCCGCTTCTTTTGTGGAAACCACCGTGGACTGGCTGAAGGAAAAACTCGGAAATGATGATGTGGTACTCGGGCTGTCGGGCGGCGTGGATTCGTCGGTGGCGGCGCTGTTGCTGCATCGTGCCATTGGCAAACAATTGCATTGCATTTTTGTGGATAACGGACTGCTGCGCAAAAATGAATTCGAAACCGTACTTGAAGCCTATCAGGATATGGGTCTCAACGTAACCGGTGTTTCGGCAGCCGACCGCTTTTACGAAGCCCTGAAGGGCAAGATCGATCCGGAAGACAAACGCAAAGCCATTGGCAAAACTTTCATCGAGGTATTCGATGGTGAGGCCCATCGCATTTCTGGTGTGAAATGGCTGGCCCAGGGCACGATTTATCCCGATGTCATCGAGTCGGTATCGGTAAAGGGTCCCTCGGCAACCATAAAATCTCACCACAATGTGGGCGGATTGCCGGATGTAATGAAACTGAAAGTGGTGGAGCCGCTCAACAGCCTGTTCAAGGATGAGGTACGTCGCGTTGGCCGCGAGCTTGGGCTTAAGGAGGCCATCCTCAACCGCCATCCTTTCCCCGGCCCCGGACTGGGCATCAGGATACTCGGAGAGGTAAACCCCGAACGTATTCGTATTCTGCAGGAAGTGGATCATATTTTTATCGAAGGATTGAAATCCGGCAAACTTTACAATGAGGTCTGGCAGGCACTTACGGTGCTGCTTCCCGTGCAAAGCGTCGGGGTGATGGGCGACGAGCGTACTTACGAAAATGTTGTGGCCCTGCGTGCCGTGGGTTCTACCGACGGCATGACCGCCGATTGGTCGCGCCTGCCATACGAGTTCCTGGCGAAGGTATCCAACGATATCATCAATAAGGTAAAAGGTGTAAACCGCGTGGTGTACGACATCAGCTCGAAACCCCCGGCAACCATCGAATGGGAATAGCAAATCTGCCTGCCGGCGAAATAAAGGCGGCGGAAAAGAGTTTTCTTTAGGAATATGGCGGAAATAGCATAATTTTACCGCATCTCAAAAATTAGCGCACCAATCAAAACGAG
>JBKHBQ010000092.1:0-13280 GCA_046542305.1 Bacteroidales bacterium
GATTGGGCGGAGTGCCCACAAGGGTAGCAATGCCTCCGATGGAAGCGGAATATGCCACGCTCAGCAGCAATCCGATGCTGTAGTGATGCACCTGCGATTTGCCGACACTTTCCTCGAGTTTGCTGATGATGGAAATCAGGATCGGGATCATCATCATGGTGGCGGCGGTATTCGAAATCCACATCGACAGGAAGGCGGTGGCCAGCATAAAACCCAGCATGATGCGCCCCGGGCTGATACCGGTGAAAAGCAGGATCTTCAGGGCGATCCGTCGGTGCAGACCCCAGCGTTGCATGGCCAGCGCGATGATGAAGCCTCCCAGAAACAGAAAGATCACATGGTTGAAATAGGTTGCTGAAACATCCTGCCCGTCCATAATCCCAAGCAGCGGAAACAAAGCAACAGGTAGCAATGAAGTAACTGCAAGCGGTACAATTTCGGTAATCCACCAGACCGCCATCAGCAGCGCCACGGCCAGGGTGTATCCTACCAGTTTATTGTCGGGGTCGGTTTCGGTGAAAAAAATCAGAAACAGTGAAAGCAGTGGTGCAAGAATGAAGCTGATGACCGATCTGAATTTCATAGGTAATGTTTTTGATTAACAGCATTTCATGTCAGGCAACGAATTTAAGAAAATCCCTGCTTCTGTTAGGTTGCGTATGATGAAATATTCCCAAAATCCCCGGATTTTCATTAGCTTTGCCACAAAATTTAAAACACTTTTTGTTAATGAGAAAATTAGCTGTTGTAGCATTTGGAGGAAATGCCCTGCTTCAGGGAGGGCAAAAAGGTACCATAGATGAGCAGGAACAAAACGCCTATGAAACCAGCGAAAAGCTGATGGTACTGATCAGGGAGAAGGATTATAACCTGGTGGTTACCCATGGTAACGGCCCTCAGGTAGGCAATCTTTTGCTGTCGAATACTGCCGGCAATAAAATGTACGGGCTGCCCGAAATGCCGCTCGACATCTGTGTGGCTTATTCGCAGGGATTTATCGGATATGTTATCGAGCAGCAGCTCAAAAATGTGTTAATGGCCAATGATCTCGATCGCGACATCATTACCATCATCACCCAGGTGTTGGTGAATAAGGACGATCCGGCCTTTCAGAATCCCACCAAACCCATCGGCCCGTTCTATACCAAAGAAGAAGCCGACAAAATTATGAAGGAAACCGATGCCAGGTTTGCCGAAGACCCCAGAGGACGTGGATGGCGCAAAGTGGTTGCTTCGCCAAAACCGCTGGTGATCAACAATAAGAAATCCATCGAAAAGATCGCAAGGCAGGGAACCATTGTGGTTGCTGTTGGCGGCGGCGGTATTCCCATGTTTTATGTTGAGGAAAACAAATTGCAGGGGATCGATGCCGTTATCGATAAGGATTTAGCCTCAGCATTGCTGGCGGCACAGATCAACGCCGATAAATTATTCATCCTTACGGATGTGCCGAAGGTGTGCCTGAATTTCAATACGCCGCAGGAAAAAAGCCTCGACCGCATCACCATTGCCGAAGCCAAACGATACCTCGACGAGGGACATTTTGCCGAAGGCAGTATGGCACCGAAAATCAGGGCAGCCATTTATTTTGTGGAACACAGCGGAAAAGACGCTATCATTACCAAAACCACAAAACTCGGTATCGACGACGGCGGCACCCGTATCGTAATGGTATAGGCTTTCCCCGACGCAGCTCGAAAAGGTCGTCAGTACTACCTGAGCTTTCGAATAACAAATATTCCCTCCCGCCGACGGCGTGAGGCAGGAATTGATCAATAACGTATAATAATTAACGATTAACAAATAAACCAATGGCATTTAATTTAAGAAACCGGAATTTTCTGAAGCTGCTGGATTTTACTCCGCAGGAAATTAAATTTTTGCTCGATCTTTCTGTTGACCTGAAAAAGGCAAAATACACAGGCACCGAGCAGCAGCGTTTGAAAGGCAAAAACATCGTATTGCTGTTTGCCAAGGATTCTACACGTACACGCTGTGCTTTTGAAGTGGCAGCTCTCGACCAGGGAGCCCATGTAACCTACCTGGGACCCTCGGGATCGCAGATGGGTAAAAAAGAATCCATGAAGGACACTGCTCGTGTACTGGGCCGTATGTACGACGGGATTGAGTACCGTGGTTTCGGTCAGGACATCGTGGAAGAGCTGGGAAAATATGCAGGTGTTCCCGTGTGGAACGGACTTACCAACGAATATCATCCCACACAAATCCTTGCCGATTTTATGACCATGCAGGAACACAGCGACAAGCCCCTGCGTCAGGTATCGTTTGCTTATTTGGGCGATGCACGCAACAATATGGGTAATTCGCTCATGGTTGGCGCCGCTAAGATGGGAATGGATTTCCGCGGGGTGGCCCCCAAAGAACTGCATCCTTCACAGGAATTGATCGACCAGTGCAACGAAATCGCCAAAGCCACCGGTGCCAGGATCACCATTACCGACAGCGTGGAAGAAGGCGTGAAAGGTGTGGATTTCCTCTATACCGATGTGTGGGTATCGATGGGTGAACCCGAACAAGAATGGGAACGTCGCATAAAAATGATGAAACCCTATCAGGTAAATAAGGAACTGCTGGAAAAAACCGGCAATCCTGATGTGAAATTCATGCACTGCCTGCCGGCATTCCACAATCGTGAGACATCGGTAGGGGAGGAGATCTATCAAAAATTCGGCGTACCGGAAATGGAAGTTACCGAAGAAGTGTTCGAATCACCAAATTCTATTGTATTCGATCAGGCCGAAAACAGACTCCATACCATAAAAGCTGTAATGGTAGCTACACTTGGAAGTTAAAAATATGATTCTTTCATAAAAATGAAAAGCCGGGACAACAATCTGTTCCGGCTTTTTTTTGCATCCGATTTAAAGAAAAAGGTACACAAATTTCTTCATGATGTAACGTTGCCTCCCGTTCTTAAGTGGCGCCCCCTCGCATCGGCAGGTAAAAAAAAACCGCACGGATCATCGTACGGTTTTTTAATTTTATGCCAGATAAATACAAGCCGGACAGCTATTGATTTATGATCAATTTGTTTGTGTACACATCATTTCCTTTCGCAAGCTTCACCATATAGATGCCATTAGAAAGGTTGTTGAGCCGGATCCTGTGTTTGTTTTGTCCGGCGGAAAAGTTCAGGTTCCTGTTCAGGATTGTTTGTCCGGTAAGATCTATCAGGCTGAACTCAACGGCTGCATTTTCTGAGGTGTTGAGTTCTATGCTGATCTCATCTTTGGCAGGATTGGGGAACAGGCTCACTTTCGCCTGGCCAAAATACTCGCCGATACCTTCCGCACCAATAGTTGTGAAGCTCCTTACCTCGCTGAAATCGCTGGTATCCACTTCGCTGATTGCTTTGATGCGCCAGTAGTACATGGTGCCGCTTTCGAGAATTTCGAGAACATTGTATAAAGGAACAATAGTATCAGCAGCTTCAATATAGTCAACAGTACCTTCCTGGAAATCTTCAGTTTGGCTGTAGTTGATCATGTATTCGGTGGTACCCAGAATCTGTTCCCAGGTGAAGGTTGGTTTAACCGATGCGCTGTCTTCTCCGTCGGCAGGTAAAAGAAGATTAACAGTTGCAGCCGTTGTAAACGACCAGCCTTCCGACCACATTGAGGTATCTGTTTCGTGACGTCCGCGTACGCGCCAGTTATAGGTGGTGCCGTAATCGAGATCCACTGCCGGTTCGATGTAGGTTTCGGTAATGTAGGTGGTTGGTGTGGAAAAATTCGGGTTCTCGTCGATCTGATAGTCGAAACGATCGATTCCGGAACGGTCATCCCAGCGCAGGTCAACGTTCAGGTGGGTGCCCGTTGAATTGTTGTTGGGCTTCTTCAGTTCGATTGCATCAAGAACCGTAAAATTGCTCACCTCGCTCCATTCGGATTGGCCGCCGGCATGCCTTGCCCTGACGCGCCATTTGTAATTTGTGCCAAAGCGCAGGTACATCATTTGCTTTTCGTATACATCGCCCGGGGTTTCATACATGTGCATAAGCGGCGAATCGAAAGTTTCGGTGGTATCGATCTGCACGTCGAAATGTTCCACTCCGGTAATGGAGGCGCCGCTGATGCGATCCCTCCATTTCAGCTCCACATCGGGATCCTGATCGGGTGCATTATCGTTTGGTTTGAACAGGGTGATTATTTCAAATGTTGTGAACGACCACACCGGCGACCAGCTAGATTGATTGCCCTGGCCATCCAGCGCACGTACACGCCAGAAATACTCAAAATCAAATTTCAGGTGCTGTGTCTGGATAGCTGAGACATCAACTATCTGATCCTCAACAATGGTATTGAATAATGAATCTTCAGCAAGCTGAACCTCATACTCAACAGCATTTACCACAGCATTCCAGTCCAGGTATACATCAGGCATCTGATTGTCGCTTCCGTTTTCGGGAGCCACTTGTTGAGGTGTGTCGATCCTTACCTGGGCTGCTATAATTGTGGCCACACATAAAATGATGGCTGTTAATAAATATCTTTTCATATGGCTAAATTTTATAATTCCTCAATTTGGTTTTTCTATTTTACGATGAATTTGGAGTTGAACACCTGATTTCCGGCGGTAACCCTTACCAGGTATGCGCCACGCTGTAACGTGGAGCAGTCGAGTGAAACTTCATGGCTGCCGCTGGTCATGTTTTGTTGACGAAGGCTTTCCACCAGTTTTCCGGTAAGGCTGTAAACGTTTACAGACACCATGCTTTCGCGGCTAAGTTCGAATGCAATGGTCGCCCGACTTGTAACCGGATTCGGATAAACACTGAGTTCATCGTTCATCAAGTTCTTGTTCGAAACAACCTCTTCGATACCTACAGGCTGCCTGAAGGTTTCATCGCGCCATACACCACGCCCGTAGGTAGCAATATAGATGTCGCGGAAATTGTCAACCGAAGGATAGGTTATCGGCGATGCATTGGGATCGCTCGCCGGAATGGTAATACCCGCTTTGTAAACAGTTTGTTGCTTGATCTGGAACACAGGGATAATTCCCATTCCTGTGTTTTCTGCTGTCCAGCTTACATTGCCCTCGGGATTTTCGGTTGTGTAAATGCCGTACTCTGTACCGAGAATGATGTAGTTGGAATTCTCCATTTCAATAACTGAAGCATAAACCGGCATCTTTGGCAGGTCGCCTGTGATATCTGTGAAATTGATCGCTGTAGCGGTATCCTGTGCATTATAGGTTTGGTAAACATAGGATTCGTTTCCGTAATTACCCAGGGTTACCACGATGTGCTCTGCATTTTGCTGGTCTACAGCTATGGAGGTGATAAACCTTCCGCTGAATCCATCGAAATTGATTTCGTCGGTTGCAATGATGCAGGTGGGGCTTTCGATGCTTGCGCGCTCTTCGTTGTAGGCAAGGGCGATATTTGCAATCCGGTAAAGCAGTCCTTCGCTGGTACCTACATACACATAGTTGGCGTCTTTCGAATAGGAAATGCAGGTGGGTGTGCCCGATATTTCGGCAATTTGCCACCAATCCGGTTCCTTGGAGAATTTCACAGCGTCTTTGGTCATCCACACTTCGTCTTCCACAGCAACAAAGAGTTTCGACTGTACAATGTCTTTAACCCTTACCGAATCTCCATCAACCAATGAATCCTGTTGCAGAACGTAAGTGAAGGGATAGCCTGCACCCAGATCCATTCCCTTATTCTGGCTGCGAATGATCAGCGTTTCGCCCTGGTAGTAAGTTTCCTGTGCATGGAAGGTAACTGAATCCCTTGAATTTTCGCTGTTGAAATCTTCCCACAAAGCCATGGGAGTAAGGAAAAGATTACTTGTCGGGGGATTGAAGTTGAATGAAGTATTTTGTCCGCGGTCTTCCGAACGATTAATGCTTCCGGTGGAGTTGCTGTAGATAAATGCGGTGGGTCTGATTTTCGATATCAGAACTGATCCGCCGCTGGCACCATCGATTTGTACGCCCGTTTCCGGAGTATTGCCGGTGCCGTCCACATAATAAGTTCCGTCGCCCTGTGTTCCGGTAAGGATGTAATGCCGCGAACCCGATGTGCCCACGGTGTATGACTGGGCAATGGAGAGTTTTTTGTTGATTTGTGTATATTCAACACCCTCTGCGGTAAACACTACATGGGTAATGCCTTTGTTGGTGGCTGCCACAAGCTTGTTGTTCGATCCTGGCTGGAACGTGTAATCGTGATGATAATATGGCATGAAATAGTCCAGGAAACTGGAGCCACCCTGGCTGATGGGACCTGAACCCCAGTTAAAATAACCACTCTGATTTGTCTTTTCACCCATCCACATGTTGATGCTGCCTACCAGGATTTTGTATGGATCGTTGGGGAATACCGTAAGCACATTGCTGAAGCAACCCGCTCCGTTGAAGATCTCAAGTGTTAGCGATCCTCCGGGGAAAATAACCTGCCATGTGGCGCCTTTGTCTTCCGAAAGGTAAATATTATCGAGGAAACCGTATTGCTGGGTGCAAACTGCATACACAATGTTGCCTGATGCATCCGAAGGAGCAAATGCCACGTTGGCGCGTCCGGCACTCATTGACAGCGGGCTGGGTTCGTCGATTTCATCCGGGGCCCAGTTGGTCGTCTGCTCAAACTCAACGAGGCGGCTGGCTGTATTGCCTGAGGTATCCACAGCAGTAAGTGTAGTGGTGTAGCTGCGTTCCTCCAGGCTGATCACATACGGATTCTCCGGATTGCCGGATTTGTTAGTGAATACCAGATCATCACCCCCCGGAGCCATCATTACCAGATTGTCGAAAGTGGCGATTACTGAACCGTCGGCAGCAATATCCACATCCGTGCAATTGGGCTTATCGAACTCCAAAATATGAGTCACCTTCGATTGAGGCACTTTGTTGTAAACGGTGGTGTCAATCTCTGCACTATTGTATAAAGGCTGGTTCATGATGATGTTGTCACCAACAACTTCAAAACTGTTACACGGAACGATCGAATCGATCGAAAGGGTAACATCATACACCAGGCTATCAAGATAAAATTGGGTTACTTTCTGCCAGTTGGTTTCCCCGTCATCCGAATAGAACAAGCCGGTATTTGTTGCGGCATACACCCTGTCTGAAGTGGGATCGATTTTGATCTCATTGATGTAGGCCCACTCGATGGTGTCGGTCATTATGCCTGTGGAGGGAATTTCCGGTTTTGTTTCTTCGATCAGCGTAAAGGTATCGCCATCAGTCGATTTGTAGATACCCTGTCCCACCAGGCCGCCGTAATAGGTGTATTCGTCGGTACAGAAGCCTTCGCCGGTACCGGCATAAATGGTTCCGTTTGAAGCTTGTTCAAGACAGGTGATATAAAGATTCTGATTAGCTTCGTTAATTTTATTCCAGGTAAGTCCCAGGTTGGTGGTTTTCCATAAACCACCGGTAACACCCGCAGTGATGAGTGTTGATCCCGAAGCATCCCGGTTGTCGTAAATTACAGTCCTTGTTCTTCCCGGTGCATTGTCCGGTCCCATTTCTTCCCAGTTCAAACCCAGCGCATCCCCGGATTTGTATTGCTTCTGAAGGGCCTGTTCCCTTGCCTGTATCACCTCAGCCGGGTCCACAATGCCGGTATGCTGATTGCTCCTGATTTTCGACAGATATTCAGCAGCCCGTTGTGCATCAACCTGATCCTGCGTAGAATCAACGGCAGTGCCGTTTCCTATCCACCCTGAAGCCAGGATTATGCCAGTAAACCCAAGAATGAAGATTAAAAAGCTAAAAGGTAAAAGTTTACTTTTCATGTTATTTTAATTTGATTAGTATAATTTTTTTGATGTTACAATGTGATTAATGATTACCATAAAAAAGGAGTAGGAAATGATACTGCCAGTCCGTTTTGAATGAAAACCATAAATTTCAGTTATTTGTCTTTTTTTTTTGATGCTATCAAATTAAGCAAAAATACCTGTGCTACGGGTATTTTTCAACGCGAAATCAGTTTACGGCAAATCGAAATCAGTTTACGGTGTTGCTTTCAACAGGCTCGTAAGACTGACTTTTCGCCTTAAAAAACCTTAAAAATTGAATGAACAAAGTTGAAAAAAAAATCCCAATCAGCCGCTGATTTTTATCAATTCAAATCGATTTTAAATAAATCAGCCGCTAAAGGCCGCTAACTTACACCTTTTGCCTTTGATGGAGAAATTTTTTTCTCACAATTTTTACCAGATTGTCAATGGTTTTTGCTTCGGTTTGTTTAGCCTCAGCTTTTTGCATCCTTAACACAAAGCAGCATAATTTTTGCAAGGCAACTCTCATTTAAAATTGTACATTTGCCAGTGCTTATCAGAATCAACAGTCATAAACAAGTATAAAATTAATTCAGCAATTTATGAGTAGCATGAAAAACCTAACAGCCCTGTTGATGCTTTTCTTACTGGGAACCTCCGTGGTACAGTCGCAGGGAAGCATCTACGGATTTGAAAACACCAAGGAAAATCCAACCACCAAATCCGAAGCACTGAAACGCCCTGGTTCGTGCTGGAGCAATGCAGGTACCGCCTTGCTGGAAGCCGAATGGCTCAGGACCGGCAAAAAGGAGTTGGATATTGCAGAACTTGATTTCGTAAGAAATGCCTACCTGTACAAAGGCGACATGTATGTAAAGGGCGATACCGGCCTGAGGGTGGATGAAAAGGGCATTCCCTTTGATGTGATTACATATCTGGAAACTTACGGCATGGCTCCCGAGGAAGCTTTTATGACCACCAGCGACAAGCCTATGGATGCCACCTCAGGCGAAATGGATGCCATCCTGCGCGGAACCCTCAGGATGGTGCAGCTTAAAGAAGGCGGCAATTTTACCGATCGCTGGAAAAGCACCTACAACGCAGCACTTACCCGCCACATCGGGGATGTCAAGCTCGAATTTACCTATGACGGTGTGAAGTACACCCCGAAAACCTTTGCCGAAAAATCTGGTTTGAAAGCAGCCGATTACGTGATGCTGACCTCGGATTCGCGTGGTGAGATGAACCGGAAGATGTCGCTGGAGGTTAGAAACAACTGGAACAAGGATGAGTTTCATAATGTTTCGCTTGACAACCTGACCGGTGCGCTCAAGAACGCTGTAAACAACGGCTATTCCGTGGTCTGGTGCGGAACGCTCGACAACGAACTGATCTATGCCGCCGAAAGTGTGGCCCTTGTGCCTGCCACACAGATGCCCGGCGAGGGTGATACCGAAATGACCGAACCGGCCCCTGAAACCTCCGTATCGGAAACCATGCGCCAGGAAAAATTTGAAGCCACATTTGCCGGTAAGCTCAGCTATCTGCTGGTGTACGGCATGAGCAAGGATAAGACAGGCAACGAGTATTTTAAAGCAAAATACGTTTGCGAAAGCGGAGACAAACACCTGAACCTTTCCAAAGAATACGTAAAACTCAGCACCATTTACCTGATGTTGAACAAGAACGGTATGCCGGACAACCTCCGCGGACAATTGAATCTGTAAATCATATCCGACCCGATAAAAAAAATCCTGCCGGTAAGCTCCGGCAGGATTTTTTTATGGATGCATTTTTTTTTGATCACCAATGATCCCGTTCAAATTTTCCGAATGTCATCTTCAGGCAACCAGCCCTGGCTGCCGTTGGCAATCTTCACTTCGTACCAGTTGCCAACATGATCGGTAATCTGCACTTTGGTCCCTTCATGGATCACAAACAAATCGATGCTGTTTTCAGAGGGAGAGCTTTTTACCGTCACGGTAGGTGTAAAGACAATGGCCTCATGATCTTTCCTGAAAGATTTGTAACGGTTGTTGGCCAGGCTGTAGCTCGAAACCGTTATCACCAGCAGGAAGATGCCCAGCCAGAAACTGAGTTTTTTTACCCATAAAACTCGCGAAAGCAAAAATCCCAGGAGCATCAGCAAAAACAGGGTGAATGCGCCAATGCTAACCCAGCCCCAGTTATCTGCCGAAAGGGCATGTGTGAGGCTTTTCCACCATTTTACATAAAATATCTCCGGAACGCTTTCAATTTTGTCAATGATGCGGCTGTTGGCGATTTGCAGGTTGAACTGTGCATCTTCGTTCGTTGGATCCAGCTTCAGGGCTTTTTCGTAGTAAAGGATGGCCGGGGCCATACTGTTGGTCTTGAAATAGGCATTGCCCATGTTGTAATACAAATCTGCCGATTCGTAGCCATTTACGATCACCTTCCGGTAAAGCTCGATGGCTTGTTCATAGCGGCCTTCGTTGTAATCCTTCACGGCTTCTTCCATCAGGATTCTGTTGTCGTCGGCATTCACCGGAAGAAACGAGGCCAGGAGTATGATGATGAAAAGTATTTTTTTCATTGTTAAAAACTTATTTCAGTTCACGCTCAATTTTGCTGATGATGTCGAGTGCCTCCCTGTAGATCCGTTCCATATTCTCGGATTTGTCGCCGGGGGCAAAACGGGCATATTCCGTGTTTTCCAGCGTGGTGATAAACTGGCTGATGGTTTCTTGGTTCACCGATTTTTTCGATAAGCGTTCCTTCACGTTTTCCATCGACAGCTCGGCACGCGGAATATTGAGTTTGTCGCTCAGATATCCCCAAAGCGCACGTGAAATTTCCACATAAAACTCGTTTTCCTTTCCTTCCTTCATAAATTTATAGGCAAGGTTCAGCCTTTTGCGTGCCACCTTGGTAGCTTTTTTATTTTTCATCAGGGCGATGTTGCTTCGCCGCTTAACGCTTTTGCGCCAGATGATCAGTACCACAATAAACACAAGCAGCGGACCTGCCAACAGGAAAAAGTAGGTTTGCGATCTGAAGAAAAAGCTGCCGATGGGCCGCAGTTCGTAAGGTGGCAGTCTAAGGTGCCGGATATCCTGTCCGATGTATTGAATGTCTTCCTGGTTTATTCCGCTGTAGGTGACGTCGGCAGCCTGCCCTTCGCCACGTTCCACGTTTATGTTGTACTCGGGCATATCCACGGTGATGTAATCACCCCTGGCCGGATCGAAATATGAAAAATCTGCCGGCTCAATGGTAAAATCTCCCGGATTGCGGGGAATGATCAGGTATTGAAAAGTACGGGTACCTGAAACGCCGTTTACCGTGGTTTTGATGTTGCTGCTCACCTCGGGATCGTAAACCTCGAAGTCGGGTGGAAATTTTACATCAAGCGCATCGATCAGTTGAATGTTTCCTTTGCCGCGCAAGGTCAGTTTCAGGTTGATGGCTTCATTGGTTTTCACCTGCGTAAGATCAATTTCGGAACTGGCGGAAAAACTGCCCACGGCTCCGCTGAAACCGGCGGGTTTATTTTTGGGCGGAAGCGGCTTTACATTAATTTTTAAACTGTTGGAGGCCACTTCTTCCTCTACATCCTGATAACGGCTGTTGAAAAACGGGTCGTTGAAGAAGCTGTCGAAAAACGGGTCGGAGCTTTTGCGGCGGCTTTCGGATTTTACGCGCACCGTCAGGTTGGTCTCCCCCGGTTCGATGGTGATCTCACCGGTTCGTTGCGGGAAAATGGCGAACTTACGCACTTCAGCCACGTTGTAAACTTTGCCGTTGTAGGTTTCCTTGGTCGTGGGGATGTCGCGCTGGTTATCATGCAGGTTTTTGGCCCAAAATCCGGGAAACGATGAAATTTTCTGAAAGCCGTCGTGTTGTACGATCTGGTTATTGAAATACAATTTGTAGGTGAGGATCACTTCCTGGCCGAGATATGGCGTGGTGTTGTTTACCACGGCACGCAAAAATACATCCGCTTTATCATCGGCGGAGGCGGAGCCTGATCCGGCCTGTCCGCTTCTGCCGGCGCCTTTGGTCACTTTCACGGTGAGCGGATTCGAGGATAGTTTTCTGCCATCGTATTGGATGGTGGCGGCAGGTATGGTAAATGTTCCTTCCTTGGTTGCCTGCAGGATGTAGGTGAATACATAGGAGGTTTCGCGGCTCACCTGCCCGTTGATGATCTGAACGCTGGAGCTGGTAGAAGTGTTGGGGCCGGTAAGCACCTGGAAGTCCGT
Source organism: Bacteroidales bacterium (assembly GCA_046542305.1). Taxonomy (GTDB): domain Bacteria; phylum Bacteroidota; class Bacteroidia; order Bacteroidales; family 4484-276; genus JBKHBQ01. The sequence continues at coordinate 12,005 of JBKHBQ010000092.1, forward strand.
GAAATCGGGGCCGCGGAAATTGGTGCCCTCCGCATTAATATTATACTGCACCTGAAACCGCTCGCCCACGCGCACCACGGTTTTTCCGGTGGCCGTAAACTGCACCTCCTGGGCAATACTCAGCACCGGAAAAAGCACAAGTATTGCAGCGAAAATCAAAACAATACGTTTTGCCACGCTGCTGTAATTTATGTTAATGTCTTCCTGATCCATTGGTTTTACCAGTCTTTTTCGGATTTAATCTTTTTTGCACTTTTCAATTTCTCTTCCTTTAATTTTTCCAGGGTTTCCTTTTCGTTTTCCCTCAGCGCCTGCAGCATGCGTTCGGCTTCTTCTTTGCTGATCTGTCGGGGCTGCGGCTGTTGTTGCTGATCCTGGTTTTGCTGCTGTTGTTGTTGGTTTTGCTGTTGCTGTTGCTGATCCTGTTGTTGCTGGTCCTGTTGGTTTTGTTGCTGCTGCTGCTGATCCTGTTGTTGCTGATCCTGTTTCTGTTCCTGGTCTTTTTGCTGATCCTGGTTTTGTTGTTGTTGCTGCTGTTGCTTTTTCAGCATTTTTTTTGCGTACTCCATGTTGTACTTGCTGTCGAAATCGTCGGGGTTGTTGCGAAGGGCATTTTTATATGCCTCGATAGCCTGTTCGTACTGTTGCGACTGCAGGAGCGAATTGCCGAGATTGTGAAAACTGGCGGCTTTTTGATTGGGTGTAAGGTTTTCCTCGGCCAGTTCGCCGAAAATTTTTGCTGCCTCCTCAAAACTTTGCTGCTGATACATGGCACCGCCAAGGTTGAATTCGCTGATGTCAGATTGGGCATTTCTTTCCAGCGCTTTGCGGTAATCAATTTCGGCTTCCTTATAGTCGCCTTTTTCGAAATCCTTGTTGCCTTTGCGGATGAACTTATTTGCATTTTGCGCTACAGCATCCGGTATTCCCATAAGCATCAAAAGGATGGTCATCAGCACCCAAACACCTATTTTCTTTCTGATATTTATCATCTTTTGTATTCGATCTGTTAATTTTTCGGATTTTTTTGTTCGCCGAAAATGTTCACATTTCTAAACCTGCGATTTCTGCGTTCAAGGATAAAAAACTCGATCAATAACAATACCAAAGCCACGGCAATGAGGTATTGGAAACGGTCTTCATAATCCGAAAACATCCTTGATTCAAACTCTGTTTTTTCGAGTTTATTGATTTCTTCAAAAATTCTTTGCAATCCGGCCTGTGCGTTGTTGGCACGCACGTACATGCCATTGCCTGCCGAAGCGATTTGCCTGAG
>JBKHBQ010000093.1:0-13179 GCA_046542305.1 Bacteroidales bacterium
GGATCGGTGGTGGTAATTTCCAGGTACATGTCGCCGGTCATCAGGTCGCCCATTACGGTGTAGGCATCTGCCGATCCGGTGTTAAGCACCGTTACCGTGATGGTGGCCTCTTCACCCGGATCGAGTTTGCCATTGTTGTTGCCCGCGGGATCGGTGATGGTGAATTCGCCAAGTTCCAGAACGGGAGCATGACCTGTGATCATCACATTGCTGGTCCAGGTATCGGTGCCGTCGGAAGCCGAAACTTCAAAAAGCACCGCGTGGCCGTCGGGAATATTATCAGCCACATCAAAGGCAAAACCGTCGTCCACCGTCACGATGGCTTCGGGATCGATGTTTCCGTAATTTTCTTCGCCGTCGGTGATGGTGATGTAGTCGTCGTCGGTAGCAATGGTTACCACAACGTCTTCGGCGGTCTGAATACCTACATTTTTCACGCTCAGCGAAAGCAGGATCGATTCGGCATAGTCCATCATGCCGTTGCCATTGCCGTTGGCGTCGTTGATCACGTACGAATCTTTCACCACATAGGGTCCGCTTTGTGGGATCACCGGTATGGTTGCCTGGTAAGGCAGATAGTTATGTGTGGTAACGGTAACGGTGGCGTTGCCGGGTTCCTGCACAGGTTCATCGAAGGTAACCATGGCCACACCCGTTGCATCGGTGTAAGCCACGGCATAAACCGAACCGTCTTCGTTGGTTACGCAAACCATGGCGTTCTCTGCCGGTCCTTCTTCACCAATTACATTTACGGTAAATTCCGATACTCCCAGGAACAACTGATCGTCGTGGGTTACGGTGAGGTTCCTCGGGCGCAGGGTCCAGGGTTCAACCGAGGCATCGCCCAGCCAAAGGTAGGTGCGTACGTTGGAACGGCCAATGCTGCCATGTACATTCAGCACGGTAATATTGGCAAAATTGGTTACATATCCGATGTTGGTAATGCCTTCGTCGTAAACAGCTTTGTACATTTCCTTGTCGTAATCGTGGTTCGGGATGGTATACGACGGGATGATGGCGCCGTTCACAGCCACAGAGGCGGTGGGGTGTTTCATGAAACTTTCGCAGAGGCAGTCGCCGTTGTAGCCCACAATGTCCATGTTGTCGCAGCATACATCAAAAAATACGAAGAGCTGGTTAACATTGTCGAGCTGTGCCACTTCGGCTGCGGTGAAATGGCCGGGGCTCACCGAGGTCCAATCCCAAAGCTGTGTCTGGCTGCCGTGGCCGCGGTAATTGAAAATGCCTACACCGTTATCGTTTACGAATTCAACCACTTCGGCGTTGCTGTAGGCTTCGCCGCCGTATGCCTTTTCGAAGATCGGCGTCTGAATGCTGTAATTATATGAAGCGATTTCGTTGCAGCACTGGGTATACTTGCCCGGGTATTGTTCCTTGTGTGCGATGAGGATGGTATTTTCGGCCCAGTCGCTGTCGTGGGGCTCGAGGTAATGGGTCATGGTCTTGCTGATCTGCAGTTCCAGTTCGTCGAGTTGGTTTGCATCGTAAACAAAGCGGCCGATGGCAAGGTCGGCATAGTGGTCGTCGGGACCGTCGAGGCAGGTATACCAACTGTCGGAGTATGACGGATTTTCGCCCGGGTTCCAGTAATACATCGGCACGATGTTGGGGCCGCCGGCCGATCCGCCGTTGGGATAGGCATCACCCACCATCAGCACGTACTCGAGGCCATCGGATTCGTAAAGCGTGGTGATGTAGTCCTTGAAATGCTGCGGATCTTCAAAACCTGCTTCCAGGGTGCGGACTTCAACTTTGTGGCCCATCTGGTTTTTCCAGTCTACCAGCGGCTGAATGGCGTCCAGCGCCTCGTCGTTGGTGATCACCAGGTATTTTACGCCCACTTCTTCGCGCAGGGTTTCGGTATAGCCCAGGTCGCCGAAGTTGGAGATGGCGGCTTCGTACATCCTGTAATATTTCGGGGTAAGCTGCATGTCCGGATTAAAAGACATGCTATTGTCCATGCCCGCAAATTCTACCTGCACCTTCAGGTGCGTAATCACCGTAAGTTCATCTTTTGCAGGATTGTAAGTGAAAGGCGTGATATGCAATCCGGCAACTTTCACATCGCGCCAGATGCCGGGCTGGCTCATCACCACGTTTTCGGCCGGATAATTTCCATCTTTCGCATAAAAGGCCTGATCCATCACAAACTCGCGATCGTGCCCGCCGGGATTGTCGGTGGTGGGCGTCTGGAACGGATAGATGTGATAGCCCGAAAGCTTCATGGTTTCTATTTCCAGCACCGTAACTTTCACTTTCTGATTGCCGGGAATCCCTACCAGTTCGTGAAGCATTGGCAGCTCGGGGCGGCCGACATCCTTGGTGGTTTTATTTTCCAGCAGGGAGATTCGTTGAAAATTTTGCTTTTCTGAAGTGATATCTTCGCTGTACATTCCCGTGATCTTCACATCGAACACTACGCCTGCACGGTCGGATTCCTGAAGCGTAACCTGAGGCTGACCGGGCTCATCACCGGTAAACGGTACCCAGGTCTTTTGAGCGTATGCCGAACAAATCAGCATGATGAGTGTTAGTAAGACAGTAAGTTTTTTCATATAGATTTGATTTATTTGAATGAAACTAAAATGCTTTAAAACATAAAATTACATAAAGCAAAAATAATTATTTCATCAGACATTACTTTAACATTTAATTAACAGCAAAACCGTCCCGCATGCGCAGGACGGTTGTTTTTTGCCTTATCTGGTGTGAATGATCTTTCTGATATCTATTTTTCCGCCCGAAATCAATTTCATGAAATAAACACCCTGATTCAATTCTGCTGTGTAAATTTCGTACGCATAGCGATTGTCTGCAGTGCTGATACCTGAGGCAACCTCCATAACTTCCTGACCCAGGGCATCATAAATTGCGAGCTTATAATCCGATCCGTATTCAACGGTGAATTGCACCGTCAGGCGATCCCCGAAAGGATTGGGATAAATTGATAGTGAGCCAATATCCTGGGGTTCTGCAACGCCTGTAACGTTCACATGAATGCTGTTGGACGGGAAAGATACACACCCGGATTCGTTGGTCACTTTTACGTGGTACACATCTTCCCAGGTAGGTGTATATGCAGGGTCGGTAGCGCCGGGGATCAGTCCCTGGCTGTCGTACCACTGGTTGCCTTCAGGGGCATCGGAATGCAGCGTACCGTCGATGAGTTCGATAAACGGTGTGGGCGGCAATTCATGTACGGTAAGTTCGGCCTGCATGCTGATGGTGTTTATTCCATCATTCACCTCCACGGTGTATATGGTGGTGGTTTCAGGTGATGCTACCGGATTCTGGATGGTCGGATCGCTGAGGCCGTCAGCAGGTGTCCACACATACGAATAATTGCCGGTACCTCCTGTGGGGAGCGCCATCATTTGGGAGGAGTCGCCCTGGCAGATTGCTTCGGGTGTGCAGGTCACGTTAAGGCTAAGTGCACCATCTGCGATTATTACCGTGTAATCCTCGGTTTCGCCGTACGACCAGTCTTCGCACGGCTCAAGCGCCGATTCCTGCCAGTGGGCGCGAATTCTCAGCCGTTTTACGCCGCCGTTCACCGATTCGGGGATCGTGATATCCGTGGTATACAACTGCCCGGAATTTGCCAATTCAAAATCCGAGATCAGGCGCTCATTATCTTCAAATTCTTTATTGCTGTTCAGATCGATCCAAAGGCTGGCCTGTTGGTTGTCGTAATCCGTCGACCATGAAACAGTGTATGACTGGCCGGGTTCCAGCTCAGTTAACATATCAGTGAAATCGCCGTAGCCTTCCACGCTGTTATCATTGCTGCAGCCGTTATCCATATTCTGGATATCCTCCAGGGCAAAACCAGAAAATCCGTCGCCAAAACTACAGCTTGCCGAAGGATAGCAGTAATCGCTGAAATTGAGCGAAATATTGTCTTCAGTGGAAATGCCGTACATGGCCTCGAAAAGAACCGTGATTTCGGCAAGATAGCCCGCCGGAGTATTTGAAGCAGCACTTACCGAGAATACAGCATCGGCGCCGGCACCCTGTGCAAGGTCGCCCAAATCCTGTGCTGAACCGGTGTTTACAGTAATGTATTGATCAGCGGAGGTAAGCAGCGCAGTAACTTCGTAGGCAGCAGCATGGCCTTCGTTGGCGGCGGTGATTACTATATCGGCCGTCTCGCCCGGGTCGAGTATGCCGTTGTTGTTGCCGGTGGCGGCGTCATCGATGTAGTAATTTTCCATGGCCAGTTCAGGTGCATTGGCAATCACGCTGAAGTTCGACGACCAGGTGTCCTGGCCTTCGCACACGATGGAAAAGGCAATGGCATGTTGGTTGGGCACGTTGCCTGCGATTTCGAAACCAAAGGCATCCCCGATGGTGACGGTGCTTTCGCCGGGAATATTTCCAAAGTCTTCGGTATTGTCGGTGATGGTAACGTATGGGTCTGTTGAGGCCAGTGTGGCCGTTACATTATCGGCCTGTACGGTGCCCACGTTTTCGAGCGTGGTGGTGAGCAGGATCTGCTCTGTATACTCCGGGATCCCGTTGTTGTTGCCGTTTTCGTCGTTGATTTCCGATGAGGCATACACCACATAGGCGCCGTTGTTGGGAATTACCGTTACCGGATACTCATGCAGCAGGCAGTTGTATCCCGAAACATAAATGGTGGCATCTCCCAGTTCGGTAATGGGTTCTGTAAATACGATCTCGGCGTTGCCTGTGGCATCCGTTTCGGCTTTGCCGTACATCACCCCGTCTTTCATAAAAACGCAATTGAGGCCTTCAACCGGGCCGTTGCCCGAAATGCTGACCTGGACGGAAGGTATGCCAATCGGCAGGGCCTCCTGGTAAGTGGCGGTGATATCCACCGGTTCATCGGTCCAGATGTTCAGGGCGCCGTCGCCAAGTATATTCAGGTCGTAAAAATTCCATCGCAAGGCACCTTCTTCCCACTGGCCGGGTGCGTTAACCCAGGGCGCCGTTTCGATGCGGGTGAGGGCATAGGCCAAGCCTATGTGGCTTTCTTTTTTATCGTAAATAGCGTCAACAAACTCACGGTTAAGGTGTGCCGCCGGGCCTTCGGTCTGACCTTCGTTAAACCAGCCGTAGCGCGAATTCATCATCACGGCTACCGCCAGGTTGTCGATGTTGATCATGCGTTCGGCAATGCAGTCGTTGTCGTCGAATGCGCCGCAGATACAGCCGTGCGAGAAGATCAGCGTGTAGTTGTGGGTGGTACCGTTGAGCGGGGCGAAGTTGCTGTTGGTAATATCCGAATTGTAGAACTTCATGGCGTAGTTGGAGTTGGCATGGCCCACATGGTGAATGAACGAATGTCCCTGGTTCATCTCCTGCTTAAGCGTGTTGGCCGACCATGACTGATCGCGCTCATACAGCTTGGTGATGTTATGGTCTTCGGGAATGCCCGTGGTTTGGTAACCGTTTTCGTCCTGGTAGCCGATGAGCAGTTCAAGGTAATCTGCGCCCCAGGTTTCGGGACTGCCGTACAGCCATTCGCCCACCAGCAGCTCGTCGCGCAGTTCGCCCAGCACCGGGTTGCCCTGGTAGCTGAGGGTTTTGTTCATCAATGCATCGAAATCATCCTGGCTGCTGACTGAAAAGCGCCCGATGCCGATCTCCGGCAGCAGGTCGTCTTCGCCGATCTCGCCCCAGAGGTTGTTTCCGTTGTCGTTCCAGGTGCCGTCGAGGCCTGCATAGTACAGGTCTGAAGGAATGTCGTCATCCGTGTATACCGACGACGACTGCACCGTGCAGTAAAATCCGCGGTACGGCACATGTTCCACATCGCCGCCGAGGGTTACGTGCTGAATGCCGTGGTCCTGGTATTCCTGGATGATATAATTGCGGATCTTCTCCTGGTTGTCCTGACCGGTCATCGTAGCGTATATATCCTCCGTTGTGGCGATCTGTACTTCCAAGCCTCGGGGGGCGTAAAAATCAGCAAGTTGTCCGAAATCATCGGCAAACTGATTGGGTGTGATGATGATCATGTCGTAATCGTCGCTGCGCTGCTGTGGCTGCGGATACTGCATTACGGCTTCCTGATTCTGCACGAGGTGGTTGAGGCGCCGGAGCACAGGCTGCGATGCCTGCAGGTTGGCAAGCGCCGCTTCGGCCCTGCGGCCGGGTGCGGTGGTAATTCTTACGGTGACTTCTGAAAAATATGTCAATTCACCGGTAGCAGGGTTATATTGTACCGGTGTAAACGTGCTCATGGCCAAGGCATATCCGTTCTGAAACTGTGTGCTCAATGTGCCGTTGAGTTGCTGCGGATAGGCTGCGTTGGTCAGGTATACATCTTCATTTTTCACAAAAACACCCGATCCGCCTTTGGACATGGGCTGTGTATGCTGCTGCGGATAAATCTGGTAACTGCCTTCAAGTACAACCTGATTTTTGGCAATGAGCTGGATTTCCGTGGCTACATGCCCGGGAGGCAGCAGCAATGCCACCGCACGATAAGGCAGGGCAGGCTCGCCGGCCAAACCTGTGAGCAGGGTATTCTCGAAACTGATTAGTTGATAGCCTTCGGCTTCGCTAATGTTTGGTTCGGAGAATTGATAGGTTTTTTCAACTACATCGGCCGTAAGAAGGCCGGCTGAAAAAATGAGGGTGATGAGAGAGAGTAGAATTTTTTTCATAGATTTTTGATGCTTTTTTTAAAATATGAGAGGGCAAAGAAAGTGTTTTCCCTTTCTTTGCCCGTTTATTTTACCTGACAATTAATTCCTGATGATGAGCTTTTCAATCATCCTAAACTGGTCATTTTTAACAGATATCAGGTATACGCCATTGTTCAGGTTGCTGATATCCATCGTTGTATAATTATCCATGACCCTTTCCTCGATCAGTGTTTTGCCGGAAAGGTCCATGATCGAAACAACGGCATCTGTCATTTGCTCCGGGAATGATATTGTTACAAATTCACCTGCCGGATTCGGATTGATCTCCATAAATGCCGATTGATCGATTTCACCCACGGAAGTACAATCTTCGATCTGAATGAACAGTTCTTCTGAAATTTCGCCTGCACCGCAATCGTTCACACCCTGAACTTTCAGCACGGCCTGTCCGGTGTAATCTTCTGAAAAGCTAACTGTTACAACTGTGTCGTTGCTGAGGTAAGCCCCGGCTTCGGTAGGTATGAGTTCCCAGTTGTAATAATCCGCGGTTTCAAGTGCGTTGATGGTATAACTCTCGGCGCTGCCCTGGCAAACTTCTTCAGGGCCTGAAATTTCTCCCGGATAAGCAGGCATCGGCATAAAGACGAGATCCATATCATCTGTCAGGGCATTTCCGCTCAGGTCGATTCCGGTAAGGCTGAGGGTAACCATTCCGTATTCCCAGTCATCTGTGCTGGGGGTATACATCGCCGTCATGCTGGTAGTGTCATCGAAAGTACCTGTTCCTGAAGTTTCCCAAAGCAGGCTGATATAATTCTGTGCCGAAGCCGCTGTTTGAAACTGAAGGCCTTCGCAGATCTGGTCATCATCACCTGCATAGACGGTCATGGTTTCATCCACCATTGCCGGTAGTTCGATGTAATCCACCCAGGCACAATCGTCACCACCCGTAACATAAACGTCTTTTTCATAACGCCAGCGGAAGGTATGTTCGCCGGCGGAAACAGGGAATGAGGCACGTCCCCAGTCCACATTGCCAGCCCATTCGTCCATTTTTTCGTTATCGATGTAAAACATCAGGAAATCGTAATCCGCCTCCGAAGATACCTTGCGGTAAAACGCGATACTGTCATCATTGGCCACTTCGAGCGTGATCTGAAGTTCGGTGGCTTGGCTGTTGCCGATCACCCCCGACTTTGCGGCATAGGTTCCTTCCCATGCTCCGGTATTAACGATGGTCCAATCAGCATTACCTGCAAAATCCCATTCGAACTGGCTGAAATCGCCGGTTTCAAAATCTTCAACTATCAGGCCCACTTTAGGATGGAAGGTATGCTCGAGCAGGTAATCGCCTGACTCGACAGAGAAATCAAGATCGAGGGAAGTGCCCACCGGCGTTAGCTGGTCGACTTCAACGGAGAACACTGCTGTGGCAGATCCGCCGGCTAAGATGTCTTCCAGATCAAACGACGCTGTATTAATGGTGATGAAGGAGGAGGTGCTCGAAAGATAAGCCATGGATGCCAGTGCATCGAGCTGCCCGGAGTTCAGGGTTTCGATCACGATGTCGGCGGTTTCGCCGGGATCCAGGCTGCCATTGTTATTGCCTGAAGAATCGAGGATGCTGAATTCGCCCAGTTCCAGGGTTACTCCATGAGCCGTGATCGTAAAGCTGCTTTCCCAGGTCTGGTCGTCATTGTAAGCGTTTACAAAGAATTCGATCATTTCATTGCCGGGAATGTTGTTGGCAGCATCAAAGGCAAAGGCATCCTCCATTTCGATGATATCTTCGAGGCTGAAATTGCCGAAAAATTCTGTGCTGTCGGAAATCGTGATGTACTCCGAATCGGTAGCTAAATTCACCATCACATTTTCTGCCGGTTCGTCGCTGAAGTTGGCCATTGCCAAAGTGAGCAGGATTGATTCGCCCGGATCGACAAATCCGTCGCCGTTTCCGGCTTCATCATTGATTATATGCGAATAATAGGTGGGGCCGGGAGGTGAGGTGGCTTCAACGGCGGCCAGTGCGTCGATGCGTCCCGATCCGCTGTTGTTGTTCTTGCCGGCTTGCAGTACCTCGGCAGTTTCTTCCACAATCCGGCTGATATCCTCAGGGGTCAGGTTGGGATTCTTTTGCAGCATCAGCGCAATCATCCCGGCATTGGCGGGTGTAGCCATGGAGGTGCCGCTCCATCCGTCTTCATATCCGGTGTTGCTGTAATGCGCGAGAGATTTGATGTTCGATCCGGGAGCGCTGATGTCCGGGCGGATCAGACCCATATCAGGATCATAGGCATAATCGTTGTAAGGCGAGATGTCCGACCAGTCGAGCGGTCCGCGGCTTGAGAAGCCCGATACCTGATCGCTGCTGGTGGTGGAGCCTACACAGATCACTCCAGAAATGCCTCCGGTGAGAGTCTGATCGGGATGCAGCCACGGCGGAGGGACGTCGCCGGGGGTGCGTACATTGTCGGGAATGGGATAGCTGAACTGCTGGTCGCCTTCGTTTCCGGCGGCAACAGAAGCTATAATACCTGCTGCAAGCACATTGTCGAAGGTTTGGCGCCATACCGTACGGTTGGGGCCCCAGGAGTGCTGCCAGCCCAGCGACAGGCTAAGCACGTGCGCGCCCTGTTCGAGGCTGAATTCCACAGCCGACCAAACGGCGCTTTCGTTTCCGCCGCCGCCGCCGTCGAGTACCTTGCAGCACATGATGGTGGCTTCGGGAGCCACACCGGTTTGTGATCCGGCTGTCCCATCACCCGCTACTGTACCGGCGCAGTGCGTGCCATGCCCGTTGTCGTCCATAGGATCGTTATCATTGTTGATGAAATCGTATCCATGATTGGGATATTCGGTGCTTTCCCACACATGGTCCTGCAAATCCTGGTGATCATAATTCACACCGGTATCGATTACCGATACGATGATGCCTTCGCCGTTAAGCCCGAGAGCCCATACCTCGTCGGCATTTATCTTCAGAACGTTCCAGGTGATCTCACGGCTGCCGGGTACGCCTTCCACGAAAAAAGCATTTTCATTTTCGCGGGGGTCGAGTACGATGCGGTATTCATCGTGGTCGATGCTGGCGATGTCCGACCGTTTGGCTAAATCCGCGATGGCTTCCGGTGTGGCCATGCAGTTGATGACATTGGCAATCCAGAATGTTTTTACTGCCGAAACCCGCGCAGAACGCTCCAGGTTGTTCAGCTCGGCAACAACGCCTTCCTGCGAAAGACTCGAAAAATCCTTTAAAACCGAAATCACGTGGGCGCGCCGTTCTTCCTTCGACATGCTCCTGACCTCTGTGATCAGGCGCTGCGAATCGAATTTGTCGCGCAGGGTAATATTGATTCGGATAAATTCTCCCGGGTTTACCGACTGGATTTTCTCATTAAGTTGTGGTGTAATGATTTCCTGGCCTGCAGGATTGGCGTTTAGTGTGAACGAGCCAAGGGTAAAGAGTGCAAAAAATAACAGTGTAAAATAGTGTCTCATGTTTATTTGTTTTGTAAGTGAAAATGCTTTAGCTAAGACCATATGATTGCCGAATGGTTGCCCGGTTTCCCAAAAGTTCATGCAGGTGTACGGATGGTATTAAAATCGGAATGCGATTAGCTGCTCAATTGAAAAAAAAACAGCTAAGAGTCTGATATTGTTTACCGGTTCGCGGTTTGTTCATCTGCAGCAACTATTCTTGTCGTTTCCTTTTTTAGTGAAATTTTCTTTTCACAATTTCCAAAAGCTTGTTCATGGCGGTCTGGCTTTCTTCGCCTTTTGCCTTTAATCTTAGTTCGTCGATATACTGAAGTGCATCATGGAAGTGATCGAAGCTGTTGAGCTTGTCGATCGACTGATTGTACTTCGACATTTCGCCGTCAAAGATATGATTTATCATTAAGAATTTATCATTGAGTCCGATGGCCGACCGGATATCTTCTATGCGATGCTGTTTGATTTTTGCAGCCACGCTGTTGTCATGGTTGGTTTTATACACATCCAAAAGTGTTTTGGAAGGGGTAAACAAATCCACGGCAGCTTTGGATGGCGGATCCAATTTGCTGTTGAGTGGCTGGTTGGAGCCGTTTTTCTGCGGCAGCTCCTGAGGCTGTTCCGGCTTTGGCTTTTTTTTGTTGTCATAAAGTTGCCCTGAATCGGCATGTGGCTTCTCATCGGGGGTTTTAGCGGGTTTATCGGAATCGGATTCCGGTTTATCTTCAGGAAAAGCAAACGCACCGGATTCCTGCGGTTCATGTTGCTGTGCTTCGCGGCCAGGTTGATTTGCTGTGACGGATTCAAGGTCGGAAATCAGATCATACAGTTGACGGATGCGGGTTATGAGAATATCCCTGTCGATCCTGGAAATTTTTCTGCCGGAAACCTCTGCACGATCCCAGTCTTTCTGTATCTTGCCGATCAGTTTGCCGATTTCTTCGCTGATATGTTGATTGTTCATGATGGAAGCTGGCGATTTTGGAACAGAATTCTTTAAATTTGCCGCAATTTAAACGAATGAATCACAAAAAGATTATCTGTCAGGCAACAGGAATTGTCATAAGATTTATGGATGAATCGGTGGCGATTACAGGCTGCGACGAAAAGGACAATAATATATGTTTCTTGAAACGAAAATAGATCCTTCGTTGCGAAGGGGTTGGATCGAGGTGATTTGCGGCTCGATGTTCTCTGGAAAAACCGAGGAACTGATCCGTCGCCTGAAACGTGCCAGGATATCACGGCAGAAGGTGGAGATATTTAAACCCGCCATCGATGTACGATACGACCATGAAAAAGTGGTATCGCATGATGCCAACAGCATCGTGTCCACACCGGTGGAATCATCGTCGCAGATCCTGCTGATGGTAAACGACGTGGATGTGGTGGGCATCGATGAGGCACAGTTTTTCGATCCGGAACTTCCAGCAGTCTGCAACCAGTTGGCCAATGGCGGGTTGAGGGTGGTCGTGGCAGGGCTGGATATGGATTTTACGGGTAAACCTTTTGGCCCCATCCCAGCCCTGATGTCTACTGCCGAATACGTCACCAAAGTACACGCCATCTGTATCAGGTGCGGAAATCTTGCACAGTATTCACATAGAATTGCAGGTGGCGAAAAGCTGGTTGAACTGGGCGAAACCGATAGTTATGAGCCTCTATGCCGCCGGTGCTTTCAGGAAGCCAGAAAAGAAAAAAGGGTGTAAGGATCAGACCCTGCTTTTGGAATAATATTTTTGCAAATATTCAGTTTTCAACATTAAACATCAATTACAAACTATTTGAAATTTAATCTGATGAAAAAGGTTTATAGCATTTCACTGGCAATCGTTTCCGTATTTTTAATGATTTCATGCGCCAGCGATGGACAAAAACAGAAAACTGCTGAAGAAACCACACAGCAGCAGGATGTGGTCAGGGATCAGGCTGAAGAACCTGCAACCCGGTCGGAAGCCACACCGGAAAGTACCGGCAGCAAAGCACTGATTAAAACCGATTATGGTAATATGACCGTGCTGCTTTACGACGAAACACCGCAGCACCGCGATAATTTTATTAAACTTGTGGAAGATGGATTTTATGACGGCACGTTGTTTCACCGGGTGATTCCGGATTTTATGATCCAGGGCGGGGATCCCGATTCCAAAGAAGCTACGCCCGACCAACCGCTCGGCAGGGGAGGCCCCGGATACACGATCGAGGCTGAGTTTCATCCTGATTACATCCACAAAAAAGGTGCGCTGGCAGCCGCACGCCAGGGTAATCAGGTGAACCCCGAACGCCGCTCGTCCGGCTCCCAGTTCTATATCGTACAGGGCAAGCCTGTTTCCGCCAACGAATTAAATGCCAATGCATCGCGTACAGGCGCATTTTATACTGCTGATCAGATTGCAGCGTATCAAAAAATCGGCGGTACACCGTTTCTCGATAACGAGTATACCGTCTTCGGCGAAGTGATCGAAGGGCTCGAAGTAATCGACAGGATTGCTGCGGTTAATACCGGTTCGATGAATCGTCCGGTGAAGGATGTGAAAATGACCATCGAGATGATTGAAGAATAAGTCATTGTCCCACCTGGTTTTATTTCCCGGTTCATTCTGGTAAAAGATCCCTTTTTTTTGCAAAAGCTTTGCGCCTGCCGGCGAATTGCTAAATTTGCAGATCCGTTACACTAGGCCGGGAATTTCCTCCATTGGAAAACCCTGCCACAAACAGATATTTAATATGAAAACAAGAATTTTAATTTTAACGATTGCTCTGGGTTTCGGCCTTCAGGCATTAGCACAGGAAAAAATGAAAAAATTTGTTATTCACACCAACTACGGTGACATCAAAGGTGTCCTGTACAACGACACCCCGAAACATCGCGATAATTTCGTGAAGCTGGTAAAGGAAGGCTGGTACGATGACTCGTACTTTCACCGTGTAATCCAGGATTTTATGATCCAGGGCGGGCATAATGCCGAGGGGGAAGTAGATCCGGGATATACCATTCCCGCAGAGATTACCACGGAACATTTCCATAAAAAAGGCGCTCTGGCTGCTG
>JBKHBQ010000094.1:0-13131 GCA_046542305.1 Bacteroidales bacterium
AAGTCAGTTTATGACAAACAATTGCGCGAAAGCGAAGAAAAATACCGTTCGGTGGTTACAGCCATGAACGAGGGTGTGATCATGCGCGACCGCTATGGAAAGATCATTACCTGGAACAAAGCCGCCGAACGCATCTTTGGCATTACGGCAGAAGAAATCAGCAGAGCCGACAGTAAAAAGCCTGCTGGACGGCTGATACAGGAGGATGGTTCCGATTTTCCCGATGATGCTCATCCGGCGTTTGTAACCTTGCGAACGGGTAAGGCGCAGCACAATGTAATTATGGGCATCCAAAAATCACCGGAACAAATCCGGTGGGTCTCCGTGAATTCCGAGCCTATCTTTGCTGATGGAAAGAATTTGCCTGAAGCAGTGGTGACTTCTTTTTCGGACATCACGGAGCAAAAAAACACAGAGCGGGAGCTGCGGCAGTTGAATGCCACCAAGGATAAGCTGTTCTCCATCATAGCCCACGACCTGAAGAGTCCTTTCAATGCCCAGTTGGGCTTTTTGGAATTGTTGCTGGATGAAGACGCAAATTATGGTTCCGTGCAGCGGCGGCAGTTTATGAACATGGTGTACGACAGCGCCAAACAGTCGTTTGCCCTGCTCGACAACCTGCTGCTATGGTCACGCTCGCAAACAGGCAAAATGCCTTTCAACCCGGTGGACATCAATATAACACAAGCCATCGAGGGGGTTATCGATATGCACCGGGCCACACTCGAGATCAAAAACATCCGCATTGGCAAAAGCTTCGAATGCAGCAATGACCTCAAAGTGATGGCGGATCATGATATGCTGGATACGGTTTTGCGGAACCTGATATCCAATGCCATCAAATTTTCTCATGAAGGTGGCGAGGTAAACGTGTTGCTCAGGCAAAACAGTAACGGCCAGATCACCATCGCGGTGCGGGATTATGGGATCGGTATTCCGGATGAAAACCTGAAAAAGCTCTTTAATGCCGATCAGAGCGTATCCACCATCGGCACGAAAAATGAAAAAGGCACCGGCCTGGGGCTGATCATCTGCAAGGAATTTGTGGAAAGAAACGGAGGGGAAATCTGGGTGGAAAGCAGCAAAGGTCAGGGAAGTACTTTTTATTTCACCATGAACAATGCAGATGTTAAGCGCAGTTGCGAACTAAACTGCCTGCGGGAATTCGACCTGATCATGCAGCAGCTTAAACACTCACCGCAGCTTTCCGAAGCTTTCGAAAAAATGCTGATCCCAAGGTTCAAAATTGCATACAAATCTTTTTCGGATGATGAGCTGACGGATTTTGGAGATATCCTGTACGGCATGTCGCAGAAACACGATGTGATACAGTTTGCAACCTTTAGCCGCATTTTGAATTACAGCCTGCAAAAGGAAGATTACAACCAGATCAACATTTGCTTTGCGGAATTTGAAAAGCTGGCGGATGAATTCGAGGCCTTCAGGCTTCGGCGGTAGCGATCTTCGGCTCTATTTGTATCCGAAATAAATAAAAGTGCACGCTGCTCATTTGCAGGCCATCTGCTTTAGCTGATTTATCTTTGTGGCTTTTTCAGCACATATGAAAAAGCCAATTTGCATTACAATCATTTGTCTGATCATGTTCAGGATGATCAGCGCGCAGGAAGAAAAGCAGCCATTCGACCGGGGAGAACCTATCGGTGTGGTTTTTGCCGATTTTTACACCGGCATCAACCAGGGAAACAATCCTTCGGCGTTTGAAGTAACCCGCGCATATCTCGGTTATCGTTTCGACCTGAACGAACATTTCAGTACAAAAATCCAGCTCGATATCGGAAGCCCGGAGGACGTGTCGCAATATTCGTTGCTGCGCAGGTTTGCCTATTTCAAGGATGCGTACCTCCAGTATCAGAAAGGAAAACTTACGGCACGTTTCGGGATCATCCCGCTTCAGCAGTTTAAACTGCAGGAAAGAATCTGGGGGCACCGTTATATTTATAAATCGCTGATGGATGAGCACGGCCTGGGATCGAGCGCCGATCTGGGGGCGTCGCTTAATTTTGACGCTTTCCGTTTTCTGAAATTGGATTTCACCCTGATGAATGGCGAAGGATATACCAACCTTCAGGCCGACTACAGTTATAAGGCCGGATTGGGTGCCACCATCACTCCCTGGAAGGGATTGATCCTGCGGTGGTATGCCGACATGATCGAAAAGCGCGAGCGGCTGCTGACAATCGTGAATTTTATAGGTTATCGTTTTGATGAAAAGCTCTTGGCCGGCATTGAGTACGACCTGAAATATAACGCCGGTTTTGAAAAGGATCATAACCGGGAAGCATTTTCGGCCTACCTTACTTATAATATCAACGAGCAGTGGCAGGTGTTCGGCCGTTACGACAAGGTGATCTCCAACGTGATTCCTTACGACGATAATCCATGGAACCTCAACAAAGACGGCAGCGCCATGATAGCGGGGGTTCAGTATCAGCCCATCGAAAAGGTGAAGCTTGCGCTGAACTATCAGGATTGGGTGCCTTATGCTGCCAATGTGGAGAATACTGCTTTTATTTTCTTAAATCTTGAATTCAGGGTATGGTAAAATTTAAACTCATCACAGGATTACTTTTTTTTGTGTTGCTTGTCTCGGGCTGTCGCAAGAGCGATTATATGCTGCCGCTGGATGAAACCATCAAGGATTCGGGTGAGGGAACCGGTACCGTTACCTGGTTTGCCGATCGGGAATATATTTTGAACGGGCTGGTATTTGTAAACGACGGGCAAACCCTCACCATCGAACCCGGAACGGTGATACGTGCCCGCACCGGGCAGGCCGACAAGGCCAGCGCGCTGATCGTGGCAAGGGGCGGCCGCATCATTGCCAAAGGTACGGCAGAAGATCCCATCATTTTTACCGTGGAAGGCGATGACCTGCAGGGCAGTATCCCCCTGGAAACGCGTGGATTGTGGGGCGGTTTGATCATTCTTGGAAATGCACCGCTGAATGTTTCGGGAAATGAAGCCTTCATCGAGGGTATCTCCATTTCCGAGCCGCGTGCAGTATTCGGCGGCGACAATCCGGAAGATAATTCGGGGGTGCTGCAGTATGTGTCGATCCGTCACGGAGGTACCCATATCGGTGAAGGCAACGAGATCAACGGCCTGACACTGGGCGGCGTCGGCAGTGGAACCCTCATCGATTATGTGGAGATCATTTCAAATGCCGACGATGGCGTGGAATTCTTCGGCGGCACGGTAAACTGCCGGCACCTGGCCGTAGCTTTTTGTGGCGACGACGCGTTTGATTTCGACATGGGATATCAAGGGAAAGGGCAATACTGGCTTGCCATACAAACTCCTGAGATCGGAAACCTGATTGCCGAACTCGATGGCAGCCCGGCACATGCCTCTGCAAGACCGTTTACTGCACCACTGATTTTTAACCTTACCGCGATAGGGCGTGGACAGGAAAATCCCGCGGGGATGATCAGCTTCAGAAACAATGCAGGCGGCGCTTTTATCAATTCCATTTTTGTGGATCAGCAATGGGGCGTTAGGGTAGAATACAACGACAACAGCGACAACAGCCTGGAGCAATGGCAGGAAGGCAATCTGTTGCTTGCAGGCAACACGTTTCACAATGTGGCTTTCGACACTCCGGAATCCATTTTTACCATTATCGGCGACGACCCCGGACAGGCCCTGCTGCAGGAATGGCATGCTTATTTTTATGATGACGGCAATCAGGTGAATGATCCCGGTATTGGCGCCGATGCAGCGACATATCGCCTGTTTCCCGATACGGCATTCCAACCCGGCGCACTGGTTACTCCCGCCGACGTGTGGTTCGAGAAGGCAGAGTATGCGGGAGCCTTCAAAAACTACAACTGGCTGCTCGGCTGGTCGGCACTTCATCAGGAAGGCATCATCCGGTAACCTTTTTCTTCTTGATTAGCTTTTGCGAAAAAGGTTCAGCGACAATTGTTCCCCGCCTTTCTGCTGCACGTGTTTTCTGCCATTATCTTCCCCTCCAAAAAAAATTTTCCTACCTTGTGTAACCTTTTCCAAAAATCAGGGTAACCATTATCGAACGCCAACAAAAGCAAGTAAAGGTGAAAATATTCAGCACAGATGAAGAATTGATGACCGCGGTAAAGGAAGGTGACCTGGACGCACTTTCGCCGCTCTTTGAAAAGTATCATGTGAAAATGTACAATTTTTTCCTGCGACTTACCAGCGACCGCGAAACCAGCCGCGACCTGACGCAAAATGTGTTCAGCAGGATATTAAAGTACAGGCACACCTACAACGAACGGAATCAGTTCAAATCGTGGATTTATCAGTTGGCACGAAACGTTCATATCGATCATTACAACAAGAACAGGTACTGGATTTCGGATTACGCAGATCCCGAAACCCTTGCCGACCAGCAACAGGATGACCGGGAGGACGTGGAAGACTCGGAGCGGCGCGAAATCCTGATGGAGGCACTCGATCAGCTTCCGGTGGATCAAAAGGAAGTGATTGAGCTGAGCCGCTTTCAGGGCCTGAAGTACGAGGAAATTTCGCAGATCACCGGTAGCTCGGTACCTGCTGTAAAAGTTAAGGTTCACCGGGCCATTAAACGGTTGAAAGAAGTTTATTTCCAGATTGCTTAACCAACAACGAAAAAATTTGACAAATGAATAATTGTGAGAACATACAGCCATTGCTCATCGATTTTGTGGATAAAACCCTCGACAGGGAACGAACCGCCATGGTGAGGCAGCATATCGAAAATTGCAAAGCCTGTCGCGATGAGGCCGACGGTCTGGCGGTGCTTTTTTCGGAAATGGACAAGGTGCAAGACCAGCAACCCGACCCCGCACTGAAGCTGGATTTTGTTGCCATGCTGGGGGCTGAAAAACAAAATCTGCAGGCTGCCAGGGTGGTGGAAATGAAGTCGCCGGGCAGCAGGAACTGGTTGCATTCACCATTTTCGCAACTGGCTGCCGGTGTGGCGTTGCTTATTGCCGGTATGATGCTGGGCCTGCTTTTCAGGAATGACCCGGGCAGCGATCAGCAAGTGGCGGAATTGTCGAATGAGGTGGGTGCCCTCAAAGACATGCTCATCATGTCGAAACTCGAACAGACGTCGGCTAGCCAGCGCATTATGGCAGCAAGCTACCTTGAGGAGATGCAGACACCCAACAGCGAAATCCTGCAGGCACTCATCAATACCATGAACACCGACGACAATACCAACGTGCGGATGGCTGCAGTGAATGCCCTCGCCAAATTTACTGCCGTGCCGCTGGTGAGAGACGCCCTGGTGGAAACCTTATCCATGCAATCCGATCCCATCATTCAAATCTCGCTCATCAACATCCTGGTTCAGATGGATGACAACAGGGCGGTGGATAAAATGAAGGAATTGATCGAGGACAACAGCACCAACGAATCCGTGAAAAAACTGGCTGAGAAAGGCGTTCTGACCTTAATCTGATAATAATGACCACAGAAAATAATCAAAATTGTTAATCTAAAATTTGACCACAACAATGAAAGCATTAGTAGAAATTTTCGTAGCACTTTGTGTGCTTTGTTTCAACACAACCTTCGGGCAGGAATACACCCACAGCGTGAAAGGCGCAAAAAAAGTGGAGATCAGCCAACTGACAGGCGAAATCAAAATTGTGGGGCACACCGGCTCCGATCTGATCATTAATGTTACCGGCATAAAAGCGACACCCGAGCGTGCAAAGGGATTAAGGCCACTTTCGGCCGTCGGTGTGGAAAACACAAAGATCGGCCTGAGCGTGAACGACATCGACAACATTATTGCCGTTTCCGGCGTAACCAAGCAATCTGCCGATGCCAATTACACCTTTATGGTTCCTAATAACCTGGCAGTGAAAATCGACTACTCCAGTCCGTTTACCTCTGAGGACGTGGTAGTGGAAGACTTTGGCGGCGAAATCGAGATCAAAACCATGAACGCCGATGTGATCATGAAAGATGTAACCGGGCCGGTAGTGCTGGATCTGATGAACGGCGATATCGACCTGGTGTTTGGTAACATAAGCCAGCAAAGCCCCATGTCGATCAAATCCCTGAACGGCGATGTGGACATCACCATGCCTCCGTCGGCTAAGGTGAACCTGGATCTGAGTTCCATGCACGGAGATATATATTCTGACCTGGACATCGAAATGGAACGAAGTAATAATGAAAAGGGCCTGAAGTTTATTGGCGGCATGAGCAACATCAATGGCATGCTGAACGGCGGCGGCGTGATAATGGCCATCTCGAGCATGAATGGCAATATTTATTTGCGCAGCAAATAATCCTGGTGTGATCCGGCATCCTCCACGGGGGATGCCATTTTTTCCTTCCATCTGTAATTATCAAACTTTCTTATTGTCTCATCAAATAACCAAGGTACCATGAAAAATACCATCAGCATACTTATTGCTTTCTTTTTCGTCATCACAATGTCAGCACAGGACATCTACGAAAAGAACATTGCCCTCGACGGCATTGGCAAAGCTAATTTCCAACTCGATTTTTCAGATCAAATCATCATCAAAACCTGGAACAAACAGGAAGTGTATATCAAAGCCATCGTGAATATCAACGATAATACGGATAACGATAAATACACCCTCACTGCAAGGGAATCGGGTGATGAGCTGCTTATTGAAGCCGAAATCGACAACATCAGCAAAATCGGCAGAACTACCACCACCACTTCTTCTCGTGGAATGATCGTCAGAGACGACAGCCACTGCATCCAACTCGAGATCGATTACGAAATCCTTGTTCCTGAAAATCTTGCCGTTGAACTGAAAACCATCAGCGGCGATGTGGAGGCCTTCGGGTTGAAAAGTCCGGTGAGGATGAAATCGATCAGCGGATTGATCGACCTGAGTATTCCCGCTGATCTGAATGCCGATCTGAAGATCGAGACCGTAACCGGTGAAATTTATTCCGACCTCGACCTGGAGGTGGAACACGAAGGTAAATTTATGCATGCATTCCCCGGCGGAGATGTGGAAGCAAGGCTGAACGGTGGCGGACTGAATATCCGTCTGAAAACCGTAAGCGGAAATATTTATCTGAGGAAAGAATAATAAACGCAAGGGATCATGTTCAGGCATTTCAAGACAGCGTCCAGCAGCATTCTCAGACAAAGAGGGTACAGCATGATTAATATTTTCGGGCTGTCGGTGGGGCTTGCAGCATTTGTCCTGATCAGTGTCTGGATATACAACGAGTTGAGCTATAATGCCAAACATGACGCATCAACAACGAAATCGATTTCAGAATTTCAAAAGTTCAACGAAAAACTCAGGTATTACTTCCGGCAGGTGCGCAACGACGAAGAGATCACCACCGAATTGTTCCTGTTTCCGCTGGAAAGGAGCGCCTGTACAACTATGACGGTTCGTTGGGTTCCATCAAAAACATCTATGCTTGCGGAATCATCGCGGTGTTTATGCTCATTGCCTGCATCAATTTTATAAACCTTTCCACGGGCCGGGGCCTCCAAGCGGAGCCGCGAGATTGGATTGCGCAGGTTAGTAGGCGCCAGCCGCATGCAACTTTTTTCCGGCGATTCTAAATTGTTGCGGATTCCCACAATGGCACGTAAATTGAAGCTTTTCGGAATCAAAAAAAATTTACCGGCATGAAACTACAGTCACTCATCCTTGCGCTTATGCTTCTGATGTTTTTCGGCACCGGGTTCGCACAGGATAAAATTTACAAACGAAATCAGGATGTTATCGAATGCAAGATCCGGGAGGTGGGATCGGATGAGATCAAATACCAGCTTCCGGATTATCCGCAGGATGTGCTGTTTTCATTGGAAAAAGACAAGATCATAAAGGTGGTTTTCGAAAATGGAAAGGAGCTGGACTTTATTGAGGAGATGCAAAATCCTGAAAATTATGTCGGTCAGAGCAAGAACGCCATTAAGATCGAATTCCTGTCGCCGCTTACCGGAAACACCACCTTTGCCTATGAACGAAGTCTAAAGCCGGGAAAAAGCCTTGAGGCGACCCTGGGAATTATCGGACTTGGGGTAAACACCTACGGATCGGATACATGGGGCAGTTTCCTGAAATTTGGAATGAAGTTTATCAAAAGCCCCGATTTCTACCTGAAAGGAATGCGATACGCCCACATTCTTAAAGGGAGTTATGTGAAACCGGAAATTGCCTTCGGCTATTACAACAAAACCGTTGAAGAATGGTCGGAATATGGCAGTTTTTACAACCAGCAGCATGTGGATGTGTATTCGATGACCATTCAACTGGTGATCGGTAAACAATGGGTGATGAAGGATGCTTTTCTGGTGGATTTCTTCGGGGGTGTTGGCTATGGCTTCGACAATCAGGGCGGCGATTACCATTTTGGATATGCTATCGCTTCGGATGATGTGCCGCTTAGCTTCTCGGCCGGTTTAAAAATCGGATATCTTTTCTGAAAACATTGAGATACTTTTTCTGAAACACTTGGGGATGGCTGCCGCTATGGGGCCATCCTTTTTTTTTTGATTTTTGCTGTGGCAGGGTGTAGGGCGGTTTGAATTTTGAATTCCCTCCTTCCCGTCTTGCTGTTGAGGCAGGCCCGATTTTATTCGGCGAAGCCGGATGTATTTGCCGGAGGCAATTCTGAAGCTAAATTTATCATCATTCATTTTCCCCCTGAAGTCTGCCCACTACCTCCTGGCCACTTTTATTATCTTTACCGCCAAATTAATCAGCTATGGAAATTATTAAAACGGATATAAAGGATCTGCTCATCATAAAGCCGCGGGTTTTCGAAGACGACAGGGGATACTTTTTCGAATCCTACAACCGGGAGAAATTTCTGGCGCACGGCATCGACGTGACCTTTGTGCAGGATAACGAATCGCGGTCCGTGAAAAATGTTTTACGGGGACTGCATTTCCAGAATCCGCCCTACTCGCAGGGAAAACTTGTACGGGTGATGCGCGGTTCGGTGCTTGATGTGGCCGTTGATTTACGCAAAGATTCGCCGACCTACGGCAAATGGGCCTCCATTGTGCTGTCGGCAAAAAATAAATGGATGTACTGGGTTCCCGAGGGCTTTGCACATGGTTTCAGAACCCTGGAGGATGATACCGTATTTTTTTACAAATGCACAAATATCTACAATAAGGAATCCGAGGGAAGCATCGCCTGGAACGACCCCGACCTGAACATCGACTGGGGCCAGGGCGAAATGCCCGTTCTTTCCGAAAAAGATCAACAGGCGCCGCGATTCCGGGATTTTGTGAGCACGTTCTAAATATGTATTCATGAAACCACTTCATTTAGAATTACAGATTAGAAAGCACTCCCTGGAAGAGTTTAAAAACCTGACGGTTCAAATACTGCACTACCTTCCTAATATTATTAGCGGAACAGTTCAAAAGGGAAAGTATGACATCAGTGTTTCAGAAATTGCCGGAACAAAGAAATATGTCAGGCCGATTAATCGCAGCTTGTTCATTAACGATCCGGATCAATTCACTGAATCCTACAACAACCTCCTGCCAATTTTTGAAAGGATTAGAAATCACGAAACATTGTTTTCAACTACAGAGAAACAGATTATCGATTCAACACTTTATACTGTTCAGCAGGCTATTGGCGCAGGTTTGGATTTGCTCGTAGCGCAAAACAGTGCGCGCAAGCATGTTGGGAATCGATTTGAAGAACTTATAGCTACTGTTTTTGAAACATTGGGTGTTACAAGTTGTAAGATGGTGTTGCAGATTCCGTATGAAACGGATGAAGGAACAAAAGTATATAAATGCGAAAATGATTTAATACTGTCTCCTTACGCGGAAATGAAGTCAAATCAGGCATTGCTCGATGAAAATGAAATTGTCCTTTCAGTTAAAACCACCTCAAAGGACCGGATGGGGAAAATGTTCATCGATAAAATTTTACTTGAGAAATTTGTCAGGCACCCTCAAAAAGTTATTGGGGTTTTTTTAAATGATGTGCAAAGAAAGGAAGGGGGTAATATTTCCTACACGCTTGTTTCAGGATTGTTTATGGTTTATACGCAGTTTCTTACGCAACTTGAAGGAATTTATTATCTTGATCCGCCACCTGTTACGTCAAAGGAGCCTTACAATCGGTACATAAAACGGTTTGCTGATTTGATAACAGATGATTTACGAATTTTATTACCCTCTCAATAATTGTCTTCGCTTCTGTGAATCTTTTTCATCCTTTGCGCTGTAAATGCGGCTCAAATGTTCCTGATCGTTCAGGCGTTCCTTGATTAAAGCACAATAATCCTTATCAAGTTCAGTACCTAACCATTTTCTTTTGTAAGCTTCGGCTACAGCATAAGTTGTGCCTGAACCTCCGAATGGATCGAGAATGATGCTATCCTGATTTGAAGATGACAAAATAATTCGCCTGAGCAATTCTACCGGTTTTTGCGTTTTATGAGGAAACTTTTCCCACGCACCATTCGAAATGGTGGGGATTTCAAACACATCTTTTGGCTTGGCACCCAAAGGATTTGGCTCCCACAGATATTCCTTTTTCTTTCCGTTTGAATATTGCGACGTTTCAGCCTGCGTCCTCTGCGGATATTTCAGGGTGTGCTGGTTGTAGGGGATTCTTACCTGATCAATATTAAAAATAAACTCCCTGGATTTTCGAAAGTGAAGAATGCTTTCATGTGATCTACCCCAGTCGTTACCCAAATTTGCTTTGTTTCGATAAAACCAAACCAGCCACTTACATCCTTTAAAAAGATGCGAAGCTGCCCATTTAATGTCGGCAAGTATTTCAGAAAATCCACAGATGTAAAGCGATCCATGATTTTTTAATACGCGCTTCGATTCTGAAATCCATTCCATACTCCAGTCAACATAAGCCTTTTGTGATGAAAAGGTGTCCCATTCCGCTTTGCGGATGTTATAGGGAGGGTCGGCAAATATCAAATCGATTGAATTGGATTCGAGGCTTTTTAAGAACTGAATGGCATCGAAATTATGTAATTCTCCAAACTGCGTTTTAAAGTACGGTTCATGCGAAAGTTGATGTATGCGATCATTTTCGTTCTTTTCTTGGGTATAGAACCCCATTTCCAGTTGCATTTCCTCTACCAATCCCATTACCTGGTCTTCGGAGTATACCCTGTATTGGTTAATGGGATGCCTCGAGCTGCGAAATTTTCCGCTTTTATCCCACCTCCTGAGGGTTTCAGTGCTAACGTTGAGTTTTTCAGCGGCCTGGCTTATTGTTAAATATTTATCCATATCCTTACGCAACCTTAAACAAGTTTACACAGCAAATTTAATTCAAATTTGGAAAATCAGATCGTTCGTGGAAAACTTTTTATGAGTGAAAAGCCAGAATTAAATACAATCGATTTTGCGTTGATCCATCCCATCAAAAGCACTACCTTTGAAAAAAGCGAACCACCATGGCTGGAAAACATTTCAATAAGCGCGATTTTCTGAAAAGCGGTTTTTTGGGAGCCTGCGGCGCCTGGATGGTGGGGCATGGGATTTCACTGAAAGCACTACCTGCCGGCATGCCTGATGGCGTGAAAGATAAGCATGTGCGCAGGGCCATGTTCAATACACCTACAGCCCGGGGCGTAAAGTGCCAGATATGCCCCAACGAGTGTCAGATCGAGGAAGGTGAGCACGGCGACTGCCGGACCCGATGGAACAGGGATGGTACCCTGTACACCATTGCCTATGGCAATCCGTGCGCGGTGCATGTAGATCCCATCGAAAAAAAGCCGCTGTACCATTTCCTGCCGCAGAGCAAAGCCTTTTCCATTGCCACAGCCGGATGTAATCTGGCGTGCCTGAACTGCCAGAATTGGGAGATTTCGCAGGCGAGCCCACTAAACACACGCAACCACGACCTGATGCCGGAGGCCGTCGTACAGGCCGCTGAGGAATACAACTGCAGGTCTGTTGCATATACCTATTCCGACCCGGTGGCATTTTACGAATACACCTACGATACAGCAAAAATTGCCCATGTTCAGGGGATTAAAAATGTGATGGTTTCAGCCGGCTATATCAACAGGGAACCCCTGCGCGAACTGACCCGCTATATCGATGCCGCCAATATCGACCTGAAAAGCTACAGCAAGGAGATTTATGAAATGTTGAATGCGGGCACTTTGCAGCCGGTGCTGGATACCTTGAAATTTCTCAGGGACGAGGGCGTATGGTTGGAGATCACCAACCTGGTGGTGCCCGAATGGACGGATGATATGGATATGATCCGCAGGATGTGCGACTGGCTGGCATCCGGTGGCTTTGAGGATTGCCCCCTGCACTTTAGCCGTTTTCATCCTCAGCACAAGCTGGCCCAACTTCCGGCTACACCCTTTAAAACACTCGAAGCGGCACACCGCACCGCGAAATCTTCAGGAATGAAATTCGTTTATATCGGCAACGTTCCCGATGCCACAGCCCAGCATACCTTTTGCCCTGCATGTGGTGAAACGGTGTTAAGGCGAAGAGGATTCTTTCTGCTTGAGAATCACATTACGGGCGGGAAATGCAGATTTTGCGGAGAAACGGTAGCCGGCGTCTGGAGTTAACATGAGTGGAAAAGCTTCGCCAGTCCCCGGCAAATCGACAAACCCAGACCTGTGCCACCATATTCCCGGAGGGAAGGCACAATTGATGCAGATCCAGGCGGTTCATGTTCAGGTTCAATTGTCCCGAATCTGTTTTTGCCAAATTGGTTAGGACAAAAAAAGAGCGGCAAAAAACATCCTGCCGCCCATCTTTTTTATGATTGCATCAGTCTTCTTCGGGAAGCCGGTTACGTCCCTGTGATTCAAACATCCAACCCGGGTATTCGGGCGCCAGTGTGCTTACTTCATCAAGGTTTTCGAGTTCTTCTTGCGTGAGTTCAATATTCACCGATTCCAGGTTATCGATCAGTTGATCTTTGGTGCGTGCGCCGATGATTACGCTGGTTACGGCGCCCTGATGCAGGAGCCATGCCAGGGCAATCTGTGCCACTGATACATTTTTATCGCCGGCAATTTTTTTCATTACCTCTACCACCTGATCGGCTTTGTCTTTGTTGATGGGCGGGAAATCGAATTCGGCCCGCCGTGAATTTTTGGCGCCGTCGTCGGTTCCGCCGGTAAATTTTCCGGTGAGGTAGCCGCCAG
>JBKHBQ010000095.1:0-13122 GCA_046542305.1 Bacteroidales bacterium
CATGAAACAACTCAATATTTCGCTGGAACTGCAACGCCTCGACTCCATTTCGATGGTGGACCAGACCCGCCAGATCAACCAGTCGATCCAGCGCATGCACAACAACCTGGAGATGCTGAATGCCAACCTGGAAAATCTGGTGATTAAATCGCCGGCATCCGGTAAGCTGTCATCGTTCAGCGTAGAAATCGGCGAAACCAAATCTGCAGGTGAACACCTGGGACAGATCGATATTCCCGAAGACGGTTTCAAAATCCGCGCCCCCATCGACGAGCGCTACATCTCAACCGTTTTTATCGGACAACTGGCCGAATTTGATTTTGCCGGTCAAACCTACGAACTCGAGATCATGAAAATCTACACCGATGTAACCAACGGCTCCTTCCAGGTCGACATGCAGTTTACCGGTGAAGAGCCTGTAGGTATCAAACGCGGACAAACCGTGCAGTTGCGGCTGTTCTTCAGCAGTCCGCGCGATGCCCTCATCATCAAGCGCGGCGGATTCTTCCAGGAAACCGGCGGTAACTGGATTTATGTGGTGGATGCTTCCGGCGACTATGCAATAAAACGCCATATCCGCCTGGGCCGCCAGAATACCAACTATTACGAAGTAATGGAAGGCCTCGATCCGCAGGAAGAAGTGATCATCTCATCCTACGATGCCTTTGGCGGAAAAGATAAACTTGTTTTTAGATAGATAAATTAATTGTAAATCCCTGTCGGATGATGCGCACGGTAGCTATAATCTGGATGTTGATTTTCGCAGGTAACTATACTGCTAATGCACAGCACAAAGTGGAATTGAAAAAGCTAAACGGTTACTGGGTGCAATCGGATGACAGGGGTTTTTCCTGTTCGAGCGTTCTGATTTTTAATGAAACTCCCGATGGGTCGGTTAGTGGAAAGGCCTATTTCTTTGGGGATTCCGACGAAACACAACAATTTGATATTGCTGAAATCGATCTGGACGGCAACATCCTTTCTTTTAGCATTGAAAATACCTCCATCGGTTTTTGCGGCGAATTGAACAGTGCGGGACGGTTTTGTGAAGGAGAATTCATCCTCGAAGGAAACAACAGTATTCAGGTGCGCCACAGGAAAATGAGCCCGGATGAATTCCGCAGATATACCGGAAGCAGCCTTCCCGAACAGCGGATCATCAAGCGTGAGATCGATGCCGACGACGGTGTGATGATCAGCCGCAAATACCCATCCTGTCCTTCCGTCGTTTCATGATGACGGCCTAAATATTTCCCGGTTCTTTTTCGTAAACACACAAAAAAATTTAGCGCCATGTTCAGCAATTTCTTTAACATTCTGTTCAGAAACCTGCTACGCAACAAAGTCTTCTCAATTATCAACATCCTTGGCCTGGCCATCGGCTTTGCCGCGTGTCTGATTATTTATTTATATGTGGTCAACGAAGTGAGCTACGACAGGTATCATCAAAAGGGCGACCGTATATACCGGTTGCTGAGTTTTTTGGAAGAAATAGGTGAAAGCTATGCCATTAAGCCTGCAGTTCTATACGATCATATCAACGAAAAGGTTCCGGGAGTGGAACATATGGTGCGTATTTTCAGGTATTCCGGGAAAATGGACCATGAGGATAAGAGGTTTAACGAGGAGAGTTTAAAATTTGCCGATCAGGAGGTATTTAATATTTTTGGATGGAAATTTATTGCCGGTGATCCGGATTTGGCCTTAGCCGACAGGCACTCAATCGTTCTTACCGAGCGTATGGCTAAAAAATATTTCGACGAAGATAATCCTCTGGGTCGGGTTCTTACGCTTGATAATCATATGCAGTTTACCGTTACAGGAGTTATCGAAGATGTTCCTGAAAACAGTCACTTCAACTTTGATTTTCTTGGGAGCAGCAAAGCGTTTGAGGTTCTGAATCCTTCGTCACTTACCCATTGGGGGAATCAGGGGGTATTTATTTATATGTTGTTGCAACCTGGTGCTGATGTGAGGATTGTGGAACAAACCATCGATACAATCTATAAACAATCTCATCCGCAGGGCAATAGGATTATGTATCAGCAGCGCCTGCAGCCGCTGCACGATATTCACCTGTATTCAGCCAGTGTTAACTGGGACATCAGTTCACAAGGCGACATAAACAATATCTACGGTTTTTCAATCATTGCCTTCCTGGTGCTGCTTATTGCATGTTTTAATTTTACCAACCTTACCACAGCCAGTGCCACTTCCAGGGCGCGCGAGGTAGGTATCCGGAAAGTAATCGGCGCCAACCGCAGGGAGCTGATTATCCAATTCATCAGCGAAACCATGATATATGCACTTCTGTCGCTGATCCTGGCGGTGCTTATTGTTGAAATCAGCCTTCCTTTTTTTAATGATCTGGCAGGAAAGAACCTGAAATTTAGTTTTTCGCAATACCCAAATCTGTACTGGATCATCCCGTGTATGGTGGTGGCGGTAAGTTTGCTGGCGGGATTGTATCCTGCGCTGGTGTTGTCGCGGTTCAAGCCGGTAACCATCCTCAAGGGCAGCACCTTTGCGGAAGCGCTCAGCCACATAAGCCGCCAGAAAGTGCAGCTACGACTCAGGCAGGTGCTTATTGTGCTTCAGTTTACCATTACCATTGGATTGATTATCAGTGCGATTCTCATCAACAGGCAAATGAAATATGTGAATACGAAATTCCTCGGCTTTAACCGTGAGGCGATTGTAGTGATCGAAAATCCCTGGGATCAGCAGATGTATCCCCGTTATAAAGAATTGCTCAACAGGCTTTCCGGTCATACGGCCATTAAAGGCGTGGCGGGTACGCACAACATCCCCGGACGCGACCTGAACAACTATATCAGCAACTTTCACGAAAAAAGCAAATCCAGGGAGGATGGCATTTCTACAGGAATCGTTTCGGTGGATACCGCCTTTTTCAGGGTAATGGGTTCCCGGATGATTTCAGGAACGGATTTTACCAGCCCGGTATCCGGCGATCCCGAAAGGGCATGCATTGTTAATGAAGAGCTGGTTCGCCTGATGGATGTGAGAGATCCGGTGGGATTGGTGATGACCGGCTTTGACGATGGTGTAGAACGCCGTATTGTAGGTGTGGTTAATAACATTCATTACATGTCGCTGCACGAGAAAGTCCGCCCGGCAGTGTATATCAACTCTGCGGAGAGTTACCCGCCTTTTACCACTAATCTGGTGGTCCGTCTTTCCAAAGGGATGATTGCCGAGGGAATGGCTCTGGTTGAAGAATCCTGGGCCGGGATTGCGCCCGAATGGCCCATTGAAGCCTTTTTCCTTGATCAGCGTCTCGATGAGCTTTACCGCGACGACCAGCAGGTGATGAAGGTGGTGAACGTGTTTACCCTGCTGGCCATTGTCATTTCGCTGATGGGATTGTTTGGGCTTACGTTGTTTGTCATGCGGTCACGCACCAAGGAAATCGGCATCCGACAGGTGCATGGCGCCACCGCAAAAAATCTTATGCAGATGTTTACCGGCGAATTTGCCCTGCTGGTGCTGCTTTCCAACATCATTGCCTGGCCGGTGGCTTACTGGTTTCTGATCAACTGGATCGAAAAATTTGCATTCCGCATTCACATCGGCATATATCCTTTCCTGCTTGCCGGCGTGGTGACCCTGTTGCTCGCCCTGCTGATGGTTGGATGGCATGTGGTACGTACACTGGCCGCCAACCCGGTCAATGCACTGAGGTACGAATAGGGTTTGGCACGGATTTTAATTTGAAAGCGGCATAAGCCTGCAACATGCCAAAATCGTTCATATTTTTTCTTTAATATATCAAAAAGCAACGGATTATCATATCTTTGACCCCTAATAACCGAATACCAAAGGCATGAGAATCCTGCGCTTTTTTCTCCTGATTTTTATCGTAGTTGCAAGTAATTCCTTAGTTCCCGCACAGGAAAAGAAACCAAAGATCGGACTGGTTTTGAGCGGCGGCGGGGCCAAGGGCTTTGCCCATATCGGTGCCCTGAAGGTGCTGGTGGAGGCTGGTGTGCCGGTAGACTATGTGGGCGGCACCAGCATGGGTGGCATAATGGGCGGTCTTTTTGCTTTGG
The DNA here is from genome assembly GCA_046542305.1 of Bacteroidales bacterium. Classification (GTDB taxonomy): domain Bacteria; phylum Bacteroidota; class Bacteroidia; order Bacteroidales; family 4484-276; genus JBKHBQ01. The sequence continues at coordinate 4,071 of JBKHBQ010000095.1, forward strand.
GCTATCATCCGGATACCCTTGAAAAACTGGTGCTGGACCAGGACTGGGAGGCGGTGCTCTCGGATCGGATTCCGCGCCGCAACCTGTCGATGCCTGAAAAGGAACAGGACGAGAAATACTTCTTCAGCCTTCCGTTTCGCGAAAACAAAATCATGCTGCCATCGGGCTTGGTGGCAGGGCAGTCGGTGTATAATATTCTTTCCTATTACGGAAGCCCGGCATACGCGTATCAGGATTTCAGCAAGTTTCCCATCCCTTTTCTGTGCGTTGCTGCCGATATTGAAACCGGCGAATCCGTGACCCTCGACAGCGGCTATCTGCCCGATGTGCTGCGGGCTACGATGGCCATTCCCACTTTCTTTTCGCCGGTGGAAATCGACGGGCGACTGCTGGTAGACGGCGGGCTGGTGAACAATTATCCGGTAAAGGAAGTAAAGGAAATGGGCGCCGACATCATCATAGGCATCGATGTGCAGGATAAGCTGCACGACAAGGATCACCTGGGATCGCTGATCCGCATCATGGAACAGGCTTCGGCATTCCTCAGAAGACCCATGTATACCGAAGGCCTCCGGCTTACCGATATCCTCATCAAGCCGGCGCTGAACGAATACACCATCACCAGCTTTACGGCAGCCGACAGCATCATTAGCCGCGGCGAGGCTGCTGCGCGTGCCGCTTTGCCACAAATCCTGAAAACGCTGGATTCGCTGGAAAAAGTCGGGGTGTCGCCACAAAACTACCACCCGGATACCCGCCCGCTCGACAGCATCTACATCAGCGAGGTGGTGATCGAAGGCATCAACCGCGTATCGCCCACTTTTGTCAGGGGTGTGCTGCAGATCAATGTGCTGGAATACCACCAGATCCAAAAAATAAACGAAAGCATTGTGAGGCTGTATGGCACACAGAATTTCGACAGAATCCGATACCGCTTCGAACCGCTGGATCGGGGAGGAAACCGCTTTGTGATTGACCTGCATGAAAAAACCGGCGGCGAATTCAGGGTGGGGCTTAATTATGATTCTGACAATAAAGCGTCTTTTTTGCTGAACCTAACCTACCGGAATGTTTTTCTGAGTGGCGGACGCCTGTTGTTCGATCTCGCCCTTGGCGACAACAATGCCTTTACGGCCGACTACCTGTACGATCGCGGATGGAAGCCGGGGTTTGGTATAAAGCTGAGGGCGCTTAATTTCGAAACCTATGCTTATGAAAATAGAAAGCGAATCGCAAGTTTTAATTTCTCCAATCTGCTGATCGATGCATATACCCAGTCGAATATCGAGGATTTTTCGGTGATTGGCGGCGGACTGCAACTGGAATTTTCGAGCCTGGTGCCTGACGTTTTCCTCCTGGACCTCGAAAGCAGCTACGAATACAACACCAACCTGGTGGGATTCCTGAAGGTGGATAACCTGAACCGCGCGGTTTTCCCCACCTCTGGATTCCGGATCAATTCGCTGTTTAAGCTCGTTACCGACATGGAGGATTCGCTCAATGTACACACTGCTCCAACGGCATTTGTTGGTGCACGCTATCAGCAGGCGGTTCCGCTTGGCAAAAAAATTACCCTGAGGCCCGCAGGATATTTCGGGAGCATCCTTAGCCGTGGAGAATACGTGCTGCCGCAGTACAATATGTACCTCGGCGGATTGAGCGAGGAAGAGCGAAACGGGATTTTTCCCTTTGTCGGGCTGGAGTTTATGCAGGTAAGCGCCTACAATACTTTGGTTGGAAGGCTGGATCTGCAGTACGAATTCATTAAAAACTTTTTCCTCACGCCGAAGTGGAACATCGGGTTTACCTCGGACTACCTGGACGGGATTTTTAACGACAGGCGCGCCATCAATGGCTATGGCGTTTCGCTTGGTGTGAAAACCCTGCTCGGTCCGATCGAAGTAACCTTTATGTCGTCGGATTACACCAAAAAATGGATCGGGTATTTCAACCTGGGATACAATTTTTAATACCGGAGGAAGTATGGAATTTCTACACACCCTGCTCGCCATTCTATGGAATGCCTTCACGCAAACCCTCGGCATTGCCCTGGCCTTCTTCGGCATCATGCTGCTGTTGGGGCTGATGATGTATCTGCTGGCGCGCTTTACGCGAAATCTTTTTGCAAAAAGCCTTGGTCCCCGGGCAGAGTTGTTTATCACCGCATGGGTCGGGACGCCGGTACACGAAATGGGGCATGCTGTTTTTTGCCTGATCTTCGGGCACAGGATCACCAAAGTGCGGCTGTTCACACCCAATTCCAGGGACGGATCTCTCGGCATGGTGGAACATACCTACAACCGCAGAAACCTGTACCAGCGGGCCGGGGGCTTTTTTATCGGCGCCGGGCCGGTGATCTTCGGCTCGTTGGTTATTTTGGCTTTGCTGTATCTGCTGGTGCCCAACGGCCATCTGATTGCGGGCAGCTCCGGCAGGAATGCGGCGCTGTTGCAGCAGGAGGGTATATCCATCGTTCAATATTCGGGAATGGTGCTGTCGGAATTCGGAAATCTCGTCCGCATGCTGTTTTCTCAGACAAACCTCAGCTCCTGGCAGTTCTGGATTTTTCTGTACCTGGTTCTGGCCATTGCTTCACACATGGAACTCAGCCCGCCCGACATCAGCCAGATGCTGAACGGACTATTGGTGATCCTGATGCTGATCTTTGCGGTGAGTCTGTTTTATGCGGTCTTTTTTCCGTCGGCCGGGAATTTTCTCTATGCAGCCACACCATTTATTGGCAGCCTCAATCAGTTGCTGTTTCTTGCTTTGATGTTTTCTGTCATTAATTTTGTACTCACTTTTGTGCTGCTTTCCATTCCGCTTTTGATTTTCAGGAGAAGCATCGTGAATCCGTTTAACAGATAAATTTTATGATCTTTGCACAAATGATTACAGGTTTTTGGTTTTACGCAAGGCCGCCAAGGGTAAGAAATTTTGAACATTTGATTTTTTCTGCCTTTGGAATTGTTTAGGATTTTTGATATTGGATTTTGAGTTTTTTACTTCAGTATGTTATCTTCTACCATTAACTTAAAAGGATATGATAAAATACAAAAGAATACTGCTAAAACTCAGTGGTGAAGCGCTGATGGGCAGCCGGCAGTACGGCATCGATCCACAGCGGCTCGATGAATATGCCGAAGAAATCAGGACTGTGGCCGAACAGGGCGTTCAGGTAGCCATAGTGATCGGCGGCGGAAATATTTTCCGCGGATTGCAGGGCGCAAGCAAGGGCATGGACCGCGTGCAGGGCGACTATATGGGGATGCTGGCTACGGTCATCAACAGCCTGGCATTGCAATCCACGCTGGAGGAAAAAGGAATTAAAACCCGCCTGCTGGGCGGCCTTGCCATCGAACCCATCGTGGAGGAAACCAGTGGCAAGCGCGTGATCGAATACCTGGAGGAGGGACGGGTGGTGATTATCAGCGGCGGTACCGGAAATCCATATTTTACCACCGATTCGGCATCAGCTCTGCGCGCCATCGAAATGAAAGCTGATGTGATCCTGAAAGGAACCCGCGTGGACGGAGTCTATACCGCCGATCCCGAAAAAGATCCCGATGCCGTAAAATACGATACGCTCACCTTTGACGAAGCCTACGAGAAAAAACTGAAAATCATGGATCTTACCGCATTTACCCTCTGTCGCGAAAACAACCTTCCCATCCTGGTATTCGACATGAATACGCAGGGAAATCTGGCCAGGGTGTTGAAGGGCGAACCTGTGGGAACCATCGTACAATAACAGGCGTGCGGCAGCCTAAACTTTAAAAAAAGTTTAATCCTGGTGCAGGGAATTTGTCATTGTGTTATATTTGCATTCCTAACAAAAAAAGCAACAGAGCTATGACTGAAGAAAGCCAGTTGGTATTGGAAGAAGCAAAAGAAGGCATGGAAGGTGCCATCAATCATCTTGAAAAGGAATTTCACAAGCTGAGAACCGGGAAAGCCACGCCCGATATGCTTGAGGATGTGAGGATAGATTATTACGGGGTAATGACGCCGCTCAACCAGGCGGCCAACATCAACACGCCCGATGCGCGGCAGATCGTGGTGCAACCCTTCGACAAGAACATGCTGCCGGTGATGGAAAAGGCCATTATGGCTGCCAATCTTGGTTTTAATCCACGCAACGACGGCGAGGTGCTGCGTATCCAGGTTCCCCCGCTTACCGAGGAACGCCGCCGCAACCTGGTGAAGCAGGCGAAAAATGAAGCCGAAAATACCAAGGTGTCAATCCGCAACATCCGGCGTACGGCCAACGATGAAGCCAAAAACCTGAAAAAGGAAGGCGTGCCCGAAGACGAGGTGAAGCGCCTGGAAGATGAAATCCAGAAGCTTACCGACAAATACATCATGATGGTGGATGAACTCAGCAATGCCAAAGAAAAAGACATGATGTCTGTTTAGGAATTCCTGAACCGGAACAAAAAAAAGCAATCCTTTACCGGGATTGCTTTTTTTTTCGTCAGTTTTTATGAAGTAACCCTGGAAGATTCCTCGCATTTCCCGGGTTTTTTGCTGAAAGTCTATTCCACCACCATCAGTTTTCTTACCACATCTTCACCCTCTGTTTTTACCTGCAAAAAGTACAGTCCTGACGTGAGGTTCTGTTCCTGGCGGTTTATTTCAAACCGGTGGTCACCTGCTTTGAGTTTACCGGTAAAGAGCCTGTGCCGGAGCTTTCCGCTTTGATCGATGAGGTTTATTTCCACCTGTTGTCCGGTAACGAGCTGCAATCCGATGGTTGCATTGTTGCGTAACGGATTGGGCCTGATGCTTAATGAAGATTCACCTGTCGCCATTTCATCTGTTCCCACAATCGAAATAAATACTTCGTTCGACGGCGCCGATTCGAATTCGTCCCAGGCCGTGGTGACGACATAGGTATTTTCCAGTTCGATTTCTTCATCCGTGAACGTGAAGGTTTCCGCCGGAACGGTGGCCAGCAGTTCATCATTGCGGTAGATGTTAAAGTGTGAATATTCCCAGCGGAACGGATCGGAAGGCTTATCCATGGCGATTTTCTGCGGAACGCCGGTGGAAGCGGGAATTGCATCCGGCAGTGCGGGGCTGTTCAGCGAAACCGTTTCGCGGCCCTGCGGATCCACCACAAAGCCATGGATGTTCCAGTTGATGTCCCAGCCGAAATAGCTCGACATGCTGATCCATTCGGAGCCGTACAGCAGCATATCGCCTTTGGTAGGCACAGCAGGGCCGTTGTCGGTGCCGGCCGGATACACGCCGTTGGGGTTGATGATGCGGTAGCCGAACCACAGTTCCTGCGAAGCGTCGATCAGTACCGGCGTTTCCAGGTCGTAAGTGTTCCATTCGTTGGCGATGGGGTAGGCTACGTGCTGTTCCCGGATCAGGTCGCCGGCATAATACTGGTTGCCGCCCTGCCACACGCGCAGGTACACCTGGCAGTTGGCGTCGGTGATAAAGGCGGAGATCTTGGTAAGGTAATGCCCGTCCCAGGCTTGCAGGTCGTCGGTGGTGAAGCGGATGGCCGCATCGAATATTTCGATGTTTTCGCCGCCCACGGCATCCGAGTTTACGCCGTCGTCCCATTGCAGCCAGGTTCCTTCGGAGGCCGGCGGTTCCCAGTTCAGGGTCACCACCCAGCTTTCCACGCTGCCCGTGAGGTTTACCGGCGGAAACAGCAGTGGTTCGGGTATAAAGATCTGGGCTGTGGCCATCGGCGATTCTCCGGAATCGTAAAGCGCAGATACGCCCACGGTGTGTGTCTCGCCCGGCATAACATCGTCGATGTTGGCATAATTGTTCTGGATTTGCGTTTCAATCAACGTTCCGTCAAGGTAAAGGTTATAGCCGAGCAGATCCTTTGCCTGCGGCGACGGGTTGATGAAATTGGCAGCGCCTTTTTCGTCGAAGGCAATCCCGGCGCGGATCATGAAATCCATCTCGTCGTGGATGTACCAGGTTTCGCCGCCGTCGGCCGTGGAATACGAGAATCCGTCGGGCTCATTCAGGTCGCCGCCGATTTTGTACAGGTTTCCTTCGTTCCACACGGAGGCGATATAAAAGCGCACGCCTGCCGGAACAGGGATATCAACGGAGATGTTGGTCCACCCGCTTTGGACGCTTACAAGGTACGGCCCGCCGAAAAGGTTTTCCGGATCGGGGCTGCCGTTGTTGTCCTGCATCACGTACACCATCATTTCCTCGCCTGTGGTGCCCGGGCCGGTAAACAGCTTAAGCTGGCGCAGGTAGCAGGCATCGTCATGTTCGAAAGCCACCGCCATAAATTCGTTGCCCGTGGCTTCGCCCACCCAGAACAGGCCGTTGGCTTCGCCGTCGTCGTATGCCAGTTCCATCGAATTAAAGCCGATGGGTTCTTCGAAGGTCACAAAAAGGTCGTTCACGCCCTGCTGTTCCACGTGCAGGTTGTGCGGCGGGTAATTTCCCGGGATCAGCGCCTGAAGGGTAACATCTATCACCGTGCTTTCCTGCAGTTCGAGTCCGGGCTGCTGATGGGTCTGGTATCCGGCTTTGGCCACCGAAAAATCGTAGGTGCCGGCAGGCACTTCCAGGCTGTAGCTGCCGTCCGGCTGGCTGAAGGTGATGTAGCCGCTCAGGGCCACGGTGGCATTTTCCACAGGATTGCTGCCGGTGTCGGTGATTGTGCCGCTCAGTGTTACATCCGAAGAAACCTGGCTCTGCGCCCTGAGGCCCCACACCTCATAGTTGAAAGTGCCGTCATCCGGCCGGTACCATGCCATATACAATTCATCAACGGGGCCTGTGGCGTCACCCACCACCTGCACCCAGGCGGCGTCTTCGGTTTCCTGCGAAAATTCAAGCAGCTCCGACCAGGTGTAGCCATTGTCGATGGAATATTTCAGGTAGGCGCGCTCGTTGGCATTGTAGGTTTCGTCGCTCCACACGGTGTAAATTCTGTGGTTGCCGTCGTAGTTGGGCGTCACCCAGATGTCGGGCCTGGAAGAGGCGCCGCTGTTGTCAGAAAGGTTCACGGGCGATTGCCAGGTGTCGCCGAAATCGTTGGAGCGGTACAGCATGATGTCGCTTTGCAGTCCGTCCACTTTGGCCGACACCACAATGTATATCGATTCGTCGAGCAGGCTGGTGTTCAGGCGTGCGTTGTAGGCGCCGTTGTTGGTAATGTTGGCCGGCGAGCTCCAGGTTTGGCCGAAATCCGTGGTTGTGGTCACAAACAGGTCCAGGTTGTCGTAGCTGGCGCCGGTCTGCTGGTTCCATACCACCACCAGCGAACTGCCATCCATGGCCACATTGCACCAGCGGGCGTTTTCGGTGGTGTTCGACAGGTTCACCGGCGCCGACCAGGTTTCGCCGGCATCCAGCGACATGGTGAGGTAGATCTGGTAATCCCAGTTTTCGTCGCGGTCTTCGTAGGCAATCAGCACGGTGTCGCCCTGCGCTTCGATCTGCGGTACCTGCGCCTGGTTGATGGCGGTACCGATCTGAATTTCGTTGCCGAAGGTTATACCGCCGTCATCCGATTTCACCATAAAGATCTGGCTGTCGCCGGAGGTATTGCGGTAGTAAACCACGTACACATGATCGCCGCTGGCGGCAATCACCGGATAATTGGCGCCGTAGTCGAAACCCGAGTACAGCGTAAGCTTTTCGCCCCAGTTCTGGCCGTGGTTCTCGCTTTTGCGGTACATGATGTCGCCCCACTGGTTCCACACCAGGTAATAATTGCCGCCCTGTGCGGCGATGTCGTGTTCATCCGAAGGGCCGTACTCATTCGAGAGGTTTTGCGGATCGAAAAACTGAACCTGGCCCTGCACGGCTCCGGTCAGCAAAAACAACGTCAGAAATAACGTAAGTAAATGTCTCATAGGTTTTTGTTTAAAAATTAATAGTTTGAAAAAGTCGGGCAAAGGTAGATTTTTTTGGGGGGTGGTTCAGGGAAAATAGAAACGAAACCTTACAGTAGATGGTGGAACAATGATCATTTGCCGGTTAGTGCTTTGAATCTGCAAAATGATAAAACATCATCACATGGTTTTCGAACAAAAAAAGATCACAAATCCTGCAGGTGGAAAAATTTGTGAATTATTTTGGTAAATTGTACCACAGAAAATTATACATTTACAAAACAAAAATTTTTACGAAAACCTTTTTTAATTGCATATTCCAAAAAAATAAATGTCATGAAAAATTCAATCAAACACCCAATTACGTTATTCTTGCAGCTTTTACTGGCTGGTTTTGCATCTTTATCTGCCCAAACCATTAATGTAAATGGATTTGCGTTTTTAGAAAATCAGACTAACAATGAAGGGATTACCATAACATTTGAAAGAGTCATACCTGGTAGTTTGATTGATTCTGTGTATTCTGAGCCAAATGGATATTATAGCATTAGTATTGAAACAGGTGTGTACAATATCATTCTTGGAAAAACAGGATACTTTGAGAGTGTAATAATTGAAAAACCATTATACTCAAATACTACAATAGAGGATGTAACCCTATTGCAAAAAACTTCTATGCTTCTGGTGCCTGGCATGTTCTCATCAATCCAGGAGGCAATTAATGCATCATTTGCAGGGGATACTGTTATCATTGAACCTGGTACTTATCTTGAAAATATTAATTTAAATGGTAAGGCCATTACTTTGGGTTCTCAATTCATTGTTGATAACAATCCAAATCATATATCTCAAACGATTATTGACGGAAGTCAAAATGGACATGTGGTTGAAATATCCAACGGAGAGGATTCTACGACTAAAATTATCGGAATTACGATTACAAATGGATATGCTACACAGACATTTCATAACGGAGATGGGGGTGGTATTTATTGTAAATATTCTACTCCCGAATTATCATATTTACATGTAATAAACAATACAGCTGAAATCCACGGTGGAGGTATTTATTACAGCACGCTTGAAAACAACGATGCCATGATCATTAAAAACTGTTTGATACAGGGAAATACAGTTACAAATTATTCGCATGCTTTCGGTGCTGGAATTTATTTTAATGGATACGAAGGACATCTTATTAATACAATAGTACGTGATAA
>JBKHBQ010000096.1:0-13053 GCA_046542305.1 Bacteroidales bacterium
ATTTGTAACTAACTTATTTGTAACTAACTTATTTGTTAGTTGCCAAATTTTATTATTTAAAAAAGTAATCATGAGTATCCGGAGAAAAGACATAAAGATTAATTGCTTCTGCCGGAATGCCAATAAGTTAAGTGATCGGGACTCCTTCATATTAACCTTTTGACACCCGCGTCATTCCGGGCGAAGCGAGGAATCTGCGTAACTTAACCGGCCACAACTGAAAAGTAATGATCAATACTTTATTTTTGTTGGAAATTAAGCAGCAGATATACTGCCGAAATTGCAGAAGGGTTTTGTGATTATCAGCTAATAAAATGTAAACTGAATGCAAAAAAGATTCAGAACGCGTGAAGTGCGTATTGGTAACACAGGCATTGGCGGCAATAACCCTGTCCGCATCCAGTCGATGACCAATATCAATACGCTTCAAACGGATGCCACCGTTGATCAATGCATCCGGTTGGCTGATGCCGGTTGCGAACTGGTACGTATCACGGCACAAGGCAGCAGGGAAGCAGCACACCTGGCGGTGATTAAACAGGAACTCAGCCGGCGCGGCTATCATATTCCACTCATCGCCGATATACACTTTAACCCCGGGGCGGCAGAGATTGCCGCTGCCATTGTGGAAAAGGTACGCATCAATCCCGGCAACTACACCGACCGCAACCGTGGGAAAGTGGATTTTTCGCATTGCGAATATGAAGATGCCGTAGAACGGATCAGGGAACGCATCCGACCGTTGATCCGCATTTGTAAGCAACACCAAACCGTCATGCGCATTGGTTCCAACCATGGCTCGCTGTCGGAACGCATCGTAAGCCGCTATGGGAATACACCTGAAGGCATGGTGGAAGCAGCGCTGGAATTTGTGCGGATTTGCCGTGATGAAGATTTTCACAACCTGGTACTCTCGATGAAAGCCAGCAACGTGCGGGTGATGGTACATGCCACACGCCTGCTGGTAAAACGCATGATGGATGAAGGTATGGATTACCCTCTTCACCTTGGGGTGACCGAAGCGGGCGACGGGCTTTCGGGAAGGATCAAATCTGCGGCCGGCATCGGCGCACTGCTGGCTGACGGCCTCGGCGACACCATCCGTGTTTCCCTCACCGAGCCGCCGGAAAACGAAATTCCTGTAGCGCAAAAGATCATCAGCTATTTTGAAAATCCGCTCCCCCACTCTGCCGCCGATCCTTTTGCTGACTTGTGGTACCCGCCCTTCGAATACACCCCAAGAAAACCGGATACTGCCCAATTGCCCAAAGTTTCGCATTTGCCGCTTGTTGCAGGTAGCGATGCTGATTACAGATCCGCAAAACCCGATGTTGTTGTCGGTGAAAAGTTGCCGGAAAACTGGAAAAGAATTGATGCCGATGCCGGGCCAGACGTGGGGTCTTTAACAGGCAAGGAAATTTTACTCCTGGAATCTACACAAAGAAGGGCTGTTTACCGTTTCCGCGATTTTTTCAGAAAGCTGGATGAATGTTCGAAATTCAACCCGGTGATCCTGAAAAAATTCTATAACCCCGTGGCGGAAGAGGATTCCACCATCGACGCTGCATTGGATTTCGCACCGCTATTTCTCGACGGCTTCGGCGACGGTATCTGGCTCGACGGGCCTGAGGAAATGCGCCCGAAACTCAGCGAAATCGCCTTTGAAATTCTGCAGGCTACGGGAGCGCGCATTTCCAAAACAGAATACATTGCATGTCCCTCCTGTGGACGCACGCAATATGACATCCAGAAATCCCTTCAGGAAATCAAAATCAAAACCGCCCAGCTTCCCGGGCTGAAGATTGCGGTGATGGGATGCATCGTGAACGGCCCCGGCGAAATGGCCGACGCCGATTACGGTTATGTGGGCATGGGGGCAGGAAAAGTGGCTTTGTTCAGGGGAAAGCAGATGGTTCGCAAAAATGTGGACGAATCCGAAGCCGTGGATACGCTCATCGCGCTGATCCGGGAGAACGGGGATTGGAGGGAGTAGGGAGTGGGCAGTTTGTCCCGCCTAAGCACGTGGAGATATTTTAAGAAAAAAAATACGGGAAAAAGTGAGAACAGGAACAGGTAACAACAGGAAAAAGAAAAAGGTCATTTTTGCTTCACAAATTCACCCCATGAACCGGAGGAATCGGTAAGGAGTCTCAAAAAACGATACGGCTTGGACTTGAATATCATGCTGAATTCACGGAGTGAAGGAACGACCACAACAATTCACAGCCACCATAACCCACCACCACAATCCCTTTCTAAAATCTCCTCATCACAACCGGTTGAAATGCGCCGGAAAAAAGTATTTTTGCTTTTTTGCGTTGATGTTTTATGCAGGATAAGGAAAGAACCGGAAAAATCGTGCGGGCATCCTGGATTGCCATAGGCAGTAATGCTGCACTGGCTGCGATGAAGATCTCCGTGGGCCTTGTCGCCGGGAGCCTTGCTGTGGTGGGCGATGGCATCGATTCTGCCGGTGACATCGTCACTTCGCTGATTACTCTGGTGACGGCCCGCATCATTTCCAAACCGCCCAACCTGAAGTTTCCGTATGGTTATCAGAAAGCCGACAGCATTGCTGCCAAAGCCCTTTCGTTCATTATCTTTTTTGCAGGCGCACAACTTGCTATTTCTACCATCGGCCGCATCATTGAGGGCGGAACGACAAAAATCCCCGACACCGTCGTCATTTACGTCATCATCATCTCCATTATTGCAAAATATGCCCTCTCCTATTATTTATTGAAAACTGGCAGGAAGCTGGGAAGTCCCATGCTGATCGCCAACGGACGGAATATGCGCAACGATGTTATGATTTCGGCATCGGTGCTGGTGGGTTTATTTTTTACCATCACGCTTAAATTGCCCGTCATCGATGCCATTTTTGCCCTGCTCATCAGCATCTGGATCATGAAAAGCGGGTTCGACATTTTCATGGAAACCAACATAGAACTGATGGACGGGGTGAGCGATCAGAGCGTTTACGACAGGATATTTGAAACTGTGCAACAGGTAGAGGGCGCCAGTAACCCACACAGGGTGCGGGTTCGTAAACTGGGAAGCATGTACGTAATCGGCATCGATATTGAAGTAGATCCTGAGCTGAAAGTGGGTGAAGCCCATCTGATTGCTCAAACGCTGGAACGGCAGCTTAAAAAAAATATCGGAAATATTTATGATATCCTCGTGCATGTGGAACCCCAGGGAAATTATGAATCAGATGAAAAATATGGCATATCCACACGCGATTTTAAACCGGATTAATCACTACAGCACGCAAATATCTTGTTTAACTTTTTAATTGGCAAAAAATGAAAAAAACCTTCAAAGGAGTCTTTGCAGCAATGCTGCTGGTACTGACTCTTGCTGCCACCGCGCAGGAAAAACTATTTACACCCGGCGACTACATGAACTGGGAACTGTATCCCGAATCGATGAACAACCTGATTTGGAAGGCCGGTTCGGAGCGTTTCACGTATGTTCATGACAATACCCTTGTGCAAAAGCATGCCGCTGAACCGGAAAATACCGACACGCTGCTCAGCCTTACCGACCTGAATCGCCTGATGAAAAAATTGGGCGAGGACGAACTGTGGCGTTTTCCACGGATCAAATGGCTGGATAACGACCGGTTTTATTATCTGAACGACAGAAAAGTGATGGTGTTCGATTTTGCGGATTCCACCCTTGCCGCGAAAAACATCTATCCCGAAAAGGCAGAAAACATCGAGATGGACAAAACCTCCCTTGCCATCGCTTACACCCTCGACAACAACCTCTACATCGTGATCGATGGAAAGACCATGGCAGTGACGGAGGAAGAAAATTCTGATATTCTTTACGGGCACGTACCTTCGCGCAATGAGTTCGGGATTCATCAGGGATCATTCTGGTCGCCGGGCGGAAAGAGGCTGGCATTTTACCGCACCGATCAAACCGAAGTGGAAAGCTATCCCAATGTTGATCTTTATCATCATATTGCGAAGCACGATCCCATAAAATATCCGATGGCTGGTAAAAAAAGCCAGAAGGTGAAACTGGGCATCTTCGATCCGGCACTCAACGAAATCACTTTCATCCGCACGCCGGGACCGGAAAACCAGTATATCACCTCCGTCACCTGGGGTCCTGATGGCGATTTCATCTACGCCGGCATTCTGAATCGCGATCAGAATCATCTCGACGTGAATAAGTACGATGCCAAAAGCGGCAAATTCATCAAAACCCTGTTTACAGAAACCAACGAAAGATACGTGGAGCCCATGCACGGCCTGCACTTCATGGAGCAATCGCCGGAGCGGTTCATCTGGCAAAGCCGCCGCGACGGATGGAATCATCTTTACCTTTACGATACCGATGGCAATCTGATCAGCCAGATCACCAAAGGCGAGTGGGAGGTCACCGATTTTCTGGGTACAGATCCGGATGAGAAGCATGTTTTTTACATGTCGACGACAGCCAGTCCCATTGAGCGGCAACTTTACAAAACAGATCTGAAAAAAGGAAAAACCCAAATCATCACCGTGCAAAAAGGCAGCCACAGCATTCAGGCATCTGCTTCGAAAAACTATTTCCTGGACAATTTCAGCAGCACCACCATGGCCGGTGCCGCTTACCTTATCGATCAGAACGGCGAAAATCTTTTTACGCTGCTCGAAGACGAAAACCCCTGGGAGGATTACAAAACCGGAGAGATGGAGATCTTTTCCATAAAGGCCGACGACGGCGAAACCGATCTTTACTGCCGGCTGATCAAACCTGTGGATTTCGATCCGGAAAAAAAATATCCTGTGCTGGTGTATGTGTACGGCGGCCCGCATGCGCAGTTGATTATGGATACCTGGACCGGCGGCGCCGGATTTTGGCTTAATTACATGGCACAGCAGGGATACGTGGTGTTTACCCTCGACAACCGAGGATCGGCCAACCGCGGCTTCGAATTCGAAAGCATCATCCACCGGCAGGTGGGCGAAAAAGAGATGGCTGATCAAATGGCGGGTGTGGCCTATTTGAAATCACTCGATTATGTTGATCACGATCGCATTGGTGTGGACGGCTGGAGCTACGGCGGATTCCTTACAACATCGCTGATGCTGCGGAATCCCGGTGTATTCAGAGTGGGATGTGCCGGCGGACCTGTCATCGACTGGAAATGGTATGAAGTGATGTACGGCGAAAGATACATGGATACGCCGATGCAAAATCCCGAGGGTTACGAAAAGGCAAAGGTGCTGAATTATGTGGACCAGCTCGAAGGAAAGCTGCTGATCATCCACGGCACCAACGACCCGGTGGTCATGTGGCAGAACAGCCTGATTTTCATTGATGAGTGCATCAAACAGGGAAAGCAGGTCGACTACTTCGTGTATCCCGGCGCCGCTCACAACACCCGCGGAAAAGCCCGCGTTCATATGTTCGAAAAGATCACAGGGTATTTCAACGATCACCTGAAATAGCCTTTTATCATAAAAAAAACCTCCTGCCAACCGACAGGAGGTTTTTTTGTTTTATCACATTTTGCCTATTTCAAGATCAACTTTTTGGTGTTGCTGAATTCCGCTCCTGAAATCCGCACGAAATAAACACCCTTTTCGAAGCCTGAAAGATCGAGTTGCTGTTTTCCTGTGAGAAAACGGCGGAATAATTCCTGCCCTTTAATATCAGTAATCGTAACCTCGCATTCAAAGCTACCTGCATCAAAGGTTACGTTGCCGTCTGACGGATTCGGATAGAGGGTCACCTGCTGACCGGCGCCTCCGGAAATGCCCGTTGCAGTTGCCTTCAGGTTGCTGATAGCAGAGATGCCATTATCGGCGAACAGTCCTCCGGATGCGGGAAGTGCAGGGTCGAAGATTGCTTCGGCATCCGAAATCTCACCTGACTGCTGATAATACACCCTGAACAGCATGGGCTCACCTTCGGTGAATCCTTCGATAGCTGCTGTGCTGATATCATCTCCAAATACATTCAACGCCACAGATTGACCCGGCTGGCCGATCATAGTAATGCCGGCACATGTTCCGTCGGCAGTAAATGCGCCCACATAATCGCCTGCTGAAAATCCGCTAAGCCCTTCACCTTTGAGTGCAATGGTATGGGTGGAGGCGGTAAATTCGGGCATTTCCCATGGTGATTCATTTACAAATGCCGCATTGGATTCCACAGCCGATTTCATGCCGGTACAATCAGGGAAGGTGATGGAAACGTTGCTGGTTACGGCGGCCATATAGGCTTTGCCCGGTTCCAGCACCGAAAGGGTGTAAATACCCATGGCCGGCCAGTAAATGTTCACCCCTCCAATTTCTTTGATCACGACAAGGTCGTCGGTAACCGATCCGAAAATGTCGGAAGTCTGAACATTGCATGAGCTCAACACTGGAAAGATATTCCATGTAGTGGTGAAGTTCAGGGTTTTATTTGCATCCGGACAGCCGAGCAATGGCAGTGTGGTGGCTTCAGATACTTTGATTTTGTAGCCCTGGTGCGAATTCCAAAACCCTATAGTATTAATGCCAGCAGAAGGGTAATACATTTTCGTTAAAGTTTGAATTAACACAAGATTTTCAATTATTGGCGACATTAAAGTTGTTATTGGATAAACATTCGGAATTAGATGACTAGAAATGCCGCTCCAACCATTAGGTATTTCTATCTTATGATTATAGAAAACATTTAGTTCATCTAATATAGAAAGTGCGGGAGATTGTCCACCTGAAAATTTATTAGAAGTAGTACATCCTAAGCAACTATCATATACGGGTACAGCAATAAATTCTTTTTCGTCTGTGTATGGTTTATAAACAATCCAATTAAACATTTCACCATATGAGAATCCATCTTTTTCAGGAGTATAAGGATCATTACCTTGTGCAACAACTGGTATGTTTTCGTCCCCTAACCAAATTTCAGCACCACCACAATGGTATTCCCCATCATCTCCGATATAGAATACTCCAATCCAATCACCAGGTTCAAGTGGTATTCCGCAAAGATTAGGGATGATTGAAGCTTTTACTGAAATTATGTGAACATATCCCGTATTAACATACTCCCAACCGGGGGGTGGTTGAGTAGAAATCTCATATGCTAAATAATCCTGGTTGTTGTAATCCTCGGTTACCTGTGTATAAACTCGGTATTCCGGATCAAAGTTGTAATTGTCGGAAACAGGCCTGAGGGTGTCGCTCCAGCAGGGCTCTACGTCCAAGGAATAATAACCGAGCGAATTGGTTACAACCTGCATTCCGTTGTCAAAATCTATAATTTCGTACGAAATGGCTTCGCCTGATTGTGCATCCTGAAATTTTCCTGTAATGGTGTACATGATGTCAGGAACTCCTACAAAGTTCTGGTTGGAAAAATCTTTTTTTACATTGCTGTAAAAATAGTTTACCGGTGTAAAAGAATAACCTGACCCGCAGTAAGATGGCTGCCCGTATCCGGTCCACCCGCGGGGCACCTGCATCGAATAAAATCCCTGATCATCAGTAATGGTTGTTCCTATGCCACCGGAAAAACCTACCGCTACGCCCTGAAACGGAGTGCCGCCAATACTATCGGAATAAATGTATCCTGAAATTGTATAGGTAATTACTTGTGGTGAGGATGTTTGCAAATTTGTGCCGGTATTAAAATCCGGCTGCTGATTGTTGCCTGCATAGGTTGCCAGGCCTAATAAAAGACCTGCTGCCAGTAAAAACAATGATTTCATGATTCCCTAGATTTTTGTTACACAATAAAGTCATTTTCTTTTGAGATTCCCCTTAATACAATTACAAATATAGTGATACTTCGAAACAAGCGAACTTTTTTTTCAGGATTATTTTGTTGTGTAGGAGCCAAATAGAAGAATTATTTCAATAACCATGCAGGTTAGGAACGATTGGAACAAAAAAAAGCCGGGCGAAACACCCGGCTTTTTTTTACAGCTTGATGCTTGTTATTTTTGAATAACAATTTTCTTGATCACATTGATGCCCTCACCCTTAATGTTCAGGAAATAAATTCCTTCACGTTGATTGTTGAGGTTTAGTTCAAGGATAGAGGCATTATTCACTACAAAACCCTCATTGCGGTAAACTTCCCTGCCCATCGAATTGAATACACTCAGATTTACCGGCTTATTGCTTGCCGATTTGATTTCAATTGTGAATTTACCGTCGGTGGGGATGGGGAACACCTGTACCGACCACTGATCGGCAACTTCGTAAATACCTGTACAATCGTCGAACTGAATGGTGATGGTATCGGTATTCATACAACTGTTCACGTCGGTTACTTCCACCCAGATATCCACAATTCCAATGCCGACTCCGGTGGTGTCGACGGTGATGGTTTGTGTGGTTTCTCCGGTTGACCAGAGATAATCCGCTCCCGGGTTGCCGGCATCAAGGGTTACCGTTTCGTTGGCACATACGGTCATATCTGCGCCGAGATCTACTTCAGGAAGTTCATGCAGCGTCACGAGCAATGCTTCTGACATATCACCCAATCCGCAGTTATTGGTTCCCTGAACCATAACCGTGGCTAGACCTGTGTAACTCTCATCCCAGGTAACTGTGGCCGTGAGACCGGTTCCGTTGATTGAGCCTGCCTCTTCGGGTTCGAGCACCCAGTTGTATAACAATGCACCTGTGGCACCCTGCGTGCTGTAAACAGTCTGGTAAACGCCCCAGCACATATCCGTTTCGCCGTCAGGTGTAAATGCCTGTTCAGGTGTATGCTCCACCACAATGGTTATTTCATCGTTAAGCTGGTTCTCTCCATCATCAACCACAACAAAATAGGTGGTGGTTTCTTCCGGCATAACTACCGGATCGGGATCTGTAGAAGTAAAACCGGCGGGATCGGATGTCCATTCATAAGTATAGTTTCCTGTTCCACCTGTAACAATGGCTTCGAGTTGTGAACTTTCGCCCATGCAGATGGTCGTAGGTTCGGCAATCACTTGCAGTGCCAGCGGGAGCATTCCACCCACATTGAGCGTAACCGGAACATCAACTAACGGGGCATCAGGGTCGTTGCTTTCAACCTGAATATTTCCATAATAGGTTCCCTGGGTCAGATCTTCCGAATCGAAATTGATCTCGACAATGCTCGTGTTTCCGGGATCCAGTGTATCCACGATGCGATCCACATAAAGCCAGCCCGAAACATTCACGGTGTAATCTTCTGTTTCACCATACGACACATCTTCACAGGGATCGGAAGGTACGTTCAGCCATTCGGCTTTCACGCGCATTCTTGCCTCACCGCTTTCTACGCCATCAGGGATGGTAATTTCAGTGGTGTAGAGTTCACCGGAATTGGTAAGTTCGAAGCCTTCAAGAAGTTTTTCGCTTTCTTCAAATTCTTCATCCTTATCAAAATCGATCCAGATGGTTACGAATTGATCATTGTATCCGGCACCCAGTGTAATTTCGTAGGAATTTCCAATTTGTACCTCTGTTATCATATCGGTGTAATCGCCATAGGCATCGGGGCTGCAGCCGTTACCGAGGTTGCTGATGTCGCCCATTTCGAAATCGGTGATGCCGTCGCCAAATGTACAGTCTCCGGCAGGTATGCAATACTCGTCCAGCCCGCGGATGGGTTCGGTTGAAGAAGAAACTTCATAGATCAGATCGAGCTCACCGGTATTCTCAATGGTAAGAAACCTGGTAGATGTGTTGTTCGGTTCGATATTTTCAACAATCTCTTCGGGATCGACGGTCACATGGGCGTCACCCCATTGGATCACTTCTGACGGGCCGGATGATTCGCCCTCGTCGTGCATAGCCGTTACCTTGTACTTGTAAACACCGTAATCCGGAAGTACGTCGGTAAAGGTATTTTCTGTGGTGGTTCCGATTTCAAAGCCATCGCGGTAAACGATAAAATACTCGAAGGTGGGAACCGGTTCAAATTGCCAGTCGAGTTGTACTTCACCGGTTTCAAAGGTCACAGCGGCCACCAGATTGGTAGGACGTGCCAGGCTGTTCGTTTCATAGGGTGAAACGTAGGTCATGGCAGTACCGGTACGTGTGTCGGTCCAAACGGGATAAACGCGGGCATCGCGGGCAGTGATTCCGAGATAGTCGCCCATGTATCCGCCGGCAAGTCCGGCAATGGGCGCCGGGGTAAAGTCGGTGTCGCTTACCCGGAAATCCTCCCAGGTTTCGCCGCCATCGAATGAATTGGCACAATACACTTCGCATTTGGTGCCGCCTACATTGCGGTCGTCATAGAAAATCACGCTAAGTGCGCCGGTAACCGGATCGCAGGTAATCCATGGAAAATAATGCTCGGCACCTTGTCCGGGTTCATCCTGATTAACCTTTACCGGATCGCTCCAGGTTTCGCCTTCATCTTCCGAACGTACAATGTATACATCAATGTCGGATCCGGAGTTGATGCCCGGTACCCCAATATTGGCCCACACAATATAAATTGTTCCGTCCATATCACCGCCGCTGATATCAACTGCCATTACGGGAAATGAATTCACGCGGTGGTTTTTAGAAGTTTCTGAAGTACGTATCCCGCGGATATTGGTGATAATGCGTTCTGCAGGGGCAAAGCTCGCTCCGCCGTCGTAGGATTTGGCAAAGCCGATGGCACTCTCGTCGGAAGGCCAGCTATCATAAATAGCCCATGCGGCATACACCTGTCCGTCAGGGCCTGTCTGCAGGTTCACCCCCTGATTGTGGCTGCCGGCATTCACGGCCGAACTGATGTTCATGTGGGAGGAATACGACAAGCCGTTATCGTCGGAATAAACAAATTCAATTTCCGAATCGTTGCTGTTGCCAAAACCTGTCCAGGCCGAATATACATTTCCGGCATAGGGACTTACGGGGCTGTTGTCGATCCACATGTGGTTTTTATCGAGAATATTCCATCCGCCGGGAGGCGAACCGCAAACCACCGATGTCCAGTTTTCGCCGTCGTCAGAATAAGAGATGCCCTGTCCGCCATTGCTGTGAATGAAGCCAACATACTGCCGGCCTTCAAGGCTGATGGCGGTAGCCGGGTCGCCCGAGTTGGAACCGCCGGCTCCCTGGAGTGAACCGTCCCAGGTTGCACCAAAATCGTATGAGAAGAAATAGTTGGCGCCGAAGAGCGATCCAACGGGATTCTGTGTGGAGTTGTTCGATTGAAGCACGTGATCCGGATCGGTGGGATCGGCAAAGATCGAGTTTTCACTTTGTGTTGAGTTTTCTTCCGTTACCGGAACGTCGGGAGAGTCTTCACGCCAAACACTTTTGGCGTTGATTCTGCTGGACTTATAGGTTCCGAGAGGAACATCAACTTTTTCCTGTACCGGTGTAAGCCCCAGCTCGGCAGCCTTGCGCCAGTAACGCATATTGTCAACACGTGTATCAAGTACTTCGTAGGGATTATATACTCCGTCCTTGTATAGTTCCTTGCGTTGCTCGTTTGCCTTCTCCTGTCCGAGGACACTGGTAAAGCAAAACATCAGCGCAAGTGAAAGAATTGAAAGAATAGATTTGTTCATGTGAATTTCTCCTTAAATATGAATGTTTTAACTTGAAAAATTTCTAATTTTCAGTAAGATACAAAAATATATAAAAAAAAATCAATTTAAATTCGCTCAAAATAAAAATTGTTAAAATTCCGGCAGATCCGTAATAAAGTTGATTCTGATTATCACCTTACAATGATCTTCCTGGCATACAGTACAGTGCCGTCATTTATCCTGACAAGGTAAACGCCGGATTCCAGCGCCGAAAGATCCATTGTGGCGATTCCGGTATCATCGGATGCTGCTTCAGCAAGCTTTCTTCCGTTATTGTCGAGAATGCTTACGCGGAAGTTCTCCGCCTGCAGCCTGTTGATCTTAACCGAAACAACGTCGCCTGCGGGATTGGGATAAATGCTGAAAAGCCGGTTTTCAAGCTCATCAGTTCCGGTACAGTCTTCTACCGTCACGATCAGTTCGGGCGACCACTCTCCAGCCCCACAATCATTAAGACCCTGCACCTTGATGGATGCTTCATCATAATATCCATCGTTCCACAACACAGTGATCTGATTCTGATTTTGTGATTCTATAATCCCGGCTTCCTCCGGTTCAACCGACCACACGTATGATATGGCATGTTCGATGGTTTCGCAGTTGTAATTTATAGTACCGCCGGCACACACTTCGGTTTCCCCGTCAATCGGCGTCCCTTCAGCCGGCAGCGGATTGATGATCAACTGCAACTGATCGCTGTCCGAATTTCCATCATCATCATATGCTGTAAGGATCAGTTCAACATTCCCGCCTGCAATATCCGCCGTTCCGGGTTCATATACCGGATCGAGAACAGAAGGATCTGAGAAGCTGCCGTCGCCGCCGGTAGTCCACTCCACGCTTGTATAATAAGCTGCCGAGCCGCTGCACTGGAAATTCTCACCTTCGCATATCTCGCCTCCGGGTCCAGCCTGCGCATTTACGGCAGCAGCCGGCGGGAAGATGATGAAGTCGATCCAGCCGCAATCGTCGCCGCTGGAAACATACGAATCCTTTTCGTAAACCCATTTGAAAGTATGGGTCCCGGCGGAAACGTTGTAGGTTACTTCCTGCCAGTCGAGTTCACCGGCCCATTCATCCTGCAGTGTATTGTCGATGTAAAACTGAAGGTAATCGTATCCGCTTTCGGAAGACACCTTCCGGTAGAACGAGATTACGCCTGCCGAAGCCACTTCCATGCTGTACATCATCGTGGTAGTTTGATTGTCGCCGATGTTTCCGGATTTGGCTGAGTACACTCCGTCCCAGGCAGTGGTATTGTCGATGGTCCAGTCGGCATCTCCGCCGAAACTCCATCCCTGCTCGAAGATTCCCGCTTCAAAACTTACGGCATTGGTTTGGGTAAGTTCGAAATCCACCACACTGTTTTGCGCATCGATGCTCACTTCCTGAATTACCGTAGCATAATCGAGAGCATAAACCTTAAATTCATAGGTATTTTCGTAGATTTCCTGAATAGTGTATTCCCCGTTTTCGTTGGTGGTCGCGGGATTGACCGGTGTATTCATTACCTCGATGGTAGCGCCTTCGATGGGCAG
>JBKHBQ010000097.1:0-12942 GCA_046542305.1 Bacteroidales bacterium
CCGCTGGGCTTTACCACCGGCACACCTTTAAAATCCGAAAACCGCGGCTCGCACGTGGCGCTGCGGCATCCGGAGGCTTTTCGCATCTGCCAGGCCATGATCTTCCCCGCAGGAAATGCAGCAAAAGTAATCCCCGACTTCAGGGAACCCGACAACATCAGGCTGGGTGTGGCACCGCTGTACAACAGCTACGAAGAAATATACCTGGCCATCGAGCGCATCGAAAACATCGTACGCAACAAACTTTACCTCGATTATTCCGGTGAACGGGCCGGGGTAACTTAACGCTTCGGCATGATCTTTTCACCACCTGATATTTTAACCCAAAAAAGAAAACGATCATGCCAAAAAAACAAACCGGACCACAGGTCAAAAACCCGGATCAATACGAAGCGTTAAAGGAAAAAGGCTACAGCAAGGAAAAAGCAGCCCGGATCGCCAACACCCAAAACTCCGGGAATAAAGGCGGCAAAAGCAAGCAATATGAAGATCGCTCCAAGAAGGATCTTTACGAAGAGGCCAAAAAAGTAGGCATTGAAGGCCGCAGCAAAATGAGCAAGAAAGAGCTGATCCACGCACTAAGGCATCATTAGGGTGAGTTTTTGCTGCACGTCATTTGTCTGTGCCGTCTTTGGGCTGCGTTTTTTTTAAAACGTATCCCGGGAAACCCCGAATGGGTGAGATGATTCTATTTTCTACAAACGATTACTGCTCCATACTTCCCGGGCCTCCGGCCCTGGGCCGGCACAAGTACTTCAATCACTTTATGAACTTCAGGCACTTCAGGCACTTTAGGCACTTTATGAACTTTAGGCACTTCAGGCACTTATGAACTTTAATAACTCACCTTTTCACATCGCTGATCAGCCATTCCTCCAACCTGAGGTTTTCGTCCGACTTTTTCATGATAGATAAATCCCCAGTGGTTTCGAACACTACGGCTTCCACCTCTGAAAGCCGCAACACGCCGGCAGCACGCAGCTTCGAGCGCAGGTCGCCATCGGTCAGGCGGGCACGTTTCAGATTCTCCCTGAGGATTTTTCCGTTTCGCATCAGTAGCAGCGGCGAATTGTCGACAATCTGCTGAAAAGAAGTATTCAATCGCAGGTAAGCAACCGAAATCTGCAAAACAAATAAAGCCCCTAATCCGATCACTCCCTGAACCAGCGTAACGGAAGAAGACAACACCGTGGTAGCAATCAGCGAGCCCACCGCCACCGTCATCGTAAAATCGAAGCTCGACATGGTGGAAAAGCTGCGTTTGCCCGACAGTCGGGTAAAAATGATCACGGCCGCATAAATTCCCGCG
Organism: Bacteroidales bacterium; assembly: GCA_046542305.1. Taxonomy (GTDB): domain Bacteria; phylum Bacteroidota; class Bacteroidia; order Bacteroidales; family 4484-276; genus JBKHBQ01. The sequence goes on from JBKHBQ010000097.1 coordinate 1,310, forward strand.
GCAGTAAGGATGATAGCCACCAGGGCTCCCAGTGTGGTTCCGAAATATGTATCCATAATATTTCCCTTATTTATTTGATGCGTTTTGGTCGTTGTTGGTCTGAATGCCCGAAAGAATGATTTCATCAACAGAATCATCGCCATGTATCACGGAAATATCTCCTGTGGTTTCGAAGACCATGGCATGGACCTCCAAGAGATGCTTCACATTTTCCTTTCGCAGGCTCACCATCAGGTCTTCCACGCGCAGGTTCACTTTGATAAGATTCTCCTCCAGGATCTTGCCGTTGATCATCAGCAGGATCGGTTGGTTGCTGATGGCCCGTTTCATAAAATTGGACCTGCGGCTGAGGTAGGTAAATAATGCCTGAATGGCAATAACTGTTACAATTGCCACCGCACCTTTAAGCAGCGAATTGGTTTCGTTGAGAATGATAATACCCAGCATCGATCCAATGGCGATGGTGGAGGTAAAATCCACGCTTGTGATGTCGGCAAAGGTGCGCAGACCTGCAATGCGGGTGATGACGATCAATGTAATGTAAATCCCCACTACCGTGCCTACCACTTTAAAAATAACGGGCAGGGAAGCGTATAACCAGTTTTCCATAATTCTTTTTTTAGGATTATTTCAAATACAGTACCAGCCGCCGGAAACCTGCAGCAGCAGGGAGATTGAGGAATATGTTCCCCATCCTGTTGTCCGTCAGCTTCAACACAGATCACTTTAGCGAATCCAGCTTATCGAGCACCACGGAGAGGTTCACCCTCCGTTCAAATATTCCCTCCCATAAGTCGCCCTTCTCCTTCAGCCTGTTGTGAATGGTAAAAATATTGAAACCGAGCGGATCGAGGCCGTGTTTCAACTCCTCACCCGTAAGCGGGGTGGAAATTCCTGCGCCCTTTTTCGGCCGGAGGCTGTATACGGAAGCCATGGTTTTGCCGCGTCCGTTTTGCAGATAATCGAGGTAAATTTTTCCTTTGCGCCTCGAAGGGCTTCGCTCGAAACTGGTGATCTTTTTAAAACGTCCGTGTATAATGGTTTCGATAAGCCGTGCCAGTTGCTGTGCCTGATCGTGGCTGTACCTTTTCTCCACCGGCAGGTAAATATGGATGCCTCGGCCTCCGCTGGTTTTGCAAAAAAACGGAAGCCCGAGATCCTGAAACAGATCCCTGAAACCCGCAGCCACATCCACCACTTTGTCGAATTCGATATCGAGCGGGTCAAGATCGAAAACCACATAATCGGGATGATCGGGGTCCGGCATCGAGGCATTCCAGGGATTGATCTCCACGCATCCCAGGTTCACCATAAACAGCAGGCTTGGCTTGTCCTGGCAGAGCATCCAGGTTTTGGTTTTCCCCGAGGAGGAGCTTTCCAGTTCGGCCGTTTCCATCCATTCGGGCGCCAGCCCCTCTACATCCTTCTGAAAAAATCCAGATCCGTTCACCCCGTCGGGCGTCCTGAACAGCGACTGCGGCCTGTTACGCAGATACGGCAGGATAACCGGGGCAATTTCTGCGTAATAATCGTATACATCCTTTTTGGTAATCTTTTTTTCAGGCCAGAATATTTTTCCCGGGTTGCTGAGTTTAACCCTGACATTGATTTTTTCCGAACTGATTTCCGGTTTTTCGCGTTTTACCTCCCGGACTTTTTTGTCGCTGCGCAATCCTTTAAAAGCGGGATGCCTCATGATGCCGCCGGAGGTCCATTCGGTAAATCGTACTTCAGCCATCAGTTCCGGTTTCACCCATTGTACGTTTCGGGGCAGCTTCCCCGACACCGGGGGCTCGTCGGTGTGAAGCGGGATAAGTTTTTTATGGATTGAAGCCAGCAGCTTGTCACTGAATCCTGTGCCCACGCGGCCGGCATAGCGCAATTCGCCGTTTTCGTTCACAGCCAGCACCAGGGATCCGAAATGCTGCCGCGAACCCTTCGGAGGCGTATATCCTGCTATTACCACTTCCTGCTGCTTTACGGCTTTTACCTTGATCCATTCTTCGCTGCGCCGGCCCGGCACATATCTGCTCGCCTTCCTCTTGGCAATCATGCCTTCGAGGTTCATGCGGATGGTCTGTTCGAAAAAGTCTTTACCTCTTTCCGGAAAATGATCGAGGTAGCGGATACGTTGCAGTGTTTGCGGCAGGATACTTTTGAGCGCTTCCTTGCGCCCGATCAGCGGCATATCCGTTAAATCGTAGCCGTCGAGCCAGAGCAGATCGAATACATAATAAAACAACCGTTTCATGGATTCCTTATCCAGGTTTTGCAGTTCCCCGAAATCCGACCTGCCGTTTTCATCGAGCACCACCACTTCGCCGTCGATAATATAATCGTGCGGGATATCCTTCAATTCCTGAAAAACCGGCGGATAGTTATCGTTGTAAATATTTCCATTGCGCGATATCAGGTTTTGTTTTTTGCCCGACTTTGCGGCCAGGATGCGGTAGCCATCGAGTTTAATCTCGAAAATCCAGGAAGGATGGTCGAAGGCTGCATCACCCAGGGTAGCCAGCATAGGTTTTATGTTGGCAAAAGCGGCTTTTCTGGCGCCGCCCAGGTCATGCGGATCAATGGCTTTTGCAGCATCACCCCCTTCTGCAATTTCCTGCATGGTCCTGCCCGAGATTACACTCCGCGCTTCAAAACTGAGATCGGCGGACGCATGTTCATCCCTGCTCTTTGAGAAGATCCATTGTTCCTTTCCATCTTTTTCTCCTGTGCGGTAAAGCGAAAAATTGCCCCTGAGTTTCTGCCCCTCAAAAAAAATTTTAACCGAGCCTTTCTCAATTTTCCGGCTGATGGCGGCTGCATCACCGGCATCGGTGTCATTGGGCCGATACGTCCCCTGATCCCAGACCATCATGGTTCCGGCACCGTAATTACCCTCGGGAATCACCCCTTCAAAACTGAGATACTCCACGGGATGATTTTCGGTGCGGATCGCCAGGCGCTTCACCTCCGGATCGGCAGAAGGCTCCTTTGGAATGGCCCAGCTCAGCAGCACATTTCCCACCTGAAGGCGCAAATCGTAATGGGTGCGGGTGGCGTTGTGCTTTTGCACCACAAACCGGTTTTGATGAACAGATTCCTTCCCAACGCCGGGTTCCGGAGTTTTCTCGAAATTGCGTTTTTCCTTGTATCTTTCCAGCCCTGCCATAGGTTAGCTTTTTGCTGCAAGGCTTTTTTTAAGTTGATCCATCAGATCCTTCACTGCGGTGGGTTCGGGAGCTTCCTCACCGGCTGCAGGTTCAAACTTCTTATCCTTTGCTTTCGCCTTAATGATCTTTTTTAGTTTTTCCTGATAGGTATCCTTGTACTTGGCCGGATCAAAATCACCCTTCATTTGTTCGATCAGCTTTTTGGCCATTTCCAGTTCCTTTTTCCCGGCCTTCTTTTTTTTGGGAAGCTTCAGTTCGGTTGGATTTCGCAGATCCTGGTAGTACCGCATTTTGATGAGGAAGATCACCTCCTCATCGGCCATCAGCAGGGCAAGGTGCTCGCGGTTGCGCATCACAAATTTTGCCAGCCCGCCCATCTCCGATTCCACAATGGCCTGCCTCAAAAGGTTATATGTGCTTCCCGCCCCTTTCTGCGGCTCAACGAGATACGGCTTTTCGAAATACCTCGGACTGATCTGTTCGATCTTTACAAAATCGGTAATGTCGATGGATTCGGATTTCTCCTTACTGGCTTTTTCAAAATCCTCCTTGTTCAGTACGATGTAATAATCGTCTTCCTTGAAGCCTTTAACAATGTCGTTCCACGGCACTTCCTTGCCATCGTGTTTGCACACCCTGGTATATTTGATGGGACAGGCATCGTCTTTTCTCAGCATGTCGAGATTGAGGTTGTGTGTGGTGGCTCCACTGTAAAGTTTCACGGGAATATATACCAGGCCAAACCTGATTCCTCCGGTCCATATTGCTCTCATATTAACAATTTTGTGATGTTCCTGAAATAAATATGCCACGGGGCAAGGTTTCATTTTCAAAACGTTAAGCACCATCAGGTGTGGATATTGCGCCAGTACATCCGTTTAATAGGGGATTTTTTTCTACAGATGGCGGTGATCAGTTTCTTTATGCGGCGGGATGTATTTTTCAAATACAATGGGTTATGGCATCCAATATCTTGCAGGTCCTTTGCTACACTTCATCCAACCCCGGCCTTACAAAACTGCGTGCTTCCGGAAAAATCTCTTCGGCCAGCAGCCGGATATCCTCCAGCTCGGTGCGCATTTTCTGAAGAAATTTGCGATGTATCTTCAAATGGCGGTGCAGGATTCGAAGCGCATCGAGGGAGCGGTCAAGGCCGATCAGGGCCACCTTGGCCGAACCGTTCATATCAAAATCGGCTTCTTCAAATTCTTCCTGTTCAAAATATCCGGTTAGGGCCCGCTTGAATTTTATAGCAATAAAGATGTGGTACCACTCCAGCACATTGATGGCTTCCATCACCTCATCGGCATATCCGTGTGCAATCAGCCGGGTAAAATCGTGATGTATGCCGCGTCGCTGCCTGATAAGCCAATGTCGAATAGTGTCCGCATATTCTTCGGTCCTGATCCAGATGGGATGCCTGTCGGATTTGTTTTCCGCTGAAAAGAAGTCTTTTTCATCCTCGGTCATATCCTCCTCGAATTCAAATTCAATTTCAACCGGTTCGTCCTCAGCTTCCGGATCTACAAACTGAAAATCCTCATCAATATGTTCGGTATCCGAATCATCGGATTTCTCCTTGCGCTTTTCTATGGCATCGCGCAGTTCCTTTTCCATTGCAAACACACGGCAGCGTTCGGTAAACCTGCATCGTTCGCACCACCTGTCGCAATAGTTGTGAATTCCCGGGATAAACCCTTCTTCATCGGTAATCCCCAGTTTATCGAAATAATCATCCTCGAGCTGGCTGAAATGATCGCTGATAGGATGTTCCTCTGTGGGCAGGTCCGAAAAAATCTCTCCCGGGTCGGTATTATCGGCTTCAATATCGCTGTTCATCATATCGCAATAATTACAATAGTCAGGAAAAGGACAATTTTCAGAATCGTAATCACAAAATTCAAGGTGGACCATTCCGCTGTGGCTGTGATAATATTCCGAATCCCAGGCATCACGCAAGGCAGCATACCTGAGATGCACCGGAAGATGCTCAGGAAATTCAGGATAAAAATTCCAGGCCTCGAGCATATTTTTCAAGGCCTGAAAAACACGTTCGATCTGAGGTGGTTTAAGCCGTTTAACCGCTGGAAGTGCAGCTTTGGAAATACCGACAATCTCCGAAAGTTTCCGTCGATCTTCGTATAAATAACCTTCTACGTCAGCAAATAAATTCTCCTCATCCGGCTCCTGTGCCGTTAATTCTTCCTCCCTGAACCCTGCGGCAGCGGCTGCAGACTTTTTCATATCTTCAATCAATTGTTCAAGGTAGTGATCCATGGCATTTTATTATGATATTGAATACTTTAGCCTTATAGTTTCCAAAGCTAAAAATTATTTGATCATTAATGCAAATTTTTTTCAACTTTGGAATGATAGTAAAGTCCTTTAAAAAAATCATGCCCAAAATTTGTATATACCCCTCAGGATAATTTCGGAACCCGCGGAATTTCTGCGGACAGAATGAAAAAAAATTGTTAACCTTGCAGATAAATAAGGAGGGATAGATGAAACTGGAAACAAGCCAACTCAACCGTCTTTTTGCCGAATCAATCCGCAACAACTGGTCATCGCCGGCTTTTTCGGATTATCAGGGTCAAACCTACACTTACGGACAGGTAGCTGAAAATATTCACTTTCTGCATCATTTGTTCGATGAACTGAAAATCGGGAAGGGCGACAAGGTGGCCCTGCTGGGCAGCAACTCCTCCATGTGGGGAATTTCCTACCTGGCAGTATTAACTTACGGAGCCGTTGTGGTTCCTATACTTCCCGATTTCTCCACCGACAATGTCCACCACATTGTAAACCATTCCGATTCGAAGCTGCTCATTGTTTCATCTTCGATTTACGAAAGAATTGACCCGGATCGTATGGGTGCGCTGTTGGGCATTCTTCAGCTTTCCAACCTGAGCCTGTTCAACGATACCAGCGGAAAAACGGAGAAAGCGCTGCGTAAGGCGCAGGAAAAAGTGAAGGTGGGCAAAGTAACCACCAACAACATCAGTTTTCAGGAATTTGGCACCGAAGAAATGTGCCTGATCTCGTACACCAGCGGCACGTCGGGTTTTACCAAAGGTGTAATGCTGCCGCGAAGGAGTATCTATTCCAACATCATCTTTGCCCAGGATAATATGCCTTTGAAATCAGGTGATAAAATCGTGTCGTTTCTGCCTATGGCGCATGTATTCGGGATGCTTTTCGAGTTTTTGTTTCCAGCCACACTGGGATGCCATATCACCTTCCTTACCAGGATCCCCTCACCACAAATCGTGACCAAAGCCTTCCAGGAAGTACGTCCGCACCTGATCCTTTCGGTACCGCTTGTTATCGAAAAGATTTATAAAAAACGTATCCTTCCCGCACTGGAAAAGCCGGTGATGAAAGCCCTGCTGAAAACGCCTGTGCTTTCGGGACTCATCCAGAAAAAAGTCCTTGGCAAACTCAACGAAACCTTCGGGATGCGCTTTCACGAAATCGTTATCGGCGGTGCTCCGCTCAACGAAGATGTGGAACAGTTTTTCAGAAAGATCGGATTGCATTTTACCATAGGCTACGGCATGACCGAGTGCGGGCCGCTGATCACCTATGAATCGTGGGATAAATCCAGGTATCGCTCGGCAGGTAAGATTGTGGACCGGATGCAGATCAAAATCCAGAAAGACGATCCGGCCGGCGAGATCGGTGAAATAATGGTAAAGGGTGAAAATCTGATGCTGGGATACTATAAAAACACGGAGGCCACCAATGAGGCCATCACGCCTGACGGCTGGCTCAAAACCGGCGACCTGGGATATCTCGACAAAGATGGCTACCTGTACATCAAAGGCAGAAGCAAGAACATGATCCTCGGCCCGTCGGGTCAGAACATCTATCCTGAGGAACTCGAAGCAAGGATTTCCAATCTGCCCTGCGTACAGGAATGCGTGGTGAAATTCCATAAGGACCGCCTCATTGCCATGATCTATCCCGACCGCGAAGCCATGGAATGCGATAAGCTGAGCTTCGACGACATTCAGAAACAAATGAAAGATGCATTAAAACACCTCAACCGCGAACTGCCGAGATATGAGCAGATTTCGGATGTGGAAATTGTTGACGAGGAATTTATTAAAACACCAAAGCGAAACATCAAAAGATATCTCTACACCTGATCGGTAAACAATATGAACCGCAACCATGCAGGATGATTCAAAGGAACATGCGCGTCAACCCCGGCTGATCTTTCAAATCAATATGCAAATCATTTTTGCCATCACCCTGATCGCGGTGATGGGTGTGGCATCTATCACGCCGGCATTTCCGAAGATCAGAGATGCACTGGGACTGACCAACCAGCAAGTGGGTTCCCTGATCACGGTATTTACCCTGCCGGGGATTTTTCTGAACCCCGTACTGGGGGTGCTCGCCGATCGCTATGGACGCAAAACAATCATTGTTCCTTCGCTTTTCATTTTTGCAGTTGCAGGCACTGCGTGTGCTTTTGCTGAGGAATTCAACACACTTTTGATCCTGCGCTTCTTCCAGGGAGTGGGTGCCGCCAGTATCGGCTCCATCAATGTTGCGCTGATTGGCGACCTGTGGTCGGGGCGGCAGCGTGCCACAGCCATGGGCACCAACGCCAGTGTGCTGAGCATCGGCACGGCATCTTATCCTGCCATTGGCGGAGCGCTGGCCATGCTGGGGTGGCATTATCCGTTTTTTTTGTCGGTCCTCGCACTGCCGGCAGGTGTGTGGGTATTGTTTTCGCTGAAAAATCCCGAGAGCCGTAGCAGCGAAACGATGATAAGATATCTGAAGGGAGTTCTCAGGTATCTGAAAAACGGCAATGTAATTGTGCTTTTCGTGATCAGCATCCTCACCTTCGTGATCCTTTACGGAAGCTACCTTACTTACCTGCCCCTGGCGCTCGACGATCGTTTCGGTGCCCTCCCCTACCAGATCGGACTGATCCTCTCGTTTGGATCTGTCAGCACTGCCCTTACCTCACCCCAACTGGGAAGGTTATCATCCAGATTCAGTTATAAGCAATTGCTGATTTTTGCCAACGGGCTGTACGTGGTGTCGATGCTGCTTATCCCGCTGCTTGGAAGCCTTTGGTTGAACCTGATTCCTGCCGCGATATTCGGAGTGGCTCAGGGCATCAATATTCCGGGCATTCAAACCCTTTTGGCCGGCAGCGCACCCATGGAATACCGGGCGGCATTCATGTCGGTAAACGGAATGGTGCTGCGCCTGGGGCAAACCCTTGGGCCCATCGTTACTGGATTCGCTTTCACTATTGCAGGCATGACAGCCACTTTTGTCTCCGGAGCCGCATTTGCCGTGATCATGGCGGTGATGATTGTTGTGTTGGTAAAAAAATTTCATGTTTAGCCTATAGAAACGTAACCTTGCCGGAAGTTTTTCGTCCTATGCAATAACAATCCGGTAAAAACATTCAAAATATTTGGCTAATGATATCCAACTATCTGAAAACTGCACTCAGGAGTCTTTTAAGAAATAAAATTTTTTCCTTTATCAATATTTTCGGTCTTGCCATCGGACTTGCCGCCTCGCTGATGATTGCCATGTGGGTATTCGATGAGCTGAGCTACGACCGGTTTAATGAAAATGCCGACCGTATCTATCGTGTGGAACGGGATATTTTTTACCAGGGGCAATCCTTTCTGGCTCCGGTTACAGGTGGAATTTACGGCCCGACCTTCCTGAATAACTTTCCGGATGTTGTAAACATGACGCGTATCGATCCTGAGGAGGTATCACTCGAAAACAGCAGCGGGCGCCGCTTTACCGAACAGGTGATATTTGCCGATACCGGTTTCCTGCAGATGTATACCTTCCCGCTCCAACAGGGAAACCCAAAAACGGCGCTGAAGGAACCCCGGTCGCTCATTCTGTCGCCCGTAGCGGCCAAAAAATTCTTTGGCGATACCGATGCCCTGAACAAAACCCTGAAGGTGGAATGGGGTGATGAAATGGTAGATTTCAGGATTACGGGAATCTTTGAGGAAATCCCCAAAAACAAGCATTTCGACTTCGAAATTGTGGGTTCGTTCGCTTCACTCGAAAATATTTACAGCCAGGACCAGCTTACTTCCTGGATCAGCAATTACCTCTACACTTACGTGATGGTTCGTGAGGATGCCGATATGGAACGTTTGAAAGACCAGATGGACGTGCTTGCCCGCGAAACCATCCTTCCTGTGTACACAGGTTTCTTTAACGCCGGCGAAGAATCCGACGGCAGCCTGAAGCTGCTGATCAGGCCTATTACCGATATTCACCTCAGATCGGGTTTAATGTGGGACATCAAAGTGCAGGGCGACCTCATGACGGTGTACATCTTTTCGGTGGTGGCGCTGCTGATCCTGCTCATAGCCAGCTTTAATTTTATGAGCCTGTCGTCGGCGCTGGCCGGCACGCGCGCCCTGGAAGTAGGGCTGCGCAAAACGCTAGGCTCCACCCGCGGACAGCTCATCAGGCAATTCATCGGCGAATCGGTGCTGATCACCCTTATATCAGTGGTAATTGCTTTCCTGCTCATACAGATTGCCCTGCCCCATTTTAACGACCTGACGGGCAAATCGCTGTCGATGCAGATTTTCCTGCAGCCTTACAAACTGTTGATATTGCTGCTGATCGTTGCCGGCACCGGTGTGTTGTCAGGATTATATCCTGCAATGTACCTTTCCTCCTTCCGGCCGATCGCGGTGTTAAAGAGCAGGTTTCAGCAAAGCGGAAGCACGTTCTCATTCAGGCAGGTGCTGGTGGTGCTTCAGTTTGCTATCTCCATTGCGCTGATCCTCGGAACCTTCACTGCGCTGAAACAAATGAACTACATGCAAAACAAACCCCTGGGTTACAACAAGGAAAATCTGATGATCCTTCCGGTGGAGAGCACCACGGTGAGCAAGCACTATGATGTGTTCAGAGACGATCTGACAGGCAATCCGATGATCCGCACGGTATCGGCATCACAACGTGTTCCTGCCGAAAGAGCCTACTCAGATACCGGTTGGGAAACAGATAAACTTGAGGAAATGTTCCTGTCGATTTTCTTTACCATCGACTATGATTTTTTTAAAACCTATGAGATTGAAATGGTGGCCGGTCGGGCTTTCGACGAGCAGTATGCCACCGACCGGATCAACAAGGTGGTGATCAACGAAACCGCTGCACGTAAACTCGGTTATACCGACATGAAGGATGCTATCGGTGATAAATACGAAGTGCAATGGCTGAAAGAGGAAATGGGCTATGAAGAGGAAGGAAAGATTATCGGAGTGATGAAGGATTTTCATTTCAAGTCGATGAAAAACAAGATCGAACCACTTACCCTGCTTTTACATGAAGACTGGATGAACCGAATTACCATCCGTTATCAGGAAGGAAAGGAAAAAGAGACCATCGCTTACGTGGAGGGTATCTGGAAAAAGCATTTCCCTGATATTGATTTCGACTTTGCCTTTATCGACGATTACCTCACCACCTATTACCGCGCCGAACAAAAGCTGCAGATCATCCTGCTGGTTTTCACCATCCTCGCCATCGTAATAGCCTGTATGGGATTATTTGGGCTGGCCATGTTCATCGCCCAGCAAAAAGTGAAGGAAATCGGGGTACGCAAAGCCATGGGCGCCAGCATCGGGAGCATCGTGTTTATGCTCACACGTACGTTCACCAAATGGGTAGTGCTTGCCAACGTAATCGCCTGGCCCGTGGCCTGGTATTTCCTTAACAAATGGCTCGACAATTTCCAGTACCGGACGGAGATAAACATCTGGCTGTTTGTGCTTGCCGGACTACTGGCGCTGGCCATTGCCGTCCTTACCGTAGCACACCGCTCCTACAGCGCCGCCAGCAAAAACCCGGTGGATGCGCTGCGGTATGAGTAACAGAGAAAGTGACTAATGTTCATAGCGTGGTTCAAACTCTTATGCCAGGCAGTAGGGCCCGGAAGTATGGTAGCAACCAAGATGCCCTGAGGTTAAAGCTGCGTAGCAGCGACAGAATTCACAACCATCACCACGTTCCACTCCCGGCCTTATTTTTGCATAAATTTTTCCCATGACCGACAGAAATTTCGAGCAGGAACTTCAGTTCAGTACCTCACGCAGTAGCGGACCGGGCGGACAAAACGTGAACAAGGTGAATACCCGCGTGGAATTACGCTTCAACGTACCCGCATCCAAAATACTGACGGATGAAGAAAAAGCCCGCGTGATGGAAAAACTGGCCGGCAAAATCACCACCGAAGGCGACCTTATCATCTCATCGCAGGAAAGCCGGTCCCAGGGCGCCAACCGCGAAATCGCGTATGAAAAATTCCTCTTCATCATCGAAGAAGCTTTGAAAGTGCCCAAAAAACGCAAGCGCACCCACCCCACCAAAGCCGCACGCCAAAAGCGTCTGGAAGAAAAACAAAAACAATCCCAGAAAAAAAATCTGCGAAAGCCGCCGGAGGTTTAA
>JBKHBQ010000002.1:0-46330 GCA_046542305.1 Bacteroidales bacterium
CAGCCATGAGGCAAATCTCATTAAATGAAAAGCTTGTTGTTTATTCTGTGATTCCGGGCAACACAGAGTCATCATTATCGATCTAACCGGTGATCTCTTCGAACTCCACCTCCTCACGGTGCTTATGATCGTGCTTGCTTTCACAGGTTTCGACGGCAGATTTACCGCAGGTGCAGGCTACGCGCTGACCCGTATCCGGATCGACGCTTCCGCAGGATTTTTGGAATTCGCCGTCTTTTTTAAGGAACATTTTTATAGCAATGCCGGCGATGGCCAATCCGACGAGAATTACGGAAATAATGATGAGTTTTAACATGAAGTTTTCTTGTTTAAATTGTGTTCAGATAACAAAACCACCGAGCGCTTTGTTTATTGCGGAGCTACTAAAAAATCCCTGCATTTTCAAGGGTTTTCCTCTTAAATTCGGAACAAAGGATTCCGGCAGCCACAGCAGCATTCAGCGATTCGGCCCTGCCCCCGGCCGAGGGAATGGTTAAACGTTTATCGAGAAGCAATTCCACACCCCCGCTGATTCCGTGCGATTCGCTGCCGATTACCAGGATGGCACCGGGAGGGAATTCCTGATCATAAACATTCTCACCGTCCATCACAGCTCCATAAACCGGCAGTTTACGTGCAGGATCATTCAGGACATCCTTTAGGTTTTCCACATAAACCTTCACCCTGAAAAGCGATCCCATGGCCGCCTGCACCACTTTGGGATTAAAAGCCTCCACACAATTCTCCGAACATACAACCGTTTCCACACCAAACCAGTCGGCAATGCGAACTATGGTGCCGAAATTTCCCGGATCGCCAATTCCATCAAGCATCAGCACCAATCCCTGCAATTGATCAGGCATCAGTTTTTCCATATCCGGAATTTGTGCCACCGCCAATACCTGATCGGGAGTATTGAACCCGCTCATGCGTTCGAGTTCCTTTGGCGAAACGCTGGTAACGGTGATTGATTTGCGTATGGATAGCTCCGGCGGGGCTTCCCATTCCGCTACAGCAAAAATTTGTTCCACCTGAATTTTACTGTTCAGCAGTTCCGCGATCATTTTTCTGCCCTCCGCCACAAATTGCCGGTGCAGGGTCCTGAATTTTTTCTGCTGTAAAGACCTTACATATTGAAGCTGACTCTTGCTGATCATCGCTGCTGCGTTAAGATGTTCAAGGGCAAAAGTAATCGTTATTGATCATATTAATACCCTCTGCTAAAAACATCCTCCGGTTTCCCAAACTGAAAAAAATATTCCCATCAGGAAAAAAGCTGAAAAAATCTGTTGCAAATCTTTACTTAAAGAGGTTGCAGTTTTGGGTATTTTAATAAACACAAGGTGATGTTGGTAAATATTAGTAAATCAAAAAAAACATTTAACACTTTTATTAGTTATTTAACAACTGGGGATTTCTGAAAACAGTTTCCCGCGTTCTTACATTTTTTGGGTATAATTGTTGAGGTAAATAACCGTCTGACTGATAAGTAGGGTACGATTCTATTTTTACTTGTTTTACTAATTTAAATTTACTATTTATGAAACCTGAAAAAGATTTAGAATTCATTCTGGGGCTTTCAGGATTTTTCGTACTTGTTTTCCTTCTGCTCAATGCAAAGTTCCTGCTAATTATCCCTGCACTGCTGGTAATGATCAGCATGGTATCCGAAAAAGCCACAGGCGCCATTGCTGCGGTTTCAAGAAAAGGGATGGATTGGTTGAGGGATTTGACCGTACGTTTCGTGCTGTCTTTGTTTTTTCTATTTGTGCTGCTGCCAATTGCAGTAACTCAACGACTGATCGGCAGGGATTAAAAAGCTACAGAAAAAAAATGCCGCCCCTGATGAGGCGGCATTTTTTTTTGCTGAATTTACTCAGCTACCACTTCAAACTTCACTTCTGCTTTGATATCTTTATACAAATGTACTTTAGCTGTGTATGTTCCCACTTCCTTAATGGAATCGCCGTCCACTTCAATTTTCTTTCGGTCGATTTCATAACCTTTCTCTTTCAGTGCATCAGCAATCTGAATGGCATTAACCGAACCGAAGATCTTGCCTGAGGTTCCGGTTTTTGCGCCAATGGTCAACTCAAGCTTGTTGAGCAGCTTGGCTGTGGTTTGGGCCTCTTCGCGCAGCTTTTCTTCCTTAAAGGCTTTCTGACGCTGTACTTCGGCGAGAACTTTTTTGTTGTTTTCGTTTGCCAGGATGGCCAAACCTTTAGGGATAAGGTAATTTCTGGCGTAACCGTTCTTAACTTTTACCACCTCGTTTTCGTAGCCGAGGTTCGGAATATCTTGTTTTAAAATTACTTCCATTGATCAACCCTCCTATTTAAGTAAGTCAGCAACATAAGGCATTAACGCAAGGTGCCTGGCGCGTTTGATGGCCTGGGCAACTTTTTTCTGATATTTCGTTGAAGTTCCGGTAATGCGGCGGGGCAGAATCTTACCCTGCTCGTTTACAAACTTCAGCAGAAAATCGGCATCTTTATAATCGATGTATTTGATGCCAGCTTTTTTAAACCGGCAGTATTTCTTCTTCTTTACATCAACCGCAATGGGTGTGAGGTATTTTATTTCCGAATTTTGTTGAGCCATGTTTCTAATGTTTTAGGTGACTGATTAACTGTTGATTTCTTCTTTAACTTCCTCTTTTGCCTTTGCACGTTTCTTGTCGTTGTAAGCAATGGCATGTTTGTCGAGCTTTACGGTAAGAAAACGCATCACGCGTTCGTCGCGCTTAAGGGTAAGTTCAAGATCGGCAATCATTTGTGTGTCGGCTTTGTACTCCAACAGGTAATAAAAGCCTGTGGATTTTTTCTGGATGGGATACGCCAGTTTGCGCATGCCCCAGTTTTCCTCGTGCACAATGTCAGCACCTTTGTCTTTGAGGTATCCCTGATACCTTTTTACCGCTTCCTTCATCTGTTCATCAGACAAAACGGGAGTTAAAATGAAAACGGTTTCATACTGATTTAACATCTTAATAATGTTTTAGTTAATAATTAAAACCTGAAAAGTGGGCGCAAAGGTAAATAAAAATCAGGGATTAATATTTTTTTAGGCACAAAAAAAATTCCTTCTTAAATTTATCAGGTGTTCAAATCATTGTTGCTGTTGTTTTTCCTGTTAAAGAAGATAAAACGGTAAATATTCACGATCATTCGATCATGCCTGATCTGCGACATGAGCACCCCGGCAATCACCACAGCCATCCCGATGATCTTCTGCATTTCGAAAACCTCTCCCAAAATAAAAAATGAAAACACCGCCGTAAAAACGGGGATCAGATTTGTAAACAGATTGGTGCGGCTGATGCCGATCTCGCGCGAAGAAATCGTGAAAAAAACAAAGGCCAGCGAGGAGGCAAAAAACGCCAGCAGCAACAACGAGCTGATCAACTCAGCAGTTGGCCGCACCGTGATGAATTGCTGAAAATCCAGAACAAAAAACAGTGGCAGGAAATAAATTGCCCCAAGCAGGTTTTGCACCGCGATGATCATAAAGGCATCATATTTCATGGCCAGTTTTTTAAGCAGCACTGAATAGTAAACGGCCGTCACCACAGCCAGGGCCAGCCACGCGATGCCCTGCGGCGAAGCATTCAGCGAAAAATCGGGGTTGATCAACATGACCAGCAGACCTCCGAAAGAAACGAACAGCCCCAGGATGTTGAGCACATTCAGCCGTTCGCCGAAAACGATGTAACCCAGCACAGGCGTAAACAGCGGTATGGTGGCTATGAGTACTGCGGTAATGGTTGGCGAGGTGAATTTCAGCCCGTAGTTTTCGCCAAGGAAATAAAGAAACGGATTGAACAATGCCGACAGCAGAAACAGCCTGTAATCTTCCTTTCGGATTTGCTGCAGCCTGCCGAAAATTCTCAATCCGCCAAACAAAAGTGCTGCGGATACCAGCAAACGCAGAACCAGGATAGTAACAGGTTCGTAATACTGCAATGCGATTTTGCTCCATACGAAGCTCATCCCCCAGAACAGCATCGACAGCGTAACGAGGATGTAAGTATAATGCGGCTTAAGTTTCAATGCCCTGATTGGTTAATTGTGAACAATTAGTTGGTTGTATGCAGTTGATAGGTGTCGAGGGTTTTCTTCCATTCGCGGCTTTCGATAAATTGGATCAGCAGCGGATCGAGCCGTTTTAAAAAATCATGATCGGTGGAAGCAAAGCTGAAATAAACCGAATTGATCCCGCTGGAAATAAGCTCCACGCGGTCGTCCAGTTTTTGCGTATTGATCAGGTAGGCCAGCAGGGGTTCATCATAAACCACGGCTTTCAGCTCGTCGCGGTTCAGCGCATCGATGGATTCCTGCAGGGTTTCGTATTTCCGGTACCTGATGCCCCGGTCCATCAGAAACTCAGCGGTTCCGGAGTTTTTTACCGTCCCAACAGGTACATGCCTCAAATCTTCGATGGAATGAATACTTGCCTGCAGTTTGCTGTAGGTAAGCGCCGCCGAGATTCCGGCAGTAAAGCTTGAAATAATGATCACGGCGGTAAACATCCAGACGATGGATATGATGCGTCCGGCAGTGGACCGGGGCGCTTTATCGCCGTAGCCAACCGTGGTCATGGTTACCGCCGACCACCAGATGCCATCACCCAGCCCGCGCCAGCCCGTGGAAAATTGCTTCGGATTCTTGCGCCGCTCGAACACCCACAACATGAAGCCAAAAATAAAGATCACCAAAAACAGCAGCAGCACCACCTCCAGAAACTGCTTCGAAAAAATGCTTTCGAGAAACGTGAGCAAGGTGCTTTTTTCCTTCACCCTTACGGCAATGGCCATATTGGAAATGTAATAAGGCTGTGAAAAGCCGAAACGTTTAAGCCGCTCGGAAGTTACCGTTAGCGGATTGATACATAAGTCGACATCCCTGTTTTCGACCGCCTGCAGCAATTGCCCCAGATCACCGAAAATCTGGTATTCAAAATCAATATTCAACTGCGGCGCAATCCATTCCCATAAATCCACACTCAACCCGGAAATATTCAGCGAATCGATGATTACAAAAGGTGCCGACAATTTCACCCCTACCCTGAGCTTATCCGGAGAAGGCTTGTCCTTACCGAAAGCGCTCGCTGAGAGTATCATAATCCACAGAAGCAGTACCGAAAATCTTGTTTTCACCTCAAAAAATATTTACCGCAAAAATAACCCAATTATCCGTAACAACTGAAATTACAGCTTTGATTGACCAAATCCGGGTACCAGTGATTCGTTGAATCCTGATGTTCAAAAATTCGGTGGATCGAAAAAATCCTATTTTTGTTACCATTAAACCACTTAATCAATTGCAATGAGCTTATCGAAAAATATAGAAGAAGCAGCGTCACTAATTGTAAAATCAAAGTTTCTGGTTGCATTTACCGGGGCGGGAATTTCCGTCGAAAGTGGCATACCTCCTTTTCGCGGTGCCGAGGGGTTGTGGAGCAAATACGATCCGCAGGTGCTTGAACTCGATTATTTTCACCGGTTTCCCGAAGATTCATGGAAAGTGATCAAGGAAATTTTTTACGATTTCTTCGGCAATGCCAAACCCAATCCTGCACATGCTGCCCTGGCACGGCTTGAGGAATTGGGGCTTCTTCAGGCGGTGATCACCCAAAACATCGACAACCTGCACCAGGAAGCAGGAAACACCATCGTGTATGAATTTCACGGCAATTCGCAAAAGCTGATCTGCACGGGATGCAAAAAGCATTTCGAAGCTGCAGACCTGAATTTTAACGTGCTTCCGCCCTATTGTGCCGAATGCAACGCGCTCATCAAGCCCGATTTTATTTTCTTCGGCGAAGCCATTCCCACCATGGCCTTCAATGCTTCGATGGATGCAGCTTCGAAAACCGATGTGTTCATCATTATCGGCTCCACCGGAGAGGTGATGCCCGCCAACCAGATACCCATCATGGCCAAGCACAACGGCGCCACCATCATCGAGATCAATCCCGAGCCTTCGCGATATACACGGCTGATTACTGATCTGCACCTGACAGGAACTGCAGGTGAGGTGATGTCGCAGCTTATTAAGAAAGTGGAATATAAAATGGAAAATTAATATCAACATCATGACCAAAAAACTATTTCTCCTTTTCGCACTGGCGCTGATTTCCGCCGGTGCTTTTTCGCAGGATCACACTGCACAGCTCCACGAACTGAAAACCTATTATGAAAATGCACGACAGGACTGGGAGGTTCCCGGGTTGGCCGTGGCCATCGTGAAAGATGGTGAAATCATTTTTTCGGAAGGCTTCGGGGTAAGAAACATCGAAACCGGCGACAGGGTAACAGGCCAGACCCTGTTCCCCATTGCCTCCAACACCAAAGCTTTCACAGCCGCAACACTCGCCATTCTGGTGGACGAAGGCAAAATTTCGTGGGACGACAAAGTTACGCAATACATTCCCTGGTTTAAGCTTTACAATCCGTACGTTACGGAGAATATGACCATCCGCGACCTGCTTACCCATCGCAGCGGGCTGGCCACTTTCAGCGGCGACCTGCTGTGGTACGGTACAGATTACAGCCGCGAAGAGATCATCCGCCGGGCAAGGCACCTCAAGCCGGCATTTGGTTTCAGGGAACAGTTCGGCTACTCCAACATCCTGTACCTTACAGCCGGGGAAATTGTTCCGGCCGTAACCAACATGAGCTGGGATAATTTTGTGGAGCAAAAAATATTTGATCCGCTCAACATGGAACGCTCCATCACCACCACCGGCAAACTCGATCAGTTCGATAATGTAGCCACCCCACACACCGGGTATCAGGGCGAAGTGATCCCGATCGAATATTTGAACTGGGACAACATCGCCCCTGCCGGCTCGATTATTTCATGTGTGGATGATGTTTCGCAATGGCTGATCATGCAACTGAACCGCGGGATTTACGAAGGAGACACCATTTTCAGCTCCCGCCGCAGCCGCGAGATGTGGTCGCCCAATACCATCCTGGGCGTGAGCGAATACAGCGAAAGGCAGTGGCCCTCGATGTTTTTCAGATCCTACGGGCTGGGCTGGTCGCTGTCGAATTATTTGGGCCGTAAGGTGATCGGGCACAGCGGCGGATACGACGGGATGATTTCATACACTTGCCTGGTTCCTGAAGAAGATCTGGGTTTTGTGATCCTTACCAATAAAAACTCCAGCCTGTATTATCCGCTGGTGTATAAAACACTCGATGTTTTTCTCGGCGGCGAGGAGCGCGACTGGAGTGCCTTTATGCTTGAAATGTACAGGCAGCAGGATTCCATTGCCGCTGTGGAGCGAAAAGAAAATGAGGCTGCACGTGTGAAAGGAACTTCCCCCACCCTGCCGTTGGAAGCCTACACCGGCACCTATGGCGGCCAACTGTACGGAAACGCCACCGTAACCCTCGAAGAAGGCCAACTGAAGCTCCGGATGCTCCCGGCCGAAAAATTTCAGGGACCGCTTACCCACTGGCATTTCAACACCTTCGAAATCACCTTTCCTGAATTTCCGTCGCTCCCCGCAGGTACTGTCACTTTTGTGATAGATGCCGAAGGAAAGGTGGAGGAAATGAAAATTGACGTGCCCAATCCCGATTTCGATTTCACAGAACTGACATTCATGAAAATGGATCAATAAAATTTTGTTTCCCCGCAGCAACAATATGTAATTCTTTTTAATTTTGTGCGGGAATTTGCGGTAGTAGCTCAGTTGGTAGAGCATCAGCTTCCCAAGCTGAGGGTCGTGGGTTCGAATCCCATTTACCGCTCCTGAAAGGCTGTCCGTTTGGATGGCCTTTTCTTTTAATTCCGTTTCGGGAAAAATGCCTTGATCTGTTTGAGCAGCTCGGCTTTTCTGATGGGCTTACTCAGGTAGGCATCGCATCCTGCCTCGAAGGCTTTATGCTTTTCCTCGGGCTGGGTGTAGGCCGATTGGGCAATTACGGGCACCAGTGGAAATTTTTGCTTGATCAGCCGTGTGGCTTCAAGTCCATCCATCACCGGCATTTTAATATCCATCAGCACCAGGTTAAAATTTTGATTTTCCATTAAACTTACGGCTTCCTGCCCGTTGGTGGCATAGCCGATTTGGTTTACCACGGGCTTCAACAACTCTTCGAGATACTGGTAATTGGTGATTTCATCCTCGGCAATCAGCACATTCACTTCATTAAGCAAGCCACCGGAAGGTTCAAAAAGTTTGGGGGCTGTAGCAATATTTCCGGCATGTGTAAGCCTGATGCTGAAGTAAAACACCGACCCTTGTTCAGGCTCCGACTCCACCCAGATTTCGCCGCCGAGCAGCGACACCAGGCTCCTGGCAATGCTAAGCCCGAGGCCGGTACCGCGAATGATGCTCTGCTGCGCACGTTCGCCGCGGTAAAAGCGGTTGAATATGAACGGCAGTTCTTTCTGCGTAATTCCCATGCCCGTATCCTTTACGTAAAAAATCAGCTTCGGGCCCTGGGTAGTACACCCGAATTCAATAGTGCCTTCAGCGGTGTATTTTATGGCATTCGAAAGCAATCCGCTCATTACCTGATGGATTTTATCGCGGTCGGCTTCAATTTTCAATTCTTCCAGCTCGGCAGGTACCGTGCAGGAAATCTGCACGCTGTCCTTCGATTTACGCTGGCTGAAATTGGCATAAAGGCCGTCGAACAGCTCGCGCAGCTCGAAAGGCTGCACGTCGAGCGGAATTTTTTCCGATTCCAGGCGCGACATTGCCAGCACATCGTCGATGATTTTAAGCAGATGATCGGCGTTCAGGTTGATGGTAGCTATATATTTTGACATCGTTTCGGCGGGAAGCTCTTCATTGAGCAGATCGGTAAAGCCCACGATGGCATTCATGGGCGTACGGATTTCATGATTAAGGTTTGCCAGGAATGCCGATTTCAGCCTGTCGCTTTCTTCTGCATGTTCCTTGGCAGCCATCAATTCCGTTTCGGTGTGCTTGCGCTGAGTGATATCCACCAGCGCACCTTCTATGTATTCTTTGTCGCGGTTCAATCTGGCTGAAAAGATGATCCAGAAATGAGTCCCGTCACGCCGGATCAATTCCGCCTCGAAATTATTTACCTCACCCTGGTGCAATAAAATGCTGATCAGACGATTTCTTACCGCCGGATCAACATAGCTGTCCGCTGCCATAAAGTCCGCCTTGCAATCTTCAACAGTATCATAACCGGCAAGCTGCGCATAGGTTCTGTTTATTTCCAGGGGCAGGCCGTCCACAAGCGTAGTACGGAAAATTCCAACCTGGGCATTGTTAAAAAGATTTCTGTATTTGGCCTCGCTCTCCTTTAACGCCTTCAGGGCTTTTTCCCTTTCGCTTTCGGCATGCAGGAGTTCGGTGATATCCTGCAAGGTACCCGAAAGCTTCTGTTCATCTTTATCTGGCCCCGACTCACGTTCAATACGGATAATTAAATATCTCACTCCATTTTCAGGATGAAAAAAGCGAAGATCCATAATCACATCCTGTGCATTGTCTTCAGAGGGGTTCAAAGCTTTTTGCAAAATTTCCCTGTCCTCATCACGCACCCTGTTCATAAAATCTTTCAGCGAAGGCACACCGGATTCCGGATTGAACCCGGTAAGCACAAACATCTCATCCGACCAGGTGGCTTTGTGCCTGTTCGGCAAAAACTCCCAGCTTCCCAGCTGCGCAATCTTCTGCGCCTTGATGAGTTTGGCTTCATTGTCTTCTATCCTTCTCCTTACCATCCGCTCGTAGGTCTGATCCCTGAACACCAGCACCACACCCTGCACCTCACCGGATTCATCCCGGATGGGAGCACCGCTGTCAGCAATGGGAATTTCATCGCCCTGACGGCGGATAAGAAGCGTATGATTGGCCAGCCCTACCACCTTTCCGCTTTCCAGCACCCGCGAAACAGGGTTTTCTACCGGCTGGCGCGAATACTCGTTGATAATGTGAAAAACTTCGCTTAACGAATGGCCCGCCGCTTCGGCTTCCTTCCAGCCCGTCAGGTTTTCGGCTACAGGATTCATTCGCTGCACGCGTCCTTCAACATCCGTAGTAATCACTGCATCGCCAATGCTGTAGAGGGTGGTCCGGAAACTCTCCTGCGACTCCCATAGTTCCTTTTCCTTGCGAAACAGCCGCCTGAATATATTTCGCTGCTGATAATGATAATACCAGATCAGAGTAGCTCCGGTAAACAGAATCATCATCAGAATAAACAGCAAAATGGCCATTCCAATAAAATACATTTCACTGAAAATTTCCCGCTTGTCCACTTTGGCAATCATATACCACGGGGTACCAGGCACTTTTTGCACACTCGAAAGCACTTCCGTCCCGCGATAATCCACACCTTCGAAAATCCCTTCATATCCCAGCAGGGCCTGAACGGCAGGCACCTCCAGTTCATCCATCGAAATCCGTGTATTCATGGCAGGATTATCCCAATGGCGAAGATTATTCAGGAAAAGCACACTATCTCCGTCCTGTCTTAAAATCAACGTTTCGGAGGTTTTGCTGGAGGTAGGCCATGCCTGAATAAGCGGGAAGAGATACGTGGAAGGATCTACACGGAAAACAACTGCCAGTTGTCCTCCATAGCTTTTATCCTTTAGCGGCGCCACGATATCCAAATGAATATTATCATGTGAGGGGCAGAAATAAAAATCGGAGAAATAAATGGTGTCGGCTGAATGGGCTGAGTCGATGAAGGCACGGGTTTGGCTGTGCAGTAAAATCTGATCGGGATTCAGGCTGAACAAAACGCGGTGGTTTCCCTGCACCACGAATATATTTTCGTAGGTATGGCTGCGGCCCGTTGTTCCAAGCCTCGACGTGAAATACGTATTTGCAGCCAACGTATCTTTTCGGCTTGCCAGCGTCACTGCATGACGGATGAAGTTTTCGTTGGATGAAAAAAATATGGCTTCTGCATACCGCTCCTTTCGCCATTGCAGGATCTGATCGATCTTTAACCCGCTGATTACCCGCAGATCATGATACTTCTCTTCTCTCACCGATTCAACCTCATACCGGAAATAAAAATATCCGCTGAAAATCATTAACAAAGCAATGGCAGAAAAACTGAAGTATAGCCTTCGCTTGCTGAAAACAAATTCTCTTTGCTGGCCCATTATGATCATTTCTAAATGTAAGGATAGTAAAAGTACAATTATTATCCTGTTTTCATAAGGATATGCAAAATAATTCATATTAATAAATTATAGGTATCACCCCGGAAATAGCATCATCTATGATGTTATACCACACATGTTTCAGACCATAATAAATAACTCACCGGATGTGCATTGAACAGATATTTGCACATTTTAAAAATGAACAACGAAAAAAAAGTGGTGCATTTGATAACTTTTTTCAGCTTACATCATCGTTTTTCAATGTTTTTTAGCATATTTGCGATGGACTTGCAATAACCTGATAATTTTATGGGAGAACACATCTACAATTTGCACGTTGGGGATGAATCCACACGGTCGTTTCGTGCCGACCTGGCGTATACTACCAACAAATTGCTCGAGTATTTCAATCAGCAAAAAGCCGCTCAGCGCGTAGAAGATTTCAAAAACTATATCGGACAAAACGATTTGGAGCCGGTACGATCGTCGGGGGAGTATATGATCGAATATGTGATGATCGGGTTATTCTGGAGGGATTATTCGGCCTATGCGGCCAATTTGAGCACATCCACACGCATCACCTGTAATTTGCTATACAACGCAAGAAGCAGGGCGGGCAGTTTAAAACCGGTCATCGATAAGATCCGCGGCAGAATACACACTGCATTCCTGCTTCGCAACGATAACCATCACGAACTGCTGCCCAGCAGGGATAACCTGATCAGGCTGCTCAAATGGCTGGAAGCTTCCAGGGAATTCAACGAAGAAGTCCGGCGGATTGAAAAATGGGTTTTGTTTCTGAAAGATAAATCTCCGATCTATATCGCCAATTTCATTGGAGGCTGCCTTGAAACAGCTAAACAATTTGAAAAAATATCGGCTCCGCCCCTGTCCAGATATGCCGGCGGCATTCAGAAATTCCTGACGAAAGCCCCAAAACAGTATCACAACCGCGAGGACATCATTTTCTGTACCCGGCCGGTAACGCATTACTACTTCAACTGGGTTGCGGCCGAAATCCTCAACCGTGAGCTGAAGGAACAATTCACACAGGCAGCACGCAAAATTGTGTTGCTGCCCACATGCATGTCGACACCTGAAAACGAAAGCTGCCAGGCAAAAACCACGGGAAAGGATATACAATGTACCGGTTGCTCCCGTTCGTGCCGCATCAACGTCATCAGAAAACAACTCAGGCCACACGGCATCGAAGTAAGGCTGATACCACATTCTTCAGGATTTTCGAAATGGCTCGAACCCTACCGAGATCATACGGATGTAGGTCTGGTTGGTGTAGCCTGCACGCTGAATCTGCTTAAAGGCGGTTACGAAATGAAGGCGCTGAATATTCCTTCGCAATGTGTGTTTCTGAGTTTCTGCGGCTGCAAAAAACACTGGCCTGCCATAAATAAACCTACCGATCTGGATCTTACGGATTTGTTCAGCAAACTGGATCTGAAACCCAAAACCATCCCCAACTGGGAAATCATCCTGAACGAAACGAAAAAAGCCGTGCAGCGTGAAAAACTGCAGATGGTGAGCAGCAATTCCTGAGATCAGACAGAATCCGTGAGGGCTTTCTCGCCCTGCTGCAGCGCAGCCCTGACCCTCTTGTATCTTTGCCAGTTGAATTTCCTGAGAAAGTTTGCCGCCGATCGGGCGCCGCGGACAAAAAGATCAACTTTGGCTTCGGGCGTGAGCGCGAAGTTGAGCCAATTATGCTGTCCGATATCGATTTTTTCGAGCAGAAGTTTGTAATCGGGATTCCGAAGGATAAAATCATAATCGTGCAGGTGGCGGATGGAGTTGAACATGGCCCCAAACAGGTTTCCGGGACCGGTGATGCGATTGGCGCTGTCGCGGTCCACGCCCAGCCTGACGCCAAAGGTGGGGCAACGCGGCACCACGCTCTTTTTATGAAACACATCCATCGGGAAGTTCGACATCAGTCCGCCATCCACAAAATACACCGTAGCGGGTGGCTTTCCGTTGTAGCCGGCCAGGTTCTTCCAGTTTTCGAGCGCCTGCGCACCCGAGGGCATGTCGTCGATCCGCAGCGGATGAAAAAAATACGGCACCGACATGGATGCCCTTACAAAAACTGCGGGATTAATATTCTGTGGATCGGCCCAGTAGAGCGGCGCCATGCGTGGAAATTCCACCTTGGTTTCGGTGGTGAGGTCGGCACCGATCACGGCAAAGCGCGGGACAAGTCCTTCCAGGTCGCGGTCAACCCCGGGCCGTATCTGTGAGGTTTCAGGCATTTGCCCGAAGCTCTTTTCCAGATCGGTCACGGTGTTGATGCCATTTTCGGCCAGCACTTCCGAGAGCCATTCCATGAAATTGTCGCCGGGATTCAGGCCCAGGTCGTCGCGCAGGTTGTCGATCACCTGCACGCCCTTCCACACCATTTTCATCATTCCGGCCTTTTTTATGATGGCTTCCACGAAATCCTGTGCATCGCCATCGCCATCAACAAATTCCATCAGGTTTTTATTGGCCAGGATCTCCACCAGCCGTTCCGCTTTTGGCTGCGAAACGTCGCCCAGCCCCGCCAGCAGCAGCGCGTTGATCGAACCTGCAGAAGTGCCCGCAAGACTGAAAAAACGCAGCCCCATTTGTTCCAGCACATAATTGTAGCCGATCAGCGCCACGCCAAGCACGCCGCCGCCTTCCATCACCAGTTCCACGTACTGGTTGCCGGCCTCATCCAGTACATCGGAATATTCCTTTTGGTGGATGCCTTCTGCCCGCAGTTCATCAATGAGATGAAACACATCGGGGTGTTGGGTAAAATCAGTGATTTTCATTATGCTTGAGATTGGTATGAAGGAAGAAACAAAGTTTGCGGTGGATTTGTTGCAGGGGGAGAATTAGAGCTGATGATTTTCGATCGTCCGCCAGTCCACGGATATCGAAACATAGAAATTAAGTTCAAAAAAAATATACCTATATTTATGGTCGAATTTTTCATCCAATTCATTTAGCTATGAAAACACTTAAAATATTCCCGCTGCTGATTGCCGGAATCCTGGCCTGCTCAGTTTGCGGTGTGCTGTCAAAAGTTGATGCTCAAACACAATTACCTGTTCAAAATCAAAAAGAAATAATTGTTAGCGAGGAGAAAAAAGGAGCAGATAGTTCCAAAGATTTAATCTATGATCCTGCTAACCCAATGTTTGGATTAAACAGTTATGTGCCGGCTCACGACACGACTTGGAAAACTGACATGGATTGGTATGGCTCAGGGGATTTTAATGGCGATGGAGAGATTACCTGGGAAGATTATGATTACAGTGTTTCAGGAGATGACCCCTTTTATGATGGGACTCACAGAGCTGACACTGACTTGGATGGAGTGAGTGGGACTGCTTCTGACAGACAAATAGTTTATGAATATTTGACTGGAGAGAGAACCCACATAAATCGTTGGGAGCTTGAAAGCGTGGCGGAGAAACAAAGTCATTTAGAGAAGGCATTAGCGATTGATTTTACAAGTGAAGTTCCTCCTTCTAGCGGGTGGAATTGTGGAGGGTATATGACTCAAACTTTTATTAATTTTGCAGGAATCTATGACATAGAGAATAGTTCTTATGCAGAACCTAATGGAACAAATTTAGATTTTGATATTGAACACAATGGAATATGGAGAATTCCTATGCGCAATGTTAACACTTACACAACAAGTAATGTCAAT
Source organism: Bacteroidales bacterium (assembly GCA_046542305.1). Classification (GTDB taxonomy): domain Bacteria; phylum Bacteroidota; class Bacteroidia; order Bacteroidales; family 4484-276; genus JBKHBQ01. Next base: position 14,818 of record JBKHBQ010000002.1, read on the forward strand.
CACTTTCTCAACGGAGTTTTTATGGGGAGTCCTGAAAATCAAGATGCGACAGAATTTAATTCTTGGACCTTTGTTGAGCCCCAAACTGATGAAATTGTGGTGCCGGGAGATTTTAGCATTCATCCAGATAAATTTGCTAATATTAGTTGGGTTGGGTATTATTATAATGAATATTTTTATCAATGGCTTTACGGAAGTAGAACACTACTTAATTATGACTTGGATGAAGGAAATCCAACTCTGCAATTGGAAAATCCAGACATAATTTACTCATGGAATCCCTTTGAAGAAGTTGAATATCCTCAAGACAAGAATCATGAGTATCCAGCCGACACTTCATTGGCGACCAATGGTGCGCCAGATAATGTTTATCCGGGGACAAAATATAGTTATAATGATGTGTCAAGTCAGACCAGCAATGGAACATGCACGGATGTGACTTATGAGGTGAATAGATCTTTTGAGGGTATTGCAGGAGCATATAATAAAGGCAATACAGCTAACGCCGAGCATACTCAAAACATACATGTTCAAGACAATATTCCTCCACAGTACACTTCTTTTCCTAGTGATACTACAATTACAATCAATGACCCGATGGACCCGGAACATTTGGGATATCCGCAATGGAGTGATAATTCGCAATTATTTGTAACCCCTCACTATTTTGATGTTTTATTAACTGCCACTGATGACCCAATACAGCATTGGGAAAGACACTGGACAGGCGTTGACGTGTGCGACAACATTTCAGCAGATTCTGTGCAGCATATTTACGTGGATTTGCTTGAACATCTTGCCGAAAAAGAAAATCCCTTCACGGTTTACCCGAACCCGGCCGGCAGGCATGTCACTGTCGCTGGAAACACCGCACAACAAGCACAGCAGGTTTCACTGTTCGATGTGATGGGAAATCTGGTGTCGGAAAGAAATCTGCATGGAGCGACCGGGGTACTGAAACTTGATCTGCAGGGTTTGCCAAACGGAATATACCTTCTAAAGATTCATAGCGCCGGTTTATCGCCGGTGGTGAGGGTGGTAAAGATTGACTGATGGATTATTGAATTCTAAGACGATTGAAGGTCCTTTTGCCGTCAGATGCTTCAAGGCCGGGAGAAGTTGATGACTTTCGATCGTCCGCCAGGACATCGAAACGTCAAAACCTATTTCCGAATGGTTCACATAAACCTAATCATTTTTGAATCCTTTATTGTTATCCTGATATCTGACGCTCGAAGGTCCTCCTTTCGTCGGACGCTTCAAGGTGGGGGAAGCAGATGACTTTCGATCGTCCCGGCAGGACATCGAAACGACATCAAAAAAAATATACCTATATTTATGGTCGAATTTTTCATCCAATTCATTTAGCTATGAAAACACTTAAAATATTCCCGCTGCTGATTGCCGGAATCCTGGCCTGCTCAGTTTGCGGTGTGCTGTCAAAAGTTGATGCTCAAACACAATTACCTGTTCAAAATCAAAAAGAAATAATTGTTAGCGAGGAGAAAAAAGGAGCAGATAGTTCCAAAGATTTAATCTATGATCCTGCTAACCCAATGTTTGGATTAAACAGTTATGTGCCGGCTCACGACACGACTTGGAAAACTGACATGGATTGGTATGGCTCAGGGGATTTTAATGGCGATGGAGAGATTACCTGGGAAGATTATGATTACAGTGTTTCAGGAGATGACCCCTTTTATGATGGGACTCACAGAGCTGACACTGACTTGGATGGAGTGAGTGGGACTGCTTCTGACAGACAAATAGTTTATGAATATTTGACTGGAGAGAGAACCCACATAAATCGTTGGGAGCTTGAAAGCGTGGCGGAGAAACAAAGTCATTTAGAGAAGGCATTAGCGATTGATTTTACAAGTGAAGTTCCTCCTTCTAGCGGGTGGAATTGTGGAGGGTATATGACTCAAACTTTTATTAATTTTGCAGGAATCTATGACATAGAGAATAGTTCTTATGCAGAACCTAATGGAACAAATTTAGATTTTGATATTGAACACAATGGAATATGGAGAATTCCTATGCGCAATGTTAACACTTACACAACAAGTAATGTCAATCACTTTCTCAACGGAGTTTTTATGGGGAGTCCTGAAAATCAAGATGCGACAGAATTTAATTCTTGGACCTTTGTTGAGCCCCAAACTGATGAAATTGTGGTGCCGGGAGATTTTAGCATTCATCCAGATAAATTTGCTAATATTAGTTGGGTTGGGTATTATTATAATGAATATTTTTATCAATGGCTTTACGGAAGTAGAACACTACTTAATTATGACTTGGATGAAGGAAATCCAACTCTGCAATTGGAAAATCCAGACATAATTTACTCATGGAATCCCTTTGAAGAAGTTGAATATCCTCAAGACAAGAATCATGAGTATCCAGCCGACACTTCATTGGCGACCAATGGTGCGCCAGATAATGTTTATCCGGGGACAAAATATAGTTATAATGATGTGTCAAGTCAGACCAGCAATGGAACATGCACGGATGTGACTTATGAGGTGAATAGATCTTTTGAGGGTATTGCAGGAGCATATAATAAAGGCAATACAGCTAACGCCGAGCATACTCAAAACATACATGTTCAAGACAATATTCCTCCACAGTACACTTCTTTTCCTAGTGATACTACAATTACAATCAATGACCCGATGGACCCGGAACATTTGGGATATCCGCAATGGAGTGATAATTCGCAATTATTTGTAACCCCTCACTATTTTGATGTTTTATTAACTGCCACTGATGACCCAATACAGCATTGGGAAAGACACTGGACAGGCGTTGACGTGTGCGACAACATTTCAGCAGATTCTGTGCAGCATATTTACGTGGATTTGCTTGAACATCTTGCCGAAAAAGAAAATCCCTTCACGGTTTACCCGAACCCGGCCGGCAGGCATGTCACTGTCGCTGGAAACACCGCACAACAAGCACAGCAGGTTTCACTGTTCGATGTGATGGGAAATCTGGTGTCGGAAAGAAATCTGCATGGAGCGACCGGGGTACTGAAACTTGATCTGCAGGGTTTGCCAAACGGAATATACCTTCTAAAGATTCATAGCGCCGGTTTATCGCCGGTGGTGAGGGTGGTAAAGATTGACTACTAAATTTCTAAATTCCGATTATTTTGTGCCTCAGGCAGTTTTTTGGCTACATCCCGGGCAATTTCAAGCGTTTCCAAAATGGTTCTTCCCTGAGCCACCTATCCCTGAATGGATTCAGAAGTTGCCAGATAATAACCCCCCGGTAACTTTTCGATCTGACGGTTTATGATCTTTTCCATGTCTGCGCAGTTAAAACAAATACTGCCAGGTTTTTGCCAAAGGTATTTTCCTTATAGTTTTTTCGGAGCCTTAGGCAAAAACCTGTCAGGTCATTAGGTCGTGGAGCTGGAGGGAGTCGAACCCTCGTCCAAACAAGCAGCAGCAGTGCTTTCTACATGCTTAGTCTTCCATTGATTGTCGGGTACGGGCCGGTGGAAGACGACCTATCCGTACCTTATCTTCTTTGGTTTCGCTGTCCGCCCGAAGCTTACGGACAACTAGCCCTGTTTTTCGACACCCCGTAATCAGACAGGAACAAGGCGTGTCCGTCTGCGGGATGGCTCGTCACACACCTATCGGTGCGCGATTTGGCGGTAATCTACTATACTTCGATTACGCTGCGAGCGCGTAGTTATTATTTTCGCCAGTTATGGCTGTGAGAACAGTTAGCAACGGGCCACATTCTCAATGCCCGGCATGCTTACAATACCACTTCCTTGCTGTCAAAACCAGTCAGCCCCATGATGTATAAGAACGAAAATGATCTGCAAAAGGTTTGCAAAATTAATCATTCAACGGTGCATATCCAAACAATAACTGATCCAAAAAAGTTTGCATGACAAATTTTCGTATTTCAATTCCGAAATAGCTTATTTTTGCGCGCTTTTTGGCGGAGCGGTGAGGCGGAGCGCATGACGCAGCGTGTGACGGGCAAAGCCTGGAGCTAATGTAAGAATTCGTTAATTTAACTGAGGAAAATTATTGCAACCCATCGATCAGTATCAAAAAGAACTTGCCGACGGCAACAGGCGTGAATACGGCCTGTACTACGACCAGCTCCGGAAATTGTCGTACTATCGTGCTGCCGAAGCCGACGACGAGCGCAGCCGCCTGTTGCAAAGCATCGACGGCAAAGCCGGATCGGCATTTAACGGCACCAAGCCGTTTGCGCATCACATTTCGCCGGGCTGCCGGCTGTGCGGCGAGGGACAATGGTCGTGCCTCTTCGTGAACAACCGCTGCAACTGCAACTGCTTCTACTGTCCCACCCCGCAAATCGATACGGGCATTCCCGAAACCCAGGGGCTGAATTTTTCAGATCCGCGCAACTACGTGGATTATATCCGGAAGTTCGGGTTCAAAGGCGTAAGCCTGAGCGGCGGCGAACCCTTGCTTACCTTCGATACCACGCTCGATTTCCTGCGCACGGTGAAACATGAATTCGGCACGAAAATTTACCTGTGGCTTTACACCAACGGGACGCTGCTCACCGAAGAGAAAGCAGAATTACTGGCCGCCGCCGGTCTGGATGAACTCCGTTTCGACTTATCGGCCACGGCCTATTCCACCAGATTCCTGAAACATGCCCTGGGAAAAATCCCTTCCGTTACCGTGGAAATCCCGGCCATCCCCGAAGAAATCGAGCAAATGAAACAAATGGCCGTGGAATTGGACCAGCTCGGCGTGAACTTCCTGAACCTCCATCAGATGCGGCTCACACCCTATAACCTGAAAAACCTGCTGCACCGCAATTACACTTTTCTTCACGGGCCCAGAATGACGGTGCTCGAATCGGAACTGGCGGCGCTTGAAATGATCCGCTTCACGTTCGAGCAGGGGCTGCACATCGGGGTAAACTACTGTTCGTTTCATTATAAGAACCATTTTCAAAAAGCAGGATTCCGACACAAACTTGCACCTTTTATTGCAGGCGCATTTGAGGAGATCACCGAAAACGGCTACATCAGAAAATTTTATCAGAACATTTCCACGCAAGCATACCATGCCCTGAATGACGATCAAAAATCAGGACAATATTGTACCGAAGAGCAGCGGCTTTATCTGACAAAAGATCAGGTTGTCGCATCTAAGTTGCCGGAGTTTCCGGTTCACCTCGAATATTTCTCCACCTCCATCCATAAAACGCCGGTTGAAAACGGGACAAAGATCCTGCTGAACAACAGCCTTCCGGTGTTCATCGGCAGGAAACCGGCGGGACAAAAGATCACCGTTCTACCGCAGGAACTGGTAAATCTGCAGAAGATCATGGCTGGAGAAATTTCTGAAGAAGAAACCGAAAGCCGCGAGTTTCTGGACATTTTGCAAAAAGAAATTCCTGCAAAAGGTTTCGGAACATATTACTGAAAAAGCTGAAAAGGATCGACAATGGATTTTCAAAAGGTCGCCTGTTGGGGGGCGGCCTTTTTTTTAGCTGGTGAAAAACTCCTTGCCACAGCCGGCAACATACAAAATGAATTCGTAAAAAGGGAAAATCCCGCATGCATTCTGATCAATGTTATCTTATTCTATCTTAAACAACAAGCCCAAAGGTCATACCTGATGGACATACCGTGAAAAGTCCGTTAATCCCCATTAATTTTAATTCTCAAGCCATTATTATGATTCTTAACAGGATGTGATTTGTTCATGTTTTTTTTAAATAAAGTTAACAAACATTTATACCAACCCTTTGTTTGTTTCGTTCAATTCATTCGCTGGCAATAGTACCGGCGGATGAGATGGTTTATAATAAAATTCTGATTACCTTAGTACGCTAAAGCATCATCAATTCACCTGATATGAGCAAAGTATCTGAAAAAAAACCGACCGGAAATGAACTTCTTCTTTTACGGCAGGAAATCGATCGGTTAAAGGAGGAAAAACGGAAACTGGCAGAAGAAAACCTTCACTACAAAAGACTTTACAACCTCTTCGACGCAGTGATTCGCAACATCCCCGATATGATCTGGGCAAAGGATCTCGATAAAAAATACATCCTGGCAAATGAGGAAATCTGCAGAAAACTGCTGCACGTCAGAGATACGCTTGAGCCCATCGGAAAAACAGATTTGTTTTTTGCTGAACGCGAAAGAAACTCCAAACCCGAAATAGCCGATTGGCATACCTTTGGAGAAATCTGCAGCGATTCCGACACTGCGGTAATGGAATCGAAAAAATCCGGCAGGTTTGATGAATTCGGAAATATCCGGGGTGAATTTCTTTACCTCGATGTTCACAAGGCGCCGCTTTACAACCAGGATAATGAAATGATCGGCACGGTGGGGATCGCACGAGATGTAACCCGGGAGAAGGAAACCGCCAGAAAGCTCACCGAAAGCGAGGAAAAATACCGGCGGATTTTCGAGAACTCCTCCGATCCTATTCTCGTATTAGAGAACGGCAGGTTTGCCGACTGTAATGATGCAGCACTTAAGGCAGTGGGATTTAAATCGAAGGCGGGAATTGTGGGAAAACAGCCTGCCGATATTTCACCGGAGCTGCAACCTGACGGACAGCCCTCAGCCGAAAAGGCGGCAATGCTCATCAATAAAGCCTTCGAACAGGGCCATACCCGCTTCGAATGGCTGCATCAGGATAAAAAGCACAACCCGCTGTGGGTAAATGTTTCCCTTACGGTTTTACCACAGGAAGGCAAAAACCGGATTTTCACCATCTGGCGCGATATCAGTGATCAGAAAAAAACCGAGCAGGCCCTGGCGCAAAGCGAAAAAAAATACCGCGACCTGTTCGAACTTTCACCGGAACCCGCTGTGATCATCAACAAAACAGGGTTTATAACCGACTGCAACCAAATATTTTATGAATCCAGCAGGATGCAATCAGATGATATCATCGGTAAACATTTTACACAACTGCCCATTTTTTCGGCCAGAGACCTACCGCGATACATCAGGATATTTTCCGATATGATCCGCCACAAATCAGTCCAGAACTATGAATACATCTGGACATCCAGGGACGGCAAAGTACATAACTCCATAGCGCATATTGCACCGCTTTTTGAAGAAAAGAAACTTCAGGGCTTTATGGCCGTCACCCGCGACATTACCGAACAGCGCATGGCCGAAGAAAAAATCCGCGAAAGCGAAAAAAAATACCGCCTTTTGTTCGAAAGAGCCAACGATGCCATTTTGCTGATGAAGGATGGCGTTATTATGGAATGTAATGAACAAACATTCGAAATGTTCGGGTGCAGGCGCGAAGAGATTATCGGCAAGCCCCCATCCTCCTTTTCACCTGAATTTCAGCCCGACGGAACACCTTCGGATGAACTGGCTGCAAAGAAGATCATGGAGGCACTGAAAGCCGGGTCATCAATTTTCGAATGGAAGCACATCAAACCCGATGGCACCAGGTTCGATGCCGAGGTAAACCTGAGCAGGCTGCACTTTGGAAATACCATTTTGCTGCAGGCCATCGTGCGGGATATTTCCTACCGGAAAACGGCTGAACAAAAACTCCGCGAAAGCGAAGAGAGGTATAAACTGCTTGCCAATGCCAGCCGGGAAGCCATTTTTGTGACCAGAGAAGGTTATTGCCTTGAAGTGAATCAAACGGCCACCCGAATGTTTGGCTATAGCTATGAGGAATTTATCGGGGAGTACGGAACCCAAATCATAGCTCCTGAAAGCCGGGAAATCACTCGCGAACGCATGCTGTCGGATTATGATCGCACTTACGAAGCTGTGGGGATCAGAAAAAACGGCACCAGATTCCCCATCGAAATACAGGGAAGACCATTTACCTACCAGGGCGAACCTGCACGCCTTACTGTTTGCCGCGACCTGACCATGCAAAAACTCGCCGAAAGGGAAATTAAGGAAATAACCAACAGACTGTTCCGGGCAGAAAAAGTGGCAAAAATCGGAAACTGGGAGTTTCACCTGCATACCAACAAAGTCATCACTTCAGCGGGGGCTAAACTGATTTACGGCCTGGACGACAGAAACAACCTCACCATACCCGAGGTTCAGGAAGTGGTGTTGCCCGAATACCGGATGGAAAAGGATGACGCCCTGCGCGGTCTGATTGATAACGGCACCCCCTATAATGTTGAATTCAAGATCAGGCGGCCATCCGACAACAAGATCGTCGACATCCAGTCCATCGCCGAATACGATAGCGACCGGGGCGTGGTTTTTGGCATCATCCGCGACATTACCGAACGAAAAATGAACGAAAACACACTCAAAAAAGCCAAGGAACAGGCCGAAGAGTCCGACCGCCTGAAAACCGTTTTTCTTGGAACGATGTCGCACGAACTGCGTACGCCACTAAACTCCATCATTGGTTTTTCGGAGATCATGGATGAATCGATGGATAAATACCAGATACTGGATTTTGCTAAAACCATCCATAAAAACGGAAATCACCTGCTTAGCCTCATCGAGGACATGTTTGATATTTCGATGATCGAAACCGGGGAATTCAGGGTGGAAAAATCGCATTTCAGCCTGCGGGATTTTCTGTCGGAAATCAGGCACATGCTCAGGGAGGAACTGCAGCAACAGCAGAAAATGCACCTGGAAATCTCCATGTCGTACGATTATGATGTGATCGACAGCCGGTTGTATGCCGATAAAAGCAAGCTCAGGCAGATCTTTATTAACCTCATCAAAAATGCCGTAAAATTCACGCCTCAGGGAAAGATAGAAATCGGTTTCACGCAATCCGACCCGAAAAACCTCACCTTTTTCGTAAAAGATACAGGAATAGGTATTCCATTCAACAAGCGATCGCTGATTTTCGAACGTTTCAGGCAGGTGGAGGAAAGCGACACCCGCAAGTACGGCGGAACCGGTCTGGGGCTCTACATCTGCAAGTCGCTGGTGAATAAACTCAATGGCAAAATCTGGATAGAATCTGCACCGGGCAGGGGCAGCACTTTTTATTTCACCATACCCGAGCTGATCGATGCAAGGGCCAACGGAAATCATCCTTCGCAACAGGCGGTGCCGCCCGAAGTGGATTTCCGCGATAAAACCATCATCGTTGCCGAGGATGAAGACAGCAACTATATGCTCGTGGAGTCCATCCTCGGAAAAACAGGCGCCCGGCTTTTGCATGCAGAAAACGGAGCCGTGGCCATCGATCTGCTGAAGGAACATCCCGGGGCCGATATGATCCTGATGGACATTAAAATGCCGTTGATGGGCGGAATGGAAGCCACACGCGAAATCAGGACTTTCAATACAAAAATTCCCATTATCGCACTCACGGCATATGCCATGAAAGGCGACCGTGAAAAATATCTTGCAGCCGATTTTAACGAATACATTGCAAAACCCATGAAAAGAGAAACGCTGCTCGAAACACTTTCCAGGCAATTCAACCGGAAATGAAAAGCGCCGGGGAATTTATGCCGGTGCAGGAAGAAAAATAGCTGCATGCTGTAACTCAACGTCGTTGCCGGGCATGCGACACAGAGGCGCTTTATCCGGTAATCAGCAGTTTAATCTGATGATTGTCTCCGCCGGCATGGATGCTAACCATATACATGCCTGCCGGTAAAAGTGCCCCGGAGTGGCCTCTGAGGTTCCATCCTATACTGGTTTTTCCTTCGGGTGCCGGTCCCTGATAAGGCACAGCCACCAGCCGTCCGCTTAAATCGTGTACCGTAATGCGGCAGTCGGAATTCCGGAAAAGATCTATCGTGAAATTCACGAAGCCGGAACAGGGATTGGGATAAATCAAAACTCCATCACGGGCTTCTGAAGGCTCCTGAACCGAAGTGATAATGAGGTTGTCGTAGATGCCGAATCCTGCAATACCGTCGGCGAGATAAACATGCGACCCCTCCACCGTGGCACCAAGTCCAAAACATCCCGAGCGCTGATAATATCCTTCGATGAAAGGGTTGGCCGGATCAAAGACATTCACCATCTGAACGCCGCCGAGGATGTAATTGGCAATGTAGGCGTAATTTCCTTCCACATCCACCGAGTAGCCTACATCAGGCAGATACACATAACCCGTACTTTGGGGATTGAACGGATCTGACACATCGATCACCTCCAGTCCGCCGCTCTTATCCGAAACATAGGCATACCCCCCCTGCACTTCCAGGTCGTAACCTGCAGATGTCAGGTCACGGTAGCGGCTCATTAAGGCCGGATTTTCAGGATCGCTGATGTCGAACACATACAGGCCTTTGGTATCCTCGTCTTCAAAAGGCTGATAATCGATCAGGTACAGGTAATCGCCTTCGGTATCCAATGCCTGGACATAGCAAAAATCCACTCCCGGCACCGATCCGCTGTTGGCCCATCCGAATTCGTGCGCAGCCAGCGAGGGGTTGTCGGGATCAGAAAAATCCACCACCCTGAAGCCGTCCCACCAGCAGGCAATAAAGGCATAATGGCCTTTCAGGTCGAGATCATAGGTCATCACCGGCGCCGCGTACGTGCCGCGTTTGAACGGATTATGCGGATCGGAGATATCCATGATGTTCACCGGATTGTTTGCCGTCATGCTCTTGGGGATAAATACCACCACATCTCCGGAGGCTGCCGCAAGCGCGCCTTCAGTGTCATGAAAGCCGGTTTGTACCGGATGGTATTTATCAGAAACATCGAACACCCTGAAGCCGTTACTTCCCGTCAATGCCAGATTCCCCTGAACGAACACCTCGTTTACCGACCACGGCAATTGCATGTTGTGCACCATCTGAAGGTTTGCCGGATCGGAAGCATCCAGGATGGTGCAGCCCAGTCCGCCGCCCGTAAATGCCACCAGATCGCCGCCGGCAGCAATGTATCTGGCATAGCTGCTATACGATCCGGTAAGCTGCGGATTTGCAGGATCACTCACATCCACCGCCTGCACGCCTCCGCCGGGATTGGTGGTTGAATTGGCCACAAAAGCATGGTTGCCATTCACAGACACCCGGTATGGGTATCCTTCGAGTTGCAAATTGCCCAGTAAAGACGGAGACGAAGGATCGTTGACATCATGGATTTTCAGACCAGTAGAAGAGGTTACGTACAGTAATCCATCATGAACCCAGACACCGTCGGCCGCCCCTCCCACAATTCCGGCGATCTGCAGGTTGGCCGGATCGCTCACATCAACAATCCTGCAACCACCGGTACCAGCCGCACAGTAAACAAAATTGCCTTCCATGGCCGAATTCCACACCTGTGTGGAACCGGGAATCGGATAATGACCCAGTTGCTGGATATTGTTCATATCTGAAATATCAAAGGTATACAGGCCGTCAACCACCGTCATCACGTACATGATATCACCCTGTGCAAATACGCCGCCGCGCGGATAGCTGTTGGTGGGGATGCGTGCCAGCATTGCGGGGTTGCCCATATCTGTAAGATCCCAGATTTCTACACCCGAAAAATAGGCGCCAAGGTATAGCCTTGCAGTTTGCGGATCGTAGTAGCTGGCATCCACCAGCCCCCGGGCACGTATCACCGATATTTGCTCCGGCGCCGCCGGATCGGAAGCATCGAGCACGATCACACCCGCACCCGATCCCACAAGAAAAATATCCTCCATGCCGCTGTGCGATATCGAAAGGCTTTGCCCCAGCGGCCAGTTGCCCATAAACGTCATGTTGGATGAGTCATAATCGAGCACACGGTAAGCATCGTAGTACCCATGAGCAACCACTTCATGAAAACTGTAAACGGTAAGGTCGGGCGCAGTCACTTCTTGCGTTTGAACCTGCAAACTTCCCGCAGGGGTAATGTGATGGATTTGTGCCTGTAAAACAAGGATCGCCAGGCTGCCGATTAACGTCAGGTAGAATTTTTTCATAATGTCATTTTTTTAGTTAATGATTGATGACTGTAAATGTAAAAAGATTAGCCAAAAATACATGAATCTTATCGAAATTTGACCGATATAAGATGAAATACCTGAAATCAGAAAAATCAATAACTTTACCATGCTAAAAATTCCAGAAACATGAAACAGAAACTCACGATCTATCAGGTAGATGCGTTTACCGATAAAATTTTCCACGGCAATCCGGCCGCCGTTTGCCCGCTGGAAAAGTGGCTTCCCGACGAAACCATGCAAAACATTGCCCGCGAAAACAACCTTTCCGAAACCGCCTTCTTCGTGCGAAAGAATAACCGTTTTGAAATCCGCTGGTTTACGCCGGCCGTGGAGGTGGATCTCTGCGGACACGCCACCCTGGCCACGGGCCATGTGCTGTACGAACATCTCGGATACAAGGAAGATGTGATCTTTCTGAGTAGCAGAAGCGGCGAGCTGCGCGTGGCACGGCGCGACGGCAGGCTGGTGCTCGATTTTCCCGCGGGATTTTATGAGGCTGTGCCGGTACCGCATATTTTAAAGGAAGCTACCGGCATCAATCCGGTGGAATGCGGAAAGGCCATGGACTTTCTGATGGCTGTGTACGACGATGAAGCCGTCATCCGAAATATGAAGCCTGATTTTGCATTGCTGAAGCAACTGCCCTACCACGCCGTGATTGTAACAGCCAAAGGCAAGGAGGTGGATTTTGTGTCGCGCATGTTTGCCCCGGCTATCGGCATCGACGAAGATCCCGTAACCGGCTCCGCGCATTCGGTGCTTACCCCCTACTGGTCGCATCACCTGGGCAAGGTTCATCTCAAAGCAAAGCAAATATCGGCGCGCGGCGGCAGCCTGTTTTGCAAGATGTCGGGCGACCGCGTGGAAATCGGCGGAGACGCGGTGACGTATCTGATGGGGGAAATTTGGTTTTAGTGGGGGAAAACTTTATTACGCTAAATTTCTTTTAATCCTAAGTGTTTTTATAATTTATTAATTAAACAGGCTTAGCCGTTGGTTACCGGTTTTAGGCGGAGGCAATCAAATAATTAAAATCTAACAATTAACTCCTCCCCTGACCGTTATCAAATCCACTGTTAAAATGCAGCGCAAAAGAAAAATACTATCTTTGCACAACAAAAACACATCTAAACATGAACGCATTCACCATACTTGCATTCACTTTCGGCCCGATGGAGATCATTATCATCCTGGTGATCGTGCTTTTGCTCTTCGGCGGAAAGAAAATCCCGGAACTCATGAGAGGCCTCGGCAAAGGCATCAAGGAGTTTAAGGAAGGCGTGAAAGACGACGACGAAAAGAAAACCGAGAACAGTAAAGACAAGCAATAAAAAAACCCCGGCAAACTACCGGGGTTTTCAATCATCCGCAAAACCAATCAGTCCTTAAATTTTTCATCCAGGATCTTCCTGATCTGTCCTTCATCCTGAATGCTTGATGTGGCAGCCGCCACCTCACCGTTTTTGAAATACACCGTAAAAGGCAACCCCATAAAACCGCGGCACTCCGGTAATCCTTTGATCACGTGCGCATCCGGGTTATCGAACGACATGTCGTAAAATTCAACGTGCCCGTATTCGCCTTCCAGTTTTTTCATGCCCTGGTACACCGGAATGCACATCGGGCCCATCCGGCCGCAGCATACCATCACATTCTCCTTGTCCTTTATCAGCTTATCAAACTGATCTTTCGATGTGATATGCTTTAGATTTGTTTGCAATACCATAATCTGACAATATTTGTTAAATGAATCATTTCCTGCAAAGATATTCATTTTTTTGAATTGGTGATATTAAAGCGATTTATTTAAAAAATTATTCACAATCCACCGGATGAAGATTTTCTACTGAACCTGCCTACTGCCGACCCGCCTCCGCTGCGCTTCGTCGAGGCAAGCTGCCTACTGCCTTCACATAAACAGAAAAACCCTAATTTCGCTGTTTCAAAACCAAAATCACCGGCTATGCTTCGCACAACTATTTTATTGTCCTTTTTCCTTCTGGCAGGAATACATACCGCCAAATCCGAAAACTTCGAAGTAGCTTCACCCGATGGGAAGATCCGTGTGGAAATCACCGCGGAAGAGCAAATCCGCTACAGCGTTTTTTTCAATGAGACTGAGATCATCCGTTCATCCGTCATTTCGATGGAGTTGGAAGAAGAAACCCTCGGCGAAAATCCCCGCGTTAGAAAAAGCGCCGTGCGTGAGATCAAAGAAAAGATCACCCCGGTGGTGAAAGAAAAAAGGGCGCTGGTGCGCAATCACTGCAACGAACTCCGGATAGATTTCAGGGGCAAATACAGCCTGCTGTTCCGTGCATATAACGATGGCATTGCCTGGCGCTGGATTACCGACCGGAAAGGCGAAATGCTGATTATCGATGAAACTGCAGGTTTTCATCTTGCCGAAAATGATTCCGTCTGGTTTCCGGAGGAAGAAAGTTTCCTTACCCACTCGGAGCGCAAGTACCTGTTCCTGGCCGTAAAGGATATTACCTCAGAACGAATGAGCTGCATGCCCGCGCTGATCTGCCGACCCGACGGCATCCGCATCGCCGTAACCGAAGCCGCACTTTTCGATTATCCCGGCATGTACATCACGGGCACTGATGGCCATGAACCTGAATTTACGAGCACATTTCCGCCTTATCCCCTGAAGGAAAAACAAACCCGCGACCGCACCGTGGTGGTGGAAGAGGCTGCAGAATATATCGCCAAAACCATAGGACCGCGTGAGTTTCCCTGGCGCGTCCTGATAATTGCCGACCGCGACGGCGCACTCATCGAAAGCGACATGGTGTACCGCCTGGGCAGACCTTCGGAGCTGATCGATTTCTTCTGGATCGAACCCGGAAAAGTGGCCTGGGACTGGTGGAACGCGTTGAATGTGTATGGCGTGGATTTCGAATCAGGTGTAAACACCGAAACCTATAAATACTTTATCGATTTTGCCGCCGATTATGGTTTTCCTTACATCATCCTCGACGAAGGGTGGTCTGACACCGAAGACCTGTTTGATATCAATCCTGATATCGACCTTGAGGAACTGCTTCGCTATGCCGAAAGCAAGGATGTGGGCATCATCCTCTGGGTGGTATGGCTCACCCTCGACCGGCAGCTCGAAGCCGCCCTCGATCAGTTTGAAGCCTGGGGCGTGAAAGGCATCAAGGTTGATTTTATGCAGCGCGACGATCAGCTCATGGTGAACTATTACGGAAAAATTGCCCGCGAGGCCGCCAGGCGCCGCTTGCTGGTGAACTTCCACGGATCGTACAAGCCCACGGGTTTGCGCCGCACCTGGCCCAATGTGCTCACCCGCGAGGGCGTACTCGGAGCAGAGCACAACAAGTGGTCGGAAAATGTAACGCCCGACCACAACCTTACCCTGCCCTTCACCCGCATGCTGGCCGGGCCGATGGATTACACGCCCGGAGCCATGATCAACTGCACCGAAGAGCAGTTTAAATCCGTATGGAACCGCCCCATGAGCATGGGCACACGCTGCCACCAACTGGCCATGTATGTGGTGTACGAAAGTCCGCTGCAAATGCTCGCCGACAGTCCGTCGAATTATGATGCCGAAGACGTGTCCATGGAATTTCTCAGCCGGGTGCCCGTAACCTGGGACGAAACCATGGTGCCCGAAGCCGCCGTGGGCGATTACGTGGTGGTAGTCCGAAAAAAAGACGACAAATGGTACGTTGGCGCCATGACCGGTTGGATGCCGCGAAAATTTAAGCTGCATCTTGATTTTCTTGAAGGAGGCATAAAAAAAATGACCATCTGGAAAGACGGCATGAATGCGGACAAAAATCCCGTGGATGTGAAAAAGGAAAGCAGGATGGTCACCCGCGGAGATACGGTGGAGATCAGCCTTGCACCGGGCGGCGGCTGGGTGGCCATTATTGAATGATCCGCTTGAGCAGCCTCATTTTGTGGGTGTATTTCTTCAGTTGCCGGTTGAAGATGCCCTGATGGTCCAGTGCATCCTCGCGCACCTGGCCGCTGGCGTGAATAATGGTGCCTTCGCCTGAAATGATTCCCACATGGGTGATCAATCCTTCTTCATTGTCGAAAAAAGCCAGGTCGCCGGGGATGGCTTCGTGCATCAGGCTGAGGGTTTCGCCCTGCTGTGCCTGATACGAGGCATCGCGCTGCATCAAAATACCGTGCACTTTGAAGACCACCTGCACCAGCCCTGAGCAGTCGATCCCGAACAAAGAACGTCCGCCCCAGAGGTAAGGAGCGTTGAGGAAGTTTCGCGCAAAAGCCACCAGTTTACCGCGATCGGCATTTTCGGCCGGCGAAGATAACGATGCTTCGCAGGAAAAATGAAGGTTTCCCAAACGAAAATGTCCCTCATTAAACCCACGCATGCTGCTTCCCGGCAACAGGTGAAGATGGAGGCCGGTTATTTCATCCTTTACTGCCGTGATCAGTCGATCGGAGAACCTGTCGGCGTGTGCGTAATGGCTTTTGAAATCTTCCGTGCCGATGGCTGCAAATTGCTTCTCACCGATAAATCCCTCGTACTTATCCAGCGTGCCGCGGATCAGTTTCCAGCCCCTGAAGGCATCGGTGATTTCGAATGTTTCGCCAAACAAAAGCTGGTTCACCATCTCTGAACGCTCCGATGCTTCGGCCCTAACAGGCACCACCGGCAAATGACATATTCCGTAAGCTTCCATAAAAATTTTTTCGCAATGTTAACAAATCCCTGCAAACAAGAGTTAATAAATTGGGTAAAATAAAATTTTATACTTTAGCAACAAATTGAAATGAGCGGATGGGACGAGTTTCGAAGTTTTTCAGACAGCATTATTCCAAATTTTACAAGGGCATTTTATTCCTGGTCAGTTTGCTGATCCTGGTATCATTTTTCCCCAAGGAAGCCACCTTTAAATATGAATACACCCGTGGCCGGCCCTGGATGCACGACGACCTGATTGCACCTTTCGATTTTGCCATCCTGAAAGCGCCCGAAGATATCGAGGATGAACGCGCTGAGATCTACAACAACATGGAGTTGTATTTCGAATTCGACATTGGCATCAACGAAGAAAAACGCAGGGAATTTATCGAAGATTTCAACCTGATCTGGGATGTCAAGTACGGCGAAAACCCGGAAAATGATTACCTGCGGCAAATCACCCTCGACCGCGGCCTGAAAATCCTTTCGGCAATAATTACCCGCGGGGTGATCCAGCCCATCTCTGAAATCGAAAACAAGCCGCCGGACTACCGCATCACACTCATCATCCAGAACATTGCCGAGGAAGCCCGGCTGGGCGATCTGTACACTATTCATTCGGCCTATGAAAAGATCAACGAAATGCTGGCGCAGTCGGAGAACGTCGATCGAGAGGTACTGAAAACATTGCTCGAGGATGCCATTACGCAGAATGTATTTTTTAACGACCGGGTGACCAACGCCGAACTGCAAAAACAACTCGACCAAATCTCCACCTCACGTGGCATGGTGCAGGAAGGCGAACGCATTATTTCGCGCGGGGAGGTGATCAGCAAAAACAAGTACCAGATCCTGGAATCGCTGCGCATGGAATACGAAACCCGGCTGGGCGGCCAGATGAACTACTATATGATCCTGACCGGGCAGGTGCTGCTGGTGGCCATTTCGCTCACGGTGCTGGTGTTTTTCCTTCACTTTTTCAGAAAGGATGTTCTGGAAGACAACAAAAAGGTGGTGCTGATCCTGCTCATCATCATCCTGATGGTTTTCATTACCAGCCTTGCGCTGAAATTCGGTGACGAATACATTTACCTGGTACCGCTCTGCATCGCGCCCATCCTGATCCGCGTATTCTTCGACACCCGGCTGGCACTGTATGCCTACCTGATTACCATCATCCTTATCGGTTTTCTGGTGCCCAACAGCTTCCAGTTTGTGTTTATGCAGCTTATAGCCGGCATCATCACCATTTTCAGCATTGTAAACCTGCAGAAGCGGGCGCAGTTTTTCTTCACCTCCGTAGTGATCTTTCTTTCCTATGCAGCCATTTACACAGGCCTGAACCTGATCCAGGAGGGTAGCTTCGAGGCCATCAAACCGATGAATTATGCCATGTTTGCCGGTTCGGCACTGCTGATCCTTTTTGCCTATCCGCTGATTTATCTGTTTGAAAAAATATTCGGCCTGGTGACGGATGTAACGCTGCTCGAGCTTTCGGACACCAACAGCCCGCTGCTGCGCGAACTGTCGATGAAGGCACCCGGCACTTTTCAGCATTCGTTGCAGGTGGCCAACCTGGCCGAGGAATCCATTTTTGAAATCGGCGGCGATGTCCTGCTCACCCGCACCGGCGCACTCTATCATGACATCGGGAAAATGAACCAGCCCCTGCATTTTGTGGAAAACCAGGTGACCGGCGTCAATCCGCACGATGAACTGACCTACGAGGAAAGCGCCCGCATCATCATTAATCACGTGATCAACGGCATCGAGAAAGCCAAAAAAGCCAAACTGCCCGAGCAGATCATCGACTTTATCCGCACCCATCACGGCACGCGCAAGGTGGATTATTTCTATATCTTGCAAAAAAAGGAAAACCCCGAAGAACCCGTGGATGAAAAGCGGTTTACCTATCCCGGCCCCATCCCCTTCTCGAAAGAAACCTCGGTGGTGATGATGGCCGATTCGGTGGAAGCCGCTTCACGTAGCCTCAAGGTGATCGACGAACAAACCATCAACGACCTCGTGGAAAACATCATCAACAAACAGGTGGATACAGGGCAGTTTATCAACTCGGACATCACCCTGCGCGACATCACCAAAATTAAGAAGATCCTGAAGAAAAAGCTGATGAACATTTATCATATCAGGATTGAGTATCCGTCGTAGAAATTACCTGAAGGTGAAAAATCCGTTAGCCAAAGCTCAGAAACACCCACAAAAAATCTCAGGTATTGCAGACCGGTTTTAGGGCGAAGTAAAAATTATTATCCCTTTGGATACACACCCGCTGCAACCCCGATGCTGATTTCATACAAAATTAGCAAGGGAATACTCACCAAAATCTGGCTGATGACATCCGGCGGGGTGATGATAGCTGCCAGGATAACTACCACCACGATCATGATAGGCCGCTGCTTTCGCAATGTTTTGGGACTGACAGTGCCGTATTTTGCCAGAAAGAAAATGAATACCGGCAATTCGAAAACCACGCCCACGCCCAGCACCAGGGTGGCAATGGTACCGATATACGAACCAAGTGTTACATGGTTCTGCACATCACCGCTCACATGATAGGTGCCGAGGAAATTTACGGTTAACGGCACGATGAGAAAATAGCTGAACAGTATACCAAAAACGAATAGAATGGTTCCCGAGATCATGGTTGCGATGGTCGTACGGCGGCTTTTGATTTTTAGCACGTACGCCAGATAGCTCCAGGTTTCGAAAATAATATACGGGAAGGCCACCACTATTCCGGCAATCACCGACACATAGAGGTGCGTTAAAAACTGCCCGGCCATGCTGTAATTCACGATTTTGAGCGCTTCGGCATTAAAGCACAGTTCCCCGATATCGAATCGCTCGCCGAGATAGCACAGCCACACATTGGTCAGGAAATCGGCAGATTTTGGGGCCAGCAGGATGGTATCGAAGATCAGGTGCCGGTTCAGAAATGCCACCACAGCCAGTGCCAGCGCCACCACCAATGCACGCACCAGGTGCCCCCGCAGTTTCTGCAGATGCTCCAGCACATTGCGCTTTTTGGGCGGTGCAGTCGGCGGCAGTTTTTTCGGCCTTTTCTTTGTCGACAGTACTTCCGGCATCCGTATGCTTTTAGTGATCAGGCGCCAAAAGTACAAAATCATTCGATTGTGCTCCGGATTGGCAGATTTCAACACAATGAAAAGTCAGGATTTGTTGCAGGTCATATTTCCCATGAAAAAAATAAAAATCCCTTGCAGCCGTTATCAAATCTAACATTCATAAACTTACAGCATTTGAAGATTTCAGGGTATTTGCAGGCAGTCCTGCCGATGGTTTTTGTGCTGATCGCTTCGGTAACATTTTCACAGGTCAACAAGGTTCCAAACCTGAAATTGTACGATTACGAGCCATATCATTTTGGTTTCATCGTGTCGGGCAATCAGATGAATTTTGTACTCGAACCAAAGGAAAACCTGCACCAGATTTATTTTAAGGGCAAGGAACTGCCGGCATTCGATCTGGGAATTTCGGATGTGGATTCCGCGCAGGTGTATGGCATACAGGCCATTCCTTCGATCGGTTTTACGGTGGGCATTGTGGGAAACCTTCGTGTGGCGGAGTATTTCAACCTGCGGTTTATTCCCAGCCTTGCCTTCGGACGGCGTGACCTCGAATACGATACCCGGCTGCTGAAAGGCAACGATACCATCCCCCGCACCCTTATCCAAAAAATAAATTCCACCATTGTGGAATTTCCGTTTTACCTGAAGTACAAATCCAAAAGGTTGCACAATATGCGCGCCTATGTCTACACGGGCGTAAAATTCAGTTTCGACCTGGCTTCCCAGGCCAACAAACAGGTAGAGGATAACTACGAACCCAAGCTTTACCGAACGGATACCTATGGCGTACTGGGCGTTGGCTTTGATTTTTATATGAACTGGTTCAAGTTCGGCGTGGAAACATCCATGTCGTATGGCGCACGGGATATGCTGCTGCGCGAGGACAACCTGTACACCAACAGCATCGAAAGCCTGCGTTCAAAAATTTTTATGCTAACTTTGACCTTCGAATAACAACGGGCAAATTATTACCTACACACAATGAGCAACACGGAAGAAATACGGCCGCTTTTCGAATCGATCGTAGCAAAGGCCACACTCAAGCACAACATTTATCAGCATACCTACAACACATTTACCAAATTCAAGGCAGTGATCAAGAACCTGGTGAAGGAATACCAGGAGACGGTGGATACCGGTGAACGCCATATCCCTTTTGAATACAAGAACCGGGGGGAATTTGAAGTGGAACTGAAATTTGCCGGCGACATCCTGGTGTTTATGATGCACACCAATGTGTTTGAATTCCCGCGGCAGCACGAGGTGATGAACCTGCCTTACATCAGGGAAGATTCCCAGCGATCCTACTGCGGCATTATCAACATTTACAATTTCCTGAGCGATTCGTTCAAATACAAGCGGGTGAACGACATCGGTTATCTGATCGGACGCGTTTTTATCAATAAGGACATGCACTACTTTATTGAGGGTAAACGTGAGATAGGATTTTTGTTTCAAAGTTTCGAAAAGGCCGTGATGAACGATCAGGCTGCAAAAAGCATCATTACCTCTGCCATTAAATATACCCTGAATTTCGACCTCCTGACCCCGCCCTACGACAAGGTGAAAATGCTGAGTGTTTACGAAATCCAAACCACCCTCGACAACATGAAAATAAAAACCGGCAAGCGGCTGGGTTTTAAATTTCAGGCCGATAAGGACGAGGAGGGTAAGAACGGGTAGCGAAGCACAAAGTAAAAGTGTATGACCTGCGATGAGATCAAAATCCTAAACCTGCCTCGCCTGCGGTTCGGCAAGGCGTCCAGAGCACTAAACAAATTCAAAATCCAAAAAATCAAATCTTAAAAACTTCAGGAAACTCTGCGGCTTTGCCAGAACCAACCACAATAGAAGCATGAGAGCGCAAAACTGAGATTAGTAGCCGGTACTAATTTCGCCCGCTTCGACGAACTTCAGCGAGGCGAGCGAAGCGTCCTCCCGATCCTTCTGATTACGCGCGCAAAGCAAATGACAGCGCAGCAAATCAACGCCGCGTGCAAAAAAAAAGGGGGATAGACGCACCTAATTGGTTATTACAGCCAGGGTTTCCCTTGGGCAAAATGCGTATCCCCCTTAACTCATGATTGTATAAAAGCCATTTACTGAAAAGAACCGAAGCTGTGCTTACAGCCTGTTCAGCCATGGAAAGCCGTTCTAATCCTCGTCTTCCTCGTCAATATCGAAAAAGGTACCCCAGCTTACGGCCGTGAGCACTTCATCTTCGAAGAAGAAATCGATGAAAGCATCGTCGAACGAAACACGCTTTTCGTTTTCCAGATCTTCGTCTTCCATCATTTCGGTGTCGATGTCTTCGTATCCGTTGTCTTTCATCAACTTAATGATGTCGGCCTCCTTCATGGCAAAGATGTGCTTGCCAAACAGGGTAACATCCGGATTATCGGTTTCGAGATTTGAAAGTCCGGGTTCTTCGGTGTTTTCGAAAAAAGCCGAAACAGACCTTTCCCAGAAGTGGTACACCTGAGTGTCGCCCATTTCATCATCCTCGAAGGTTTCGTCCTCATCGGGTTTTCCGAGATATTCAAAAACTTCCTCAGGAGTCATCCCAAACTCAAGCTCACCCAATCCTTCCAATGGCTTGATTTCTAATGTTAATTCTTTCATAATTAAGTTAAAATTGTATTTTATTTAAACGGAGAATTCGGTTCTTTTGCCATGTGATTGTACACCATTTTATCCACCCGCGCCGGCATCAGTTTATTCAGCAGTACCGTAAGTTTTCCCTGCGTGGTAAGGGTAAGGGTGCGTTTACGATGATAAACCGCATCTGCAATTTTTGCGGCCACGGTTTCGGCGCTCATCATTTTGTCTTCATCACGCGGCGATTCACCCTGTTGTGCGCCCTTTTCGTTGAGTGCCTTGTTGCGGATGTCGGATGCCGTAAATCCGGGGCATGCCAGCAGCACGTGCAATCCCTTTTTAAGGTTTTCGATGCGGATCACCTCCATCAGGCCATGAATGGCAAATTTTGATGCAGAATACCCGGTGCGGCCCGGAAGGCCCTTGTATCCGGCAATGGATGAAACGGCAACCAGCGATCCCCTGGTTTTGAGTAAATGTGGCAGCGCGAATTTCGAGCAGTAGACTGTTCCCCAGAAATTTACATCCATCAGTTTCCTGATCACATCCAGGTCCAGATCTTCGAACAATGCACGCATGGAAATGCCGGCATTATTGATCAGTACATCTATTTTTCCGTATTTTTCGATGGATTGCGCGATCAGGTTACGGCAATCCTCCTCCTTACTAACATCTGTTTTTACGGGCCAGATTTTCCCGCCATTTTTGGCGATCTCCTTCTGCAGCCGCTCCAGCTTATCATACGATCTGGCGGCGGCAACCACGGCGGCTCCACGGCCGGCAAATTCATGCACCAATGCCTCTCCTATTCCTGAAGAAGCTCCCGTGATCACTACCACCCTGTTGGTAAACTGCATAGCATCAATAAAATCGTGTGGCAATTAAATTATTTCCTCAAATCCGGTGCAAAATCCACTTTAAACTTTACCGTGCAAAAGTAATATTTCATACATATCTCCACCATAAACATCGCGAAGTGAATGAAAATGACAGATTATTTTCCGGGTAGCCGGATATTAAAGATCGTCTACCCGTTGCTGAGCCTGCTGCTTGATTTTCTCGGCCTGCTCGCGTGCCTCCTGCACAATCCTGTCGGCTCTTTTATCGGCTTCTTCGATCAGTTTTTCCGATTTCTGCTCTGCCTGCTCTCTCAGTTTATTGGCGGCGGTTTTGGCGCCGATCTGGGCCAGCGTACCCTTTCCTTCAGCCTCATCAATCAGCCTTTGCGCCTGTTTGTCGGCTTCCGCCTTCACCTGGTCGGCCGATTGGCGGGTGGCCTTCATAATGGCATCGGCCTGCTTTTGCGCTTCGTTGATAATTTTCTGCGCCTCCTGTTCGGCATTGTTCAGGATCTGTTGGGCTTCCTCGCGCACTTCTTCCCTTTTCTCCTCTATTTCCTCTTCAACCCGCTCCTTAATTTCTTCCTTTGCCCTTTCTTTCAAATCCTGTACGGTTCCTTTTCCAAGCACGGTGCGTATTTCAGGATCTGAAACCGTACCGCCGATATCAATGTTTATCTTTACCATTTCGCCCAGGCTGAAATCCGTACCCAACTTATTGGCTTCATCCATCATATTTTCGAGTACGTTGTTGGCGGCACCTCCAAACATCTGTCGTGGTACGCTGAGGACCATGTTGTAATCGATCGTCTGATCAAACGAGGTCCATCCCCCTAATGTCGCGGTGATATTTTCATATTTGATGTCGAAAGGATTCACAAACACCTTACCTTCCACAATTTCGAACGAAAGATCAACCGGCGTCAGTTTAAGCCGCTTGAGGTCGGGCATTTTTAACGCATCGGCAATCTTGTTCATGGTATTCACATTATCTACAATGATGTCGGTGGTGCTCAGGCTTCCACCGCCGTTCATGCTCGGGTACACGGGCATCATATCACTTCCCAGCACGGTTTCAATGCTGAAAGAGGAGGCAAAATTCCCTGAGGTGTTGTCGGCGATCGGCATCAGTTTTTCCACCGGTCCGAAGGTTTGATACGCCTCCTGAATTCCCATTCCTGCAAGTTGTATATTGAAGTCGGCATGGGGCTGTGCAGGTTTGGTATCGTAAGCCCCGCTCATGGCGATGCTTCCGTCGAGCACATCCAGATTCAGTTGGTCGAGCACCAGCGCCTGATTTTGTACCTTTACGGTTCCGTTCACATTTTTAAACTCTATGTCATCGTACATCAGTCTGTCGAAGGTGGAATTCATGGTGAAATCGATTTTTGGCGGGATTTCCACAACCTCCATGGCAGCCGTATCGGCGGGTTCTTCAGCGGTTTCTTCCGATTCGGGGATCAATGCCGAAACGTTGAAATACTCTGAACTGGTTTGCAGCGAACCTACCAGTGTCCCGTCTGCCATGGCATAGGGTAAAAATTGTTCGATGCGTCCGCTGGCTGACATATCGCTTTCGCCGAGCTTCATATTAAAATTCACCAGGTCGAGGTACTCGGGAGAGAAATTTAGCTGTGCACGGTTGATAGCGACCGGTACGCGCAGCATTTCGCTGGAATAGTTCAATTCCTGCACCAGCACGGTGCCCATCATGGTGAAAGCGTCGTAATTTTCGTTTTCCAGCATCGACATGCTGCCATCAAACGACACGTTGGCCGTAATCAGCCCTGACAGTTGCTCGCCCTCATCCAAAGGATATACCTCATCCACCTGGCTCAGGTCGAGTTTTCCGTTGACCTCCCCTTTCAGGTCGGGATCCGACATGGGCGTTTTCATGGTAAGGTTGGCCGAAACCGGATTTCCGGCCATGGTAAAATTAAATGTCGGCACCTCCACGACGAGCCTGTCCAGATCGCTGCCGCCCGGAAAATTCACACGCGCATTCACATCGATATTTTCCACGGATTGCGGCAGGTCAGGATATTTAAACCTTCCGTTGTCAACCAGAATATTTAGCGCAAAGGCCGGATAGTTGCTTTCGTTGTAGATGCCTTTTACATTTCCGTTCAGGGTAAGCTGCCCCGAAGTTTCGATATCACCGAAATCCTTCGCATAGATGGCGGGTACGAGCGAGAGGAAATGCCTGAATTCTGATTGCCTGGCAGAATAGGTAAGCATCAGGTTAATGTCGTCGTTTTCCTGCATTCCAACGGAACCGTCGAAGGCGATCAACAGCTCATTCAGGCGCAATTCATTTTTTTTCAGCGTAAAAATATAATTGGCCAGGTCGGCATCTATGTCGGCATCCAACTCGGTATTCACCTCGTCGAGATAATTAATGCCGTCGTATTGAACCGTAAGGCTGTCGATGGTCGTATGGGTTTTGAGTGTTGTAAAATCGAGGGTAAAATCACCGCTCAGTTCATGGTCAAGGCCCTCGAGCAAGACATACGTTACAATACTTTTATCATGATAAATCAGTCGGCCGTTGTCGATGGAAACATTATTCAGTTCGATGGCAAATGATGTTCCGGTGTCAGCAGTGGTTTCCGGTTCCTCTTCCGATGGCAGGGCAACATCCCAGTTGGCTACTCCTGCCTCCGTCACCAGGAGGTTTACAACAGGTTCCTCAAGGTTTACCCGTTTCAGTTCGTAAGTCTCCCCTCTGAACACACTCATCAGATCGAGGGTCAGCCCGAAAGCAGGAATGTAGGCCAGGGTGTCGCCCTCGAAAGGCACATTATTCACTACCGACAGTCCTTCCAGCCGAAAATTGAAATCAGGAAAGCTGCGGAACAACGACAGGCTGAAATCGCTAAAATCCACCTGTGCATTTAAATTTTTATTGATTTCTTCCTTGACCTTTTCAGCTATCTGATCGCGGAAGAAGTAAGGGATGGCCACCATCAGCAAGAGGATGACGGCAATGAGGATTCCAAGAATTTTAAATACCAGTTTCATATGCTTATTTGATTATTATTTTTCTGCGTTTTTGAAATATTGATATTTAAGGTTGCGCAACCAATGATCGGCTATCACCAGCGCAGCCATGGCTTCCACCACCGGCACTGCTCGGGGGACCACACACGGGTCATGCCTGCCTTTCAGCTCCAGCACCGTTTCATTTTTTTGCCGGTCGACGGTTTGCTGCGTCCTGGCGATGCCTGAAGCCGGTTTAAACGCCACCCTGAACACCACCTCCTCCCCGTTGGTCAGGCCGCCCTGAATTCCTCCGGAGTGGTTGGTGCGGGTTCTTATATCATCATTATCAACAATAAAAGCATCATTATGTTGACTTCCCCGCATTGACGCTGCATTGAATCCCGAACCCGATTCAAACCCCGCGGCCGCGTTTATGCTCATCATCGCAGCGGCAAGATCGGAGCTGATCTTTGAATATACCGGCTCACCCAGGCCAGGCGGGCAACCGCAGATGCGGCATTCCACCACGCCGCCGGTGCTGTCGTTTTCGGTCTTGATTTTTTCAAGGTACTTCGTCATTAACCCTGAAACTGCAGGCACCGGGCATCGTACCGGCGATTGATCCACAGTTTCCTCCGATGGAAATTCAATATGCTGATCCATTCTGATTTCACCAATTTGGGTGGTATAAGCCACCAGATGAATTCCAAGGGTTTCGAGCAGGATGCCTGCAAAAGCGCCTGCCGCAACACGTACGGCCGTTTCGCGGGCCGACGACCGGCCTCCGCCACGAAAATCGGTATGGCCATATTTTTGAAAATAGGTGAAATCGGCGTGTGAAGGACGAAAAGCGCCGGCTACCTGATTGTAGTCCTCCGGGCGTGCATCGCGATTGCGGATGATAAATGCAATGGGTGCGCCGGTGGTTTTGCCTGCGAATACACCCGAAAGGATCTCAATTGTATCAGGTTCGCTGCGCGGAGTGGTAAGGTGCGATTGACCGGGACGGCGTCGCTGAAGCTTATGGCGGATCAGTGTCTGATCGATAAGGATTCCGGATGGAAAACCATCGAGCACCCCTCCGATCACCGGTCCGTGCGACTCTCCGAAACTTGTTAATTGTAATGATTCGCCAAAAATATTGCCAGGCATTTCCCAAGGATTTCAGGTCAAAATAACGGAAAAATAGCTTTGAAGAGATGTTATAAAAGGTTAATTTTGACGAATGTCTGCTAATCAATCTACTGATATGAAAAAATTTATCCTACCCGGCGTATTATGTGTGATGATGATCTTCAATTCGTGCCAGCGCCATCTGAATGAATATCAGCTCGATGAGCTCAACAACCGGCTGACGGGCCTGCAGGGCACCTGGACAACACAGGTTGAAGACGGATATGTTGAAAAATGGCGCCCGGCCAAGGATACCCTGCTTACGGGCGGCGGATACCTGGAAATGGAAAACGGGCTGAGGCAAACCGAAAAGCTTGCCATCGTCAGCAACGACGGAAGCTTTTCATATCTGGCGACAGTGGCGGGGCAAAACAAAGGAAAAACCATTGAATTTCCGCTGAGATTTCACACCGACAGCAGCCTGGTCTTCATCAACAAAGAACATGATTTTCCCAATGTGATCGCCTATTATTTCATAAGCGATACCACCCTTCGTGTTGAGGTAAAAAGCCTTACCGATCCTGCCCGCGATTTCGAACTGAACCTGCAAAAAAGAAGCGGCGACCTGAATTAGACCGCCGCCTGATATCGTATACCCTTAAAGGTTTAGTCGTTCAGAATTTTGAGTTTGGTTTCCAGAACGCTCACCTCGCTTTTGGCTTTTTCGATTTTCTTTTCAAATTCCACTTTCAGCAGGTTGGCTTTTTTGCTGTGGGCCAAAAAACCGATGTTATTTTCCCAGAGCATAATGTCCTCGCGAAGTTTGTTGATCTTATTCTGGATAAAACTCCGTTCGCGGTATAATTGCCTGTCGCCGTCCGAGGCACCTTTAATTACCTCCATTTTCGACTTATAGCTGGCCAGGGTCATTTCCGAGTTGCTGATGTTGAGCTTATCCAACTGCTTGTTGATGGCATTCCTGAAAGCATTCTGCAACCGGTCCTTTTCCTTGAAGGGCACATGTCCTATTTCGGTCCATTGACGCTGGAAATCTTTCAGAATCGCCAGGCTGTCGGATTTATTGCCTTCGAAATTGTATTCCTCAACCTGCCTGATGATATCTTCCTTTTTCTTCAGGTTGTCTGTTTCTTCGCCGCGGATGCTGGCAAAATGCTCCGCCTTGCGATTGAAGAAATGATCGCAGGCCGCCCTGAACCTGGCCCATAACTTATCGGAGTGCTTGCGCGGTACCGGACCGATCTTTTTCCACTCTTTTTGCATTTCGATCAGGTCGCGGGTGGAATTGCGCCAGTCGGTGCTGTCCTGCATGGCTTCGGCCTGAACGCACAGATCGAGCTTAAGGTTGTAGTTGTTTACCTGCTGTTCTTTAAGCTTGCCAAAGTATTCCTTTTTATCTGCAAAGAAAGTATCGAGTGCTGTTTTAAACCGATCCCAGATTTCGTCGTTCTGCTTTTTGGGTGCCGGTCCAATGGTTTTCCACACTTTGAAAAGCTCATTGAACTGCTTGGTTTTTTCCTGCCACTGGCGAATGGTATTCACCTCCTGCGAGAGCAGTGTATCAGCCTTTTCACACAGGGCTTGCTTGGCCACCAGATTGTTTTCCTGCTCTTCCTGAAGCTTTTTGTAGTGCTCGCGGCGACGCTGATTGATCTTATCGGTGGTCGATTTGAAGCGCTCCCAAAGCTCGTCCTTCTTATCCTCCGGAACGGGTCCGATGTTCTTCCACTGTTCGTGGTAACGCTGCAGTTGCTTGAAGGATTTGATGATGGAGGTTTCCAGCAGCAGCTCTTCGGCCTTTTCGCAAAGCTCGATTTTTTGCTCCAGGTTTTTCTTCAGGTCGAGATCTTTTAATTCCTTATTGATCTTTACCTTGTCGAAAAATTTCTCAACCAGGAAATGATACGACTGCCAGAGGTTGTTCACCTCGCCCTTGGGCACCATGCCGATGTTTCTCCAGTTCTCCTGAAGTTCACGGAATTCGTCGTAGGTTTTCTTCAGCGTTTCTTCTGAGTTGATCAGTTCCTTGAGCTGGTCGAGAATCTCTTTTTTCTTATCGAGGTTTACCAGCTTCTCCTTTTCAAGGTTTTCGAGGTAAACGGCTCTTTTTTGTCTGTATATATCAAAAAGGGCATTGAACCGTTGGCCGGTTTCATCCACCGGCACAGCAGCTTGTTCCTTTTCTTCTTTTTCTTCTTTATCTTCCTTCTCTTCCTTTTCTTCCTGAATTTCGAGATGCTCCTGATAGTTGGCTTCCTTTTCTTCCTTGGTTTTCTTAAGGTACGCCACCTTGATAAGCGCCACCCTGGATTTGATGCGGTTTACATCATCTTCCTGCACCAGTTCTTCAAGTTTATCCACCAGTTGGGTACGCGAAAGCTGATCATAGTCGATGATCCCTTCCTCTTCTACCTCATGATGTTCCTCATCCTCGTCGTCCTCATCTTCGCCTTCCTGCTCATCGCTCAACTTTTCGGTTTGTTCTTCCTTTTCGGTCAACGGTGCGGGTTCCGGCTGTTCTTCGGCAACTTCAGGCGCAGATTGTTCTTCCGGCTTTTCAGTTTCTTCTTCCTTTACGGCTTCAGGTTCACCTGCTTGTTCTTTCTCCGGAGTTTCAGCGGTTGCAGGCTCCACCTCCGACGATGCCGGGCCGGTGGTTTCTTCAGGTTGTTCTTTATTTTCCTGTTCCTCTGCTGCACCTGCCGGCGATTCATCAGGTCTGGTTTCCGAGGATTTTTTTCGTTCCTCTTCGGAAGTGTTGGCTTCCTCTACGTGAGATGCTTCAACATTTTGGTTTTCAGTGTTTGAAGTCTTCTCATCCTGGGTTTCCCTGTTGGATTCCCCAGGAATTTGATTGAGTTGATCTTTGTTTTCCATTACACAAAAATTTGTCTTAAGCTAACGTACGTTTATGCATTCGGGCTTCTATTGCTAAAAACCTGATTTTTAGATTTATCATCAAAAAAAGAGTGCAAAAATAGCAAATTATCACATGGAAGGAAATTTTTAACAAATTAATATCAACCCCACCCCCTTCAGCAGTGACCGCAAGCCTCACAATGGTTTAGGATTCAAAAATATCCGAAGCCTTTACAAAACTCAGGAAGCATGAAATGGTATGGCAAATCAACAAAAACGGGAAATTTCTGCTGACAAAAAGTTTTTTGTATTGTTTATTAATTTTGCAGAAGCAAAAAATATAAACCGAAATTACATTGCTATGTTATTAAGAATTCATCCGGAAACACCCAGCCAGCGACAAATCTCCATTGCTGTGGAATGCCTGCGGGATGGCGGTGTAGTGATTTGCCCCACCGATACGGTGTACGGGTTGGCCTGCGACATTTTCCAGTCGAAGGCAATTGAGCGGATTGCCAGGATAAAAGGAATTAATCCGGAAAAGGCCAACTTCTCATTTCTGTGTCACGACCTGAGCCAGCTTACTGACTTTACCAAACCCATCGATAATAATCTTTTTAAACTGATGAAAAGGGTGCTGCCGGGTCCGTACACCTTTATCCTGGAAGCAAACAATACCGTTCCAAAATACATCCAGAACAAGAAAAAAACGGTGGGCATCAGGATTCCCAACAACAATATCCCGCTTGAGATCGTGCAGCAACTGGGGCATCCCATCATGTCGACCTCGGTGCACGACGATGACGATGTGATCGAATACACCACCGACCCCGAGCTGATCTACGAGAAATTCAGGGATCGGGTGGATATTGTAATCGATGGTGGCTTTGGCGGAAATCTGGCCTCAACGGTGCTCGACTGTACCGGCGACGAAATCGAAGTGATACGCGAAGGCCTCGGACCACTGGATATTCTTTAATTCTGAGGCTGTGGATTATAGATTTTTTTTTAAAAAAAAAGCGAAAAAAAACTACGCGAGGATTTGTTAATTTAAAATTTGATAGTACTTTTGCAGCCCCAAACAAATAACGGGAGATTCGGTAGCTCAGCCGGTAGAGCAACGGCCTTTTAAGCCGTGGGTCCTGGGTTCGAATCCCAGCCGGATCACAAGCCTCTCAGCAATGAGGGGCTTTTTTTTGGGGTGCATTCTCATGCAAAATCACAGCTTCAACTTTGGTTTTCAATAAAATTTCAAAACCTGTTTGGAAAAACCAGCGCGAAATTATTCCTGCTTTTTGGAATAATTAAAGCTCCGGGCGATTCTATACTTAATCAATAATCGAGGCAAACGGGCATCCCGGTAGGTATCCTGCAATGGCATATCCACGCTTCTGCCATCGCTCAGCTTTCTGTATACCC
>JBKHBQ010000098.1:0-12662 GCA_046542305.1 Bacteroidales bacterium
ATAAATTGTCATGGATCATAAAAAATCTGACCTACATCAGCAAAAATTATGTTATGTATTTATTTTTGCTGATCGAACAACATAAAAACGATGAACAACAAATACTTAAATACCTGCTCCGCGCTGGTTCAGGATAGCACCTGTTTTGAATTGCTTACCACGGAGCAGATGGCGCTCATTGAAGGAAATCAGGTGACGGTGAACTATAAAAAAGGCGAAACCATTTGCAAACAGGGTTCATATGCATCGCATATACTTATGCTTAAGCAAGGGCTGGTAAAGGTATTTCTCGAAGGCAATCCACGCAACCTCATCCTCACCATCATTCCCTCGGGACAGCTTATCGGCCTGCCCTCCATATTTGAAGGTAACAAGGTTTTTCTTTATTCGGTTACCACCTATGTTGATTCAATAGTTCAAATGATCAACATCGACATCGTGAAGCAGCTCATTGCAGAAAATGCAGCCTTCGCCTCTCGTATCATCAATGTACTTAACGAAAACACCGCCCAGCACTACGGGCGCTTTTTCAGTTTAATGCAAAAACAATTACATGGGCGTATGGCCGATATATTATTGTGCCTTTCACAGCGCATATTTAAAACCAGAACACTCCACCTGCCGCTTTCGCGCGCCGATCTGGCCGAACTGACCGGCATGTCCACAGAGAGCGTTATCAGAATTATTAAGGATTTCAAAGAGGATAAACTCATCAGCGTACGTGCAAAAACAATTGAAATAATTGATTTCGTTCGGCTTGAAAGAATCAGCGAGTACGGATAATTCCTGCACTTTCCCCACAACGGGTTGATTACACTTACAAAAAAACCCGCCACAGATAACCCGAAAAACATCACAGATACGAATTGCCGGTTGACAATACCTTATTTAATCACTTGTTTTGGGCTCATATTTGGGAAAATTTATCTTTTGCTAAAACATTAAAAAATCTAATATGAAAAGCCTGAGATTATTTATTATCGGGCTTGTAATTGCCGGACTCGGCATCACAAGCTGCCAGAAAGATATTAATAACGACAACCCTCCGGTAGGAAGCAGCAAGCGCATGAGCGATCTGGTGATCCCGGCAGATTTTGATTTTAACACGGCTGCAAATATCGAAATTTCGATCAGCAGCAAAACCAACGACAATTCTGCAGTACCTTTTGTGCCTTTCACACTCCTTACAGCACCTGAAGAAGAAGGCGGAAAGCTAATACTAAAGGGAGTAACAAACCAGAACGGCACATTCGCTACAGTGCACCCGCTACCTTCAGCATTGAACGAGGTTGTGCTGGCAACCACCTATCCCGGCATGCAGGATTATCAGTATGTTTCTGTAGTAAATCAGCGGATAGACGGCACCATGGGCGGACGCAACGAATACAAATCCGGGGCATCGGTAGTCCCCTTCAAATCTGTAGATGTAGTACTTCAGCCCATGGGAAATTATACCACGGAGGGTGTTCCCGAGTATCTTACCGTTCCGGGTGATGTGATCGATCCGGGCTTGCTGGCACTGGTAAACACCAACCTTCCTGAACTGGTTGCGCTGCCCTCTACACATCCCGAGTGGATACTTCCCGATCGCAATTATGACATTGAACTGATCGAAGACTGCGATGTGTGGATCACTTTTATTGATGAAGGGGCGGGTTTTAAAAATACGCTTGGCTATTACACCTACGACATGGCCAATCCTCCCGCATCAAAGGACGATATTGAAACCATTCACATCATTTATCCAAATGTATCCAAGCCTGGTTTTGGCGGAGGGCTTGAAGCCGGCGACAAGGTTTACCTGGGACAATATGAAGCGGGAACCGGCATAGGTATTGTTTTGCTTGCCAATGGCTGGAATGCCGTCACACAGTCTGTTTCGTTGGGGCAGTACCAGATTTATTCCAACCCGGATTTCAATCCGCAGGTTGGCGGTCAGTATGCACAGTACAAGCAACAATTTGTAATGCTGTATGATGAGTTCCGCGACATTGTGCTTATCGGTATTGAAGATCTGCTCAGGCCCAATGGTGACCAGGATTTCAATGATGCCGTTTTTTATCTTACAGTCAATCCTATCACCGCTATAGATCCCGAACCTTATCCTGACCCGGAGCCTATCGAAGATGAAGACGGTGACGGCGTTCCGGATGATGTGGATGATTATCCCACAGATCCCGATCGGGCATTTGATGTTTATTATCCTGCAGAAGGGGAATTTGGCACCCTTGCATTCGAAGATTTGTGGCCCTCAAAAGGAGATTATGATTTTAACGACATGATCGTGGATTATAATGTAAAACACGTGACCAATGCAGGCAATGCCGTGGTGGATGTTTACGGAACCTATAAGCTGCGTGCCATGGGAGCACACTACAAAAACGGCTTCGGCTTTCAGTTGGAAACCACCCCGGATATGATTTCACAGATTGAAGTGACCTATGAAGGCGAAGCACCCGTTCAGTTGAACCCGGAGGCCGGGCAAACGAAGGCTGTCCTGATACTCTGGAATAACGGCTTCGAATTGCTGCCTGCACAGGGTGGTGGCGCCACCGGAGTGAATACCACTCTCGGTATCCCGCCGGTAGACGAAGTAACTGTGGAATTTTCGTTCACTACCTTCCCAGGTAACCCGGTTCCGCTGGCTGATTTCGGTATTCCGCCCTACAACCCGTTTATGTTTATCAATGAAGACAGGGGCAAGGAAGTGCACCTGCGCGATCATGAACCGACCGATCTGGTGGAAGCTTCATATTTCGGAACCTACGACGATGCAAGCGAGCCCGGCAATGGCATCTATTACAAAACATCAACCAATCTGCCCTGGGCAATTCACCTGATTGAATCGTTTGATTATCCGGGTGAAAAAATTGAAATCATTGCGACATACAATCATTTTGCCGAATGGGCCGAAAGCGGCGGAGCAGTTTACTCCGATTGGTACAAAGATCTGCCCGGCTATCGTGTGGACGAAAACATCTATCCATAAGTTTTAGCATAACTCCCTGGATAAACCCCGGACTTCGCTTCCGGGGTTTTTTATTTTTACCTGGTAAAAAAAAAGCCCCGCGAACTGCAGGGATTAATTTTCTGTTGAAGCAGGATTATTTCCCCTGCCGTTTCTTTTCTTCGAGTTTTTTCAGCACCTCATCCTGAATGGATTTGGTTACCGGCATATACTTATGGAATTCCATAGAGTAATTGGCGCGGCCGCTTGATACATTCCTGAGTGTTGTGGCGTAACCGAACATTTCCATCAGAGGCACGTTGCCATTGAGTTTTTGCGAACCTTTGCGATAGCGTCGCATCGACCCTATTTTGCCGCGGCGTTTGTTCAGGTCGCCCACCACATTTCCGATATATTCGTCAGGAGTATTTACCTCGATTTTCATTATGGGTTCCAGGAGCACCGGATCGGCTTTCATAAAACCATTTTTAAAACAAACCGAAGCACAGGTCTGGAATGCCATATCCGAAGAATCCACCGGGTGGGTGCTTCCGTCGAGCAGAACCACCTTCACATCCACCACCGGATAGCCGGCCAGTACGCCATTGGCCAGGGTTTTCTGAATTCCTTTGTTTACCGATTGAATAAACTCTGAAGGAATGACACCACCCTTGATCTTGTCGATAAATTCATATCCGTTGCCCTCGTTGGGTTCGATGCGAATAACCGTATGGGCAAACTGGCCTTTACCGCCAGTTTGCTTGGAGTGCTTGTAGTTGCTTTCGACCTCGGCAAGAATGGTTTCGCGATAAGCTACCGACGGCTCGCCCACTTCCACTTCCACACCGAATTCATCCTTGATGCGGTCGATGATGATCTCAAGGTGCAGCTCCCCCATGCCGGCAACCACTGTTTCCTCGGTTTCATCGTCAAAACGCACATTGAATGAAGGATCTTCGTTTGCCAGTTTGGCAAGTGCTTCACCCAGTTTATCCTGATCTTTTCTGTTCTTCGGCTGGATCTTCAGCTCAATAACGGGCGGCGGCACATGAATCGACTCGAGATGCAGCGGGTGAGCCGGGTCACAAAGTGTATCGCCGGTTTTGGTAAACTTCATCCCCACCAGTGCCACGATATCACCGGGGCCGGCTTCGCTAATCTCCTGCCTGTCTTTGGCATGGATCCGATAAATGCGTCCGATGCGCTCGGGCTTTGCCTTGGTTGAATTCTCAATAGGCATCCCGCTTTTGAGTGAACCAGAAAAGATCCTGATAAAAGTTTGCTGACCCACATACGGGTCATGAATCAGTTTAAAAGCCAATGCAGAGAATGGATCTTTGGGCGAGGGACATCTTGTATGGGATTTTTCGGGATCATCCACATCCATTCCTACCACGGCACCCACATCGATGGGTGACGGAAGATAATCCACCACTGCATCAAGCAGCAACTGAACTCCTTTGTTTTTGTATGCCGCTCCTGTAAACACGGGGGTGATCAATAATTTCAATGCTACCTGGCGGGCAGCCTTTTTGAGCATTTCCACCGGAATTTCCTGATCCTCGAGGAACAACTCAAGGATTTCTTCATCATAATCTGCAATTTTCTCTACAAGAAAAGCCCGGGCCTCATCAGCTTTTGCTTTGAACTCATCGGGGATTTCTGTTTCGATCCTTTCGAACTCCTCGAAAATATATGCTTTCATTTCAATCAGGTCGATCAGGCCTGTAAAATCTTCTTCCGACCCCATCGGGATTTGAAAAGGAACCGCATTGGCATCGAGGTATTGGTTCATTTGCTTGACCACATCTTCGAAATCGGCTCCGGTTCGGTCCATCTTATTTACAAAAGCCACGCGCGGAACGCGATACCTGTCGGCCTGATTCCACACGGTTTCGCTTTGTGGCTCCACGCCTCCCACGGCGCAGAAAACAGCAATCATTCCATCAATTACCCTGAGTGATCGTTCCACCTCCAGGGTAAAATCCACGTGGCCGGGGGTATCGATGATGTTGATCTGGTTGTTTTTCCAGGCACACGATATGGCAGCCGAAGCAATGGTGATACCACGCTCCTGCTCTTGTTTCATAAAGTCCATGGTGGCCTGCCCGTCGTGGACCTCACCCAGTTTACGGGTGGTTCCGGTATAAAAGAGAATACGTTCGGTTACGGTTGTTTTTCCGGCATCGATATGGGCGGCTATACCGATGTTTCTTAAATTCGTTAGCGGCATGTTTGGTATGTGATCAGATATTAATGTAAATATTTAATTTTCAATACTTAAAAAATAATCAGCAGAAAATGGCCGCAAAGGTAAACTTTATTCTACCCTGCGGGTATTAAGTTTGGATTAAGAAAAGCTAAATGAAAGTAATCGTAAGGTTTGTGGATTATTCATCCAGAAAAATGAAACGGTCGTCGCCTGCCGGATACAGCAGCTTTTGACTCAGGTCGAAGTGCAGATAAGCGGAGGGCCGCTGCCCTTCAGGAAAAGAGCGGTAGATATAGCCGTTCATCAAATAGTCGAACAGGTATCCGGCATATTTCTCTCCGAGCATTCCCGCCAGGGCATACACATTTTCTACCTTCAACGAGTCGATATCATATTTAAACTTCACCTCATTTGTAAAAACATTATTTACAAATCGCCCCTCAAGAGCGTCCATAACGTAATGACTGGCATACAACACATGGTTCACCCCATCGGGCTCGTTAAGTTTCGACACTTCGAACCAACTGTTGAGGCTGACCTGATCGAGCAGGAAATCTTCGTAGAAAACAACGGTATCAAAAAAAACTTCCTCAGCCCGGTAAGGGTATACATCCTCCTCGGCCTCCAGTTGGGCCAGGCCTACCTGATAGGCTGCTTTTTCTGTTTCCATGAACTCGGATATCCGGTCCTGGGTAAAAGTCTGAATGCCGTAGCTCCGCAGGCCTGCTTCGAGGCTGTTCAGCATGCGCTTGATCAGCAGCGTATCGTTGAGCCGGTTGATGAATTTGCTCCGGGCAAACAAGGCCGAATCCTGTTGCCATTCGTTCAGGGATTCGAAATTTTCGATCTCATAGGCTTTTAAATTGGTCTTGAAAACAAAATCCGGTGGGATGAGCAGTACGGCCAGGCTATCGCGTTTCTTAAGAAATTCGTTGGCCAGTTCACGTTCGGTGCTGCATGAAGATATGCCCCAGCCCAGCAGCAACAGTCCAATTACGTAAATCGCAGTTCTTTTCAAGTGATTCTGATTGAGTTTAAACCAGCATAAAAAAACAG
Organism: Bacteroidales bacterium; assembly: GCA_046542305.1. Taxonomy (GTDB): domain Bacteria; phylum Bacteroidota; class Bacteroidia; order Bacteroidales; family 4484-276; genus JBKHBQ01. The sequence goes on from JBKHBQ010000098.1 coordinate 6,216, forward strand.
TGGCTAAGTAGAAAGGTTTTGTGCCTCGAGCAACTTAGCCACCGTAAACATATGAAAACAAAATATTACCCTGAGAAATAACGGCACTACTTAATTAATTATTGTGTGCCAGCAATTCCTTTCCGAAAGCCTTTCCAAATTCAATGGCTCTGGCAGTTTCCTCCTCATTCGGCGTGAATTTCACAAACATACCTTCATCGAAAACCCTGAGCTTAAGATTCTCAAGATTGGATTTTATCATATCCCGGGCTTCGCCGCTCCAGCCGTACGATCCGAACGATGCGGCGGGTTTGCCCTTGTCGCGGATCGGGTTGATAAGGGCGAAGACCTTGTAAATAGGCAGCAGAATATTTTGATTGATGGTAGGCGAGCCGATGATGTAAGCCGAGGCATGTGTGATTTTTTCCTCGAGTTCACCAAGCGGCGACATTTCAATATCAGCCACATCCACTTCAATATCACCTGCCTGCCTGATACCCTGACCGATCAGCTCTGCAATCATTCCGGTTTTTTGATACGCACTCACATACGGGATGAAAACACGGGGTTTTTCCGGTTCGGCAACAGCTTCTTCGGCATACCGCCTGGAAAGGTCAACGTATTTTTTCCAGTTTTTTCTTAAGATGGGTCCGTGTCCGGTGGCGATGGTATCGATATCGAGTCCCTCAATTTTATCGATGGCCTTGAGCATAAATTTGCTGTACGGCTTCAGGATTACATCGAAATAGTATTTAAACGAGTACTCATACTCCTCCATGCGTTCGATCTGATCTTCGTACATTTTATCATCGCAAAAATGGGCTCCGAACGAATCGCAGGTAAACAGCACCTTGTCCTCTTCAAGCCAGGTGTACATGGTATCGGGCCAGTGAAGGTTGGGCGCGCTGATAAAGCGCAGGGTTTTATTGCCAAGGTCGAGGGTATGCCCGTCCTTCACTACAATATGCGGAAATTCCATGCCCATGAGATCTTTCAGGTAGCGAATGGCATTGCCTGTGCCCACTACTTTGGCTTTGGGTGCCAGCCGGAGCAGGTTTTTCACGTTGCCGGAATGATCGGGCTCGGTGTGGTTCAGAATAATGTACTCGATCTCTTCCGGGTTACACAATTCATCGATCTTCACCAGGTAATCTTCCCAGAATTTCTCCTTGGTAGTTTCCACGATGGCCTTTTTGTCGGCATTGATAAAATAAGAATTGTAGGTTGTGCCATACTTGGTTTCCATCACCACATCAAAAGTTACCAGGTCGGGATCAAGCACGCCGATCCATTTTACATCCGTGGTAACATCCAGTGTTTTTGTATTCATATAAATATTCCTGATTTTGTTGGCTGCAAAAATAGGGATAATTTAAAAATCCCCTTTGCTGCCGTTTACACGTTTGCATCGAAACACAAAAAAAGCCCCCGGGAAGGGGGCGGTTGAAGCTTTTCCGGAAGTGAATTCACTGCGGATTACAGATCGTTGATGGCTTTGACCAGTTTATCTCGAATTTCTGCTGCAATCACTTCAATGTTTTCGTTCTGCACAGCCTGCAAGGAGGCCACAGGGTCGACGGCAGAAACTTCTACCTTTCCATCTCCGATATCCTGAACGATAACGTTGCAGGGCAGCATGGTTCCGATCTTATCTTCCTGCTGAAGCGCCTTGTATGCATAAGGAGGATTACAGGCGCCGAGGATGACATATTTCCTGAAATCCACATCCAGTTTTTCTTTTAGCTTCTCGTGAATGTCGATCCTCGACAGCACGCCAAAGCTTTCTTTTTTCAACGATTCGGTGGTTTTTTCTATCGCTTCGTCGAATTCCGACGTGATGGTTTTGCTAATGTAATATTTCATGACATTTTTGTTTACCTGTTAAACAACCAAAACCTGAATTTGTTGAAACCCCACCATCAGCGCATCATTCAGCTATCGTGAAGGTAGTTGTATTATTTCTATCTTTGTTTTTAATACATTCACTAAACAACCGATACATGGCATTACTTTTTAAAACGGCCAAAGAGGTGATCGTGAACATCGACGAGTTCTACGATAACGTGGAACAGGGGCTGTTGATATTCAAGGAAGGGGTTGAGAATTACCTGTACGAACGGCACGACCAGTTCAGGAAAAACATTGAAACCTTGCATGAAATGGAGGCTGCTGCCGACGACAGGCAGATTGAGATAGAAAACGAGTTTTACCTGCATTCGCTCCTTCCGCAGTATGCCAGCGATGTGATGAACCTGCTGGAACAGTCGGACGAGTTGATCGATGTTCCCAAGCACAACCTCGACCGGTTTGATGTGGAGCAGCCCTACATTCCCAAAAAACTAGCCGACAGCTTCATCAAGATTACCGATACATCCATCAAAGCCGGAGAATATGCCATCCCGGCAGCACGCACCCTCTTCAGGGACATCAATTCGGTGCGTGAAAAGCTGACCAAAGTATTTTTTTACGAGCGCGAAACCGATAACCTTGCCCTTCAGCTCAAGCGCGACGTGTTTAAAATGGACGATCTGGAGCTAAGCCAGAAGATGCATCTGAGGTATTTTATTCTGCACATCGAAACCATTTCTGATAAAGCCAAACAGGTAGCCGATCTGCTGTCGCTAATGGCTATAAAAATAAAATTTTAATGATCCTGTTTTTTCTAACCAGCGGATTGTTTCTGGGCTGGAGCCTGGGAGCCAACGACGCGGCCAATGTTTTTGGTACCGCAGTGGGTTCGCGTATGGTACGTTTCAGGAAAGCTGCCATCATTGCCGGGATCTTCGTAATTGTGGGTGCTGTGGTTCAGGGTTCGGGAACTTCTGCCACACTCACCGATCTGGGAACCATCGCCAAACCTGCGGCGGCATTTACGGTGGCTCTGGCTGCTGCCGGGACGGTTTTTGCCATGACCCGTTTTAAGCTGCCCGTCTCCAGTTCTCAGGCCATAGTAGGTGCCATTATCGGATGGAATTTCTATGCAGGACAACCTACCGATCTTGCGGTAGTGGCCGAAATTACAGGCGCCTGGGTGAGCGGGCCTCTACTTGGCGCCCTGTTCACCATGGGGCTTTTTTATCTTTACAGGTTTGTGGCCGGTCATATTAAGGTTCACCTGCTCATCAAGGATGCATTTATCCGCTACTGGCTGCTGATTGTTGGAGCCTTTGGCGCATACAGCCTGGGAGCCAACAATATTGCCAATGTAATGGGTGTATTTATCCCATCGGTGGAATTTGCGCCGCTCGACCTGGGCATCTTCACCCTGAACAGCAATCAGCAGCTTTTCTTTTTGGGAGGGATCGCCATTGCGGTGGGAATCTTCACCTACTCGCACAGGGTGATGCGCACGGTAGGCAACGATCTGATGCCCCTCACGGCAGAAGCAGCTATTGTAGTGGTGCTGGCCCATTCGCTGGTATTGTTTATCTTTTCATCCACCTGGCTCTCCGAAAGCCTTCAAAGTCTCGGATTGCCCCCGGTACCACTCGTGCCCATCTCCAGTTCGCAGGTGATCATCGGAAGCATTCTCGGGCTGGGCCTGCTGAAAGGTATCCGGCAGGTGAAGCTGAACATTCTCGGCCGGATAGCCATTGGATGGCTGGTGCTGCCGCTGGCTTCGGGACTGATCGCTTTTCTGATGCTGTTCTTTATCGATAACGTGTTCAGACAGGAAGTAGAAGATGATCGAAAGCACGGAAAGGCTGCCATTCACAAACATTATCCGGCACAAACTGTTGAAGGGAAAAAGAATCAAGCTATCCGGTTTCCGGGTATGTAAACCTTTTACCATCCGGCCTGATGATATCTGTTGCGTTTGAAAGGAAAATCAAATATAATTTAAGTTCGGTAAGATGAGCAGAAAAACAACTTTGGTGATCATGCTATTGCTGCTGATAATTGGCACACAGGCTTATTCACAGCGGCTGATCCACGGAAAAGTAACCAGCGAATTCGGTATACCCATAGAAAATGTGAAGGTGCGCATCAGCGAGGATTATGAAGTAGCCGATCTGACCAACTCACTGGGAGAATTCAAAATACAGATCGATGCCGGATTTGTTGGATCGCTTGAGTTTGCGCATCGCGATTACCAGACCAGGGTGCTGCCGATCCCCGAAACGGACAGCATGCACATCCGGCTGGAGTCTCAGATCAGGATCAACGAATACGGACAGCGGGTTTCGCGCATCTCAATGACTGCCGAGATCCGCGACGGATTCCTGGTGCTGGAATCCATCGATGAGCGCTTCAGGATGTGGTTCGACAACAGGGTGTCGATCGACGGAGCTGTTTATTTGGGTGATAACGATGAAATTGGCAATGGCGTGGACATTCGCCGTGCGCGATTTGCCGTAAAGGCCATTCTGTGGAAAAAATGGGGCGGAGAGATCGATCTGGATTTTTCGGGAAACCGAATGCGCCTGCGCGATGCCTATGTCCGATACTTCTTTAAAAACGGCATCCTTAAATTCGGTAATCACAAAGAACCATTCTCCATCGGCCGCACCTCCACTTCGCGATACATTAGCATAATGGAACGCCCGATGATGACCGAACTGGCGCCCTCGAGGCATATCGGTCTTTCGGTAAACAAACACGGGCAGCACTTTTTTGCACAGGGCGGTGTTTTTTTCAACCAGATCAACAATGGCCTGATCCGCGAACAAAATAAAGACTACGGCACCGATGAAGGCATTTCCGTTACAGGCAGGCTGGCTTGGATGCCGGTTCAGGAAATCGATAAGCTGATTCACTTTGGCGCAGCCGGCTCCTACCGCACTCCCAAAGTGCCTGAAAAAGGCGATCCGGTAAACAGCTTCCGCTACAACACTCAGGCTGAAACTTTTATCAACCGCAAAAAATATGTGGATACCGATTTTATCGAAGAAACCGATTTCTCCACCCTGCTGGGATTTGAGTTTGCCGCCATGAAAAACAACCTGAAGTTTACAGCCGAATATGCCAGGCAGGATTTCAACCGGAAGGAAGGCTACGAAAATGCAGGTATCCACGGCTGGTACGCCATGGCTGGCTGGCTCCTTACCGGCGATCAGTACAGCTATTCCAATATCGAAGGTGAATTTACCCAGATCCGGTTCAGGGACATCAACAAAGGCGCCATGGAAATGGCCGTTCGATACAGCTACATGGATGCCAACGATTTCGATGCAGGGATCACAGGCGGCGCAGCCGAAATCGTGACCCTCGGCATGAATTACTATATGAATTACAACATCAAGTTAATGCTCAATCTTTCGTGGGTAAATCAGGACCGCTATGCCGACGGCCGCGGACAATTTGATACCGATCCGTTAAAACCTACCGGTGAAGCCGGTATAGATTTCGGCATGATTCAGTTGCGTACGGAAATCAATTTCTAAAAAAATGAACATGAAAAGAACCGCCATATTTGCTATCGCAATAAGTGTAATAATGCTGACAGGCGCCTGCGTAAAGGATGAACTGCGCGAACCGGTAACACCCGATAACAACCTCGACAACATCGTGATTAACGAACTGCTGACGGCCAACAATGAACCGCCGTTGTATTTTCCCGACGGAACAGGTGAGGGCTACGACTGGGTGGAATTGTACAACGCCGGCAATACCGAAGTAGACGTATCGGGGGTATTTCTTGCCGATGAAGCCGGCAAACTGAAGGCCGAAAACCAGTTGCCCGGCGGCACTACCATTCCGGCAGGAGGTTTCCTGGTTGTGTTGTGCGGCGGCAATACCTCGCTCAGCGATACGCTTGTGTACGTGGATATGAAGCTGAGTGCCAAGGATGACGGCGACAACCATGTTTTCCTCTACGATCCGCTCGGAGTGCTGATCGACCAATCGGCGGCATTCGGCTATGAAAGCGGCATCGGAAGCAGCGGCCAGGGCCTGGACGACGAAAAATCCCTGGGGCGCTATCCTGACGGCGATACCACCTGGATGGTTTTCGATGTTCCTACTCCGGGCACTGAAAACTACGTGCCCCCGCCCATTAACGAAGAAAACATCTTCATCAATGAATTTATGTGCGACAACGAAAATTTTGTGCCCGACGATTACGGTGAATATGATGACTGGATCGAAATATACAATCCCGGCCCCGAGGCTGTCGACATCGGCGGCTGGTACATTACGGATAACCTGGACGATCCGAAAGCCTTCAGGATATCAGACACCACACCCGCACTCACCACCATTCCTTCAGGAGGATTCCTCGTGCTTTGGGCCGACGATCAGCCGGCACAGGGCGCACTGCACGTTGGGATTAAGCTGAGCGCATCCGGTGAAGCCATCGGCATTTCACGGTCAGGAATTATTTTCGCCGATTCGCTGGAATACGGCAGTGGCGGCGTTGTGGAGCCGCCTTCAGTCAACAAGTCGGCAGGACGGCTCCCTGATGGCAACGATAACTGGACGGTCTTTGAAATTCCGACACCCGGAGACGCCAACCAGGAAATCATCCCG
>JBKHBQ010000099.1:0-12606 GCA_046542305.1 Bacteroidales bacterium
GAGCCTTCATGTTTGCGGGCGATCTGCTCAAGCATATCAATACAGCATGCCAGATTTCCTTCGTGAAACTTTCGTCATATGTAGGCACACAATCCACAAATACGGTTCGCGAACTGATCGGACTCGATGAGGTGGTGCACGACCGTACCATCGTGATTCTCGAGGATATTATCGATACCGGGGTGACCATGGCCGAAACCATCAACAAACTTAAAAAACTTGAAGCCCGGGAGGTGAAACTTGCCACCCTGCTTTTCAAACCAAAGGCATTTATTAAGGATTATGCCATCGACTATATAGGTATGGAAATCCCAAACGATTTCATTGTCGGTTACGGCCTGGATTACAACGGCCATGGCAGGAATTATCCTGACATCTATAAAATAAAAGAGGTGTAAGGCATGAATTCCAATTTTGTTGATTATGTAAAGATTTTGTGCCGGTCGGGACATGGTGGCGCGGGGTCGGCACATTTCCACCGTTCCAGGAGCAACCCCAAAGGCGGACCTGACGGCGGCGATGGCGGACGTGGCGGACATATCGTTCTGCGGGGCAATCAGCAGCTATGGACCTTGCTGCACCTGAAATACACCAAGCACGTGAATGCTGAGCGCGGCGGCGATGGTGGCGCACAATTGCGTACCGGCGCCAGCGGGAAGGATGTGGTGCTGGAAGTACCGTTGGGTACGGTTGCCCGTGATGCCGAAACCGGGGAGGTGGCCTTCGAGATCACGCACCACGGTGAGGAGCGGGTACTTGTTGCCGGAGGACGCGGCGGACTGGGCAACGATCATTTTAAATCGGCTACCAATCAGACTCCCAAATATGCACAGCCTGGCGAAGAAGGCCGTGAGGAATGGAAGATCCTCGAACTGAAACTGCTGGCCGATGTGGGGCTGGTCGGGTTTCCCAATGCAGGTAAATCCACCCTGCTGTCGGTGGTATCGGCGGCAAAACCCGAAATTGCAGATTATCCATTCACTACCCTGGTGCCCAATTTAGGCATTGTTAAGTACAGGGATTACAAATCCTTCGTCATGGCCGATATTCCGGGAATTATCGAAGGAGCCCACGAAGGCAGAGGGCTGGGATTGCGGTTTCTGCGGCATATCGAACGTAATTCGCTGCTGCTTTTTATGGTTCCTGCCGACGCCGACGACATCAGGAATGAATACCGCATTTTGCTCAACGAGCTGAAAGAATACAATCCTGAACTGCTGGACAAAACAAAGATCCTGGCCATTACCAAATCGGATATGCTCGATGAGGAACTTACCGACGAAATACGCAGGAATCTCCCCGCCATTCCGCATGTATTCGTTTCGTCGTATACCCGCAAGGGGCTTCAAAAGCTTAAAGATATGATATGGCACGAACTGAACAAGGAAAACGATTAATCTTATGAACGAATTTTTGGAATTTCTCAATCAGACCGACCATCAGCTTTTTCTTTTCCTGAACAGTCTGCACAACGGGTTTTTCGATTTTGTCATGTGGTGGATAAGCGACCGCTTCATCTGGTTTCCGATGTATTTGGTGTTTTTGATCCTGATCGTGATGAAATTCAAAAAGCGGTCGGTGCTGATTATCGTACTCATCGGGCTCGCCATTGCGGCCGCCGACCAGGGAAGTGTGGCCATGAAGAATTATTTCGAACGCCTGCGTCCCTGCCACAACGAAGAACTTCAACCCCTGGTACACCAGGTCAGAGGCTATTGCGGTGGCATGTACAGTTTTGTGTCGTCGCATGCATCAAATGCCTTTGCACTGGCAGGGGTTCTGATACCATTTCTTGGAAAGCACTACAAATATTTTCCTCATTTTATCCTGATTTGGGCCTTTCTGATCGGATACTCCAGAATTTACATGGGGGCGCATTTTCCCGGTGATGTGTTATCAGGAGGCCTCTTTGGATTCACCTTGGGATTTATGTTTTCACGCATCTATTTTATTGCTTACAAAGATTGGCGTCCACAGCGAACAATATAACAGAGAGCTTGTTACAGTTAGGGTGACATGATGTCAGCAGAAGCATGGGTATTGCTGCACATCTGTCGAATAATGAGTATCTTTGCAAACCAAAAACTGAGTAGATTTAGTAGATGGATATACAAAGTATTAAGCAGCGATTCGGAATTATCGGAAATGCTCCGGGACTGAACAGGGCGATCGACATTGCCAAGCAGGTATCCCCGACAGACCTTACTGTGCTCATTTCGGGCGAAAGCGGAACAGGGAAGGAAGTTTTCCCGCAGATCATTCATCAGCTCAGCACACGCAAGCACGGGCCGTATATTGCTGTGAACTGCGGCGCCATTCCCGAAGGCACCATCGATTCGGAATTGTTCGGGCACGAGAAAGGATCGTTTACCGGCGCCCACGAAGCCCGCAAAGGATATTTCGAGGTGGTGAACGGGGGGACGATCTTCCTGGATGAAGTGGCCGAACTCCCGCTATCCACGCAGGTGCGACTGCTAAGGGTGCTCGAAACAGGGGAGTTTCTAAAGGTAGGATCTTCCAAGGTAATTCAAACCGACGTGCGGGTGATTGCAGCCACCAACGTGAATATTCCCGAAGCCATCGAGAAAGGAAAATTCAGGCAGGATCTGTATTACCGCCTGAGCACCGTCCCCATATACATTCCCCCGCTGCGCGAGCGAAAAGAAGACATTCATTTGCTGTTCAGAAAATTTGCATCGGATTTTGCCGAAAAGTACCGGATGCCTCCAATCAGGCTTGAACACGATGCCCTGGAATTGCTTAATAACTACCGCTGGGATGGCAATGTAAGGCAATTGAAAAACATTACCGAACAAATTTCCATCATCGAGGAAAAGCGTGAAATTACCGCCGAAACCCTGTTGAAATATCTGCCTCAGGCCGCAATTACCAATCTTCCTGTGTTGTATTCGGCACTGGAGCATGAAAAAGGAATGACCGATCGCGAGCTGCTTTATAATGTCTTGTTTGATATGCGCAGAGAAATCTACAACCTCAAACAGGCCATCGTGGGAATTACTGAAAAAGGTGATGTGCGCGAATTCAGGGAGAAAAATCCGCAGCTTATCAAGAAATTTTATCACGACATCACAAAGCACCGCGAAAACGATCTCACAGCGGAAATTCATGAACCCTACGAACCGGTTCCTGATGATGTGGTGCAGGATCCCGAAATTGTGGAGGAATCTCTTTCCATACAAAAAAAGGAGATCGACCTGATAAAAAAAGCACTGGAGCGGCACAGCGGAAAGCGCAAAGCTGCCGCCAGGGATCTGGGGATTTCGGAACGTACATTGTACCGTAAAATAAAAGAGTACAATATTTAGTTATTTGGCTATGATCAAAACCGGAATTTTGCTTTTATCGGGCATATGCCTGATGCTTTTCGCGGCATGTTCAGCTGGTTATTCCTTTACGGGCGCATCCATTCCGCCTGAGGTGGAGACCATCAGGATCGCGAATTTCCCCAACAATGCACCCCTGGTAAATCCCACATTGAGCCAGGAATTTACAGATGCTTTGCGCGATAAATTTCAAACCCAAACCAGCCTCATCGTGGTGAACGAAGGCGGCGACATGGAAATCACGGGAGAAATTGTGGATTACAAAACCCAGCCCGTGGCCATCCAGGCCAATGATGTGGCAGCCCTCAACCGGCTCACCATTACCGTTAAGGTAACCTTCATCAATCATTACGACGAAACGCAGAGTTTCGAAAATTTTACTTTCAGCCAGCATGAGGATTACCCAAGTACACAGGATCTTTCCAGTGTGCAGGAAACCCTGGTGGGCCAGATCAACGAATATCTTGTGGAAGATATATTTAACAAAACTGTTGTAAACTGGTAAAACATTTCTCGCCGTTCAATGTTAAGTTAACGTTAATATTTGGAAAGGTTTAAGATACCGGTTTAAACTATTGTTTCTTATGGCATTAATCAAAACTGTAAACGGGCATACGCCCCGATTTGGCAAAGACTGTTTTCTGGCGGATAACGCCACAGTAGTGGGAGATGTAATTATGGGCGACGATTGCAGCCTGTGGTTCAATGCCGTAGTGCGTGGCGATGTGCATTACATACGCGCAGGACATCATGTGAATGTGCAGGATGGGGCCATTATCCATTGTACCTATAAAAAAGCGCCGGTGAATATCGGCAATTATGTATCGATTGCACACAATGCCATCGTTCACGGATGCACCATCCACGACAATGTGCTCATAGGGATGGGTGCCATCGTGATGGATCATGTGGTGATCGAATCCAATTCGATTATTGCCGCCGGTGCGCTGGTTCCGAAAAATACCGTGGTCAAGTCGGGTTCGGTATTTGCGGGCGTGCCTGCCAAGAAGATAAAAGACATCGACCGTGAACTGATGGAAGGAGAGATACAGCGTATTGCAGAAAGCTATACCATGTATGCCGGGTGGTACAAATAAGCCGTTGATCGTATTAAATTAATGTTAATTGTAGATGCTCCGGCAATAAAAGGAAAATATGTATTGTTGATGGAGTACATTTTTTTAAAAGAAAGGAATGATTATGAAAAAGATTCGATTAGGCCTGATGGGATTTGGCGAAATCAACCGCCATTTGTATCGTTTGTGCCTCGAAGATGAGCGAATCGAAGTAGTGGCCATCAGTGATATCGGCCGTCCCGAGATTCTCGTTTATCTCCTCGAAGCAGAATCCAAGAGGGCCAAAGGAAAAATTGATGCAAAACTCGAAGGGAATTACCTGGTATCCAAAAACGGCAAGGCCCGTTTTGTGAAAGGCAAAGCACCAACAGACGTTCCGTGGGATGCCTTTAATGTAGATGTGGTTGTGGATGGAACCGGTAAGTACCGTTCGCGCGAAGAAATGGAAGGCCACCTTAAATCGGGAGCCAAGCATGTTATCCTTGCTTCACTGCCTTCCAATCATATCGACCGCATCGTGGTAAACGGCGTAAACGACCATACCATTAAAAAGGCCGACAAGCTGATCTCTGCAAGTTCTTCAACCACCACAGCTACGGCCATTATGCTGAAAATCCTCGACGAAGCATTCGGTGTGGAATATGCCATGCTCACTACCGTGCATTCATATACGGCCGACCAGCCGCTGAGGGATACCGCAGGACATGATTTCAGAAGAAGCCGTTCGGCTGCCGAAAATATTATTCCTAACGAAACTCCCACACCACGATGGATACAGGAGATCATGCCCGAGTTCAAAGGCCGTATCGAAGGAACTGCCCTTAACGTTCCCATTCCCGCCGGGTCGTTGCTCGACTTCACCCTGGTGCTGAAAGACGAAAAGGCTACCATCGAGCAAATCAACATGGCCATCGAAAAGGCTGCAAAGAAAATTCCCGGCATCCTCCAGGTGATCGAAGACCCGATCGTTTCGGTGGACGTGGTGGGAAATTCCCATTCGGTAATCTACGACAAACAGGCAACCATGCGCTCCAAAGGCAGGATGGTCAAAGTGCTTACATGGTATCACAATACCCTGGCAATGGCCGCGCGCATCAAGGATATTATGCTTGCCTATCAAAAAATTTATGAGGAAGGAGGTGCAAAATGAGAGTAGCAATTAATGGCTTCGGACGTATCGGAAGGTCGGTTTTCAGAATCCTCAATTCACGCGATGACATCGATGTGGTGGCCATCAACGACCTTTACGACAATAAAGTACTGGCATACCTGCTAAAATACGACACCGTAATGAGCGGATTCGGCCAGGAAGTTTTCATCGATGGTGATTTACTGATCACGCCCAATGAAAAGGTGAAAATGCTCACCATTAAAGATCCAAAGGAATATCCCTGGAAAGAACTGGAGATTGATGTGGTGGTGGAATCGACAGGCGTATTCCGCGATCGCGCCAAACTGCAGCCGCATCTCGACGCAGGTGCCAGGCGGATCATCCTTACCGTTCCTGCAAAAGACGAGATTGATGCAACCATTGTGGTGGGTGTTAACGACGAAGAACTTAAGCCCGAGCACCAGATTATTTCAAACGCCAGCTGCACCACCAACTGCCTGGCCCCAATGGCCAAAGTGCTGAATGACGCATTTGGGATTGTGGAAGGTTTGATGACCACTACACACGCCTACACCAACGACCAGCGGCTGGCCGACGTGCCACATAAAGACTGGCGCCGCGGACGTGCCGCCGCCGAAAACATTATCCCGACTACTACCGGCGCTGCCCGTGCAGTAGGTAAGGTGATCCCGGCACTGGCCGGAAAACTCGACGGCATGGCATCGAGGGTGCCCGTGCCGGATGGTTCGGTTGTAGACCTGTTCGTGGAAGTGGGTCGCGATGTAACGGTTGAAGATGTCCACGCGGCCGTTCGCCTCGCTGCGAAAACAGAAAAAATGAAAAACATTCTGTATTACGCCGAGGAAAAAATAGTGTCGTCGGATATTGTTGGAAACCCGTATTCCTCTATTTACGATTCAGAGTATACCAAGGTACTTGGAAATCGCTTTGTGAAAACCCTGAACTGGTACGACAACGAATGGGGTTATTCGCAGCGTGTTGTGGATTTGATCGCGATGTTCATGAAATTCGAAAAATAAGCTGATCAATAGTGTCAGTAATGAAAAAAAGGAGAGCAGCCGCTCTCCTTTTTTTATTGAATGTATCGACGCATATTGTTTGCTAAAACATGCCAGGAATATTGCATGAATCAACGCCATGGGGCAAGCAGCATGTGACTGGCGGTATTTTACAGATGTGGTGTACTGGTTGGGATAAATTAATAATAGTGGAAGGTTAGGTGGGTGGTTATTTCAGGGGAGACTGATATTTATACATTACTAATGTTATTTTTTTGTTAAAACATTAATCTTATATTAAAAGATGTTAAAATGAAGATAATCACATGAAAAGGATAAAAAACACCAGATTTGTTAAAGAAATATAATTGCATTTTCTAAGCCCGGCTAAAAATATAACTTTGTTCCTACAAAGGCAACCAATATAATTTTTAATAATTAAATTCTTACAAGTTATGAAGACACGATTTTTTCTATTTATTGGATTATTTGCAATGTTTTTTATTGCAAATGCACAGGAACATACGCCCGGAACCATTCCGAACAATGCGGAAAGCCCGCAAATGAATCCGGAGCAAAACGGTTTAACGCAATTGTACTCTGTTACCGGCCAGTACTATTTGTCGGCTGATGGCGGTGGCGACAATGCCGATTACACCGTTGATGCCAACAAACCGAGCGCCGGAGCCACTGTACACAGGGCCTATCTGATGGCGGCCACAATCTGGGGCGGCGGGGATATTTCCGACGGCTGCATGACCCTCGACGGCGTCGACATTAATTGGGACGGATCCACACCGAGTGCCTTGAGCAATAGCAATAACTACTATGCCGATGTCACCAGCATTGTGGGTCCTGCACTGGATGCTGCAGCACCGGGAATAATGAGTTTCGATGTAACCGAATGCCGGACAACTGATATTGATGGTGTGGCGCTGCTGGTGATCTTCAGTGATCCTGATGCAAGCGAAAAAACCATTGTAATCATGTTTGGTGCCCAGGATCTGGATGGCGACAACTTTTCCATTGCATTGGGCGAATCGATCAACCCCGACGATCCGGGTGCATTGCTCAACATGGGCCTTGGTATTTCGTACTCCTATCAGTTAGGTGGTGTACAGCAGTATTCCATTGTGGAAGTTAACAACGAGCGTTTGAGTACTGCTGCCGGTGGTGAAGACGACGGTATCAGTTCCGACGGCGGACTGATGACTGTGGGCGGCCTTGGCGACAGCAACGACAATCCCGCCGATCCTATGGCTACACCCACCGAATTCGATAGCGATGACGAACTCTACAGTATCCTGCCCTTTATCGACATCAACACCACCGAAGTATCTGTATTTACGGAAAACCCATCGAACGACGACAATATTTTCCTTGCATACTTCGAAATCTCCGGTGCAGCCATTATCGGCGAAGGAATTCTGATAAGCCAGCCGACAAATGAACCCGAGGTAGGAACAGATCATACCATTACCGCTTTGATTCAGGATGACCTTGGTAATCCTGTGGAGGGCGAAATGGTGGATTTCGAAGTAATTTCCGGACCCAATGCCGGAACCACACATTCAGAAGCTACCGATGCTAACGGGGAAGCATTCTTTACCTTCTCGAGTGCCGTGGCCGGTACCGATATGGTAGAAGCCTGTTTCGAAAACAGCCTTGGAAATTCCGAATGCTCAAATAACCTTTCGGTGAACTGGATGGAGCCTCAGGCCGAATCTATCGTTCTTACACAGGATGTAAATACCCTTCCTATCGGAAATATCCATACCGTTACGGCAACTCTTGAAGATGAACTCGGCGATCCCATCGAAGGTGCGCTGGTGGAGTTCGAAGTAATTGCAGGCCCTCATAGCGGAACTATTTATTCCGAAGCATCCAATGCGACCGGACAGGCTTTCTTTTCCTACACCGGAACCACTCCGGGCGTTGATGAAATTCAGGCCTGTTTTGAAAATGCCGAGATCGTTTGTTCCAATATTCTTACCTTCCAATGGACCGGCGAACTGGAAGTATGGGAAACCTGTATCCCTGAAGGCTGGAGCCTGATTTCATCGCCTTACCAGCCGCTCGATCCGTCGTTGATGGAAATTTTCGACGATCTTGTTGCAAACGATGTAATTGAAATTATGCTGAACAAGAGCGGTTTCTGGTGGCCTTCACAAAACATTAATACCCTCGGAAACTGGAACGACAACGCTGCCTACAAGATCAAGCTCAACGAAGAAGCATGTGTGGACTTCAGCCTGATTCCGGTTGAAGATCAAACGTTCGCACTCGAGGCGGGATATAACTATCTTCCTGTGCTCATCGACCAGGCAGTTGCTGCCGAAGATGTATTCGACCAGCTTGGAAACGACCTGATGTTTGCATTCGAACTGTCGACAGGTGAAACCTACTGGCCGGCAGGCGGGATCTTTACCCTGGATGTACTGCAACCCGGTAAGGGTTATATCGTAAACATGACAGGTGCAGGTATGGTTGATTACAATGCCCTCGACGCAGTTGTTCCGACTGCCGTAAATAAGATACCGCAGATTGAAAATGCACCATGGACCGTAAACAAAACAGATATTGCCCATCTGATCTCGCTGCAAACACAGGCCATCTCAATGTTTGAAGCCGGTGATGTAATCGGTGCATTCGATGAGGAAGGAAACTGCGTGGGTATGGTACAGGTTCAGGAAGAAATTTCGAACCTCGCACTGGTGGCTTATGGTGACGACATTTCCACCGAAGCTGTCGACGGCCTTCTGGAAGATGAATCCATCAGCTTCAAAGCATTCGATGCTTCCGAAAATTCTGTAATGGAGCTTGAAGCCCGTTTCGATGCTTCTATGCCCGATGCAGGATATTTCTCCGAATTTGGCGCGTCCGCCATCAGCATGTTCAAGGCTGATGCACTTTCTGTAAGTGATGAAAATGCTGTTGCAATGGATGTATATCCCAACCCGACCAGCGGAATGATTACCGTTTCAGGTATTGATGCCAACACCGTAATTACGGTATTGAATTCGCAGGGACAGGTGGTTGCAAAAGCCAATGCTTCGGACAATGCTTCCGTAAGCCTCGATCTGAGCGAACTCAGTAAAGGTGTTTACCTGCTCAGCGCGCAAAGCGATGAAGCATTTACCATTGAGAAAATTTTTGTTAAATAACCGATTTGTCAGAACCTAATGAAAAAAGTGCTTTGGAAACAAAGCACTTTTTTTTTGCCCTCTTAGTTCACACCTGCCGGGTTCTTCAGCAAAAGAAGCAAGTGGTTTTATCTGGAGCCGATTCTGAATTTCATATCAAAAAGCACATAAATTAAACTTTTTAGTTTTCGGATTAAGATTTTCATGAACAAAGCCAACGCGCCAATGTTTTTTGATAAACGAATAAACAAAATGCTGAATCAGCCACTGGGGAGACTGGTGTTGTTCTCGTTGATAATTGCTTTTACCTACCTGATTCTTGCAAGGCTGCTGAATTTTTTTGTCGATCAGGAGGAAATGCACTTTATCAGGAAAATTTTGAAGTACGTGCTGGGGGTTGTATTCGCAGTTACCGGGTATCTGATTTATCGTACGCACAAAAAAAATAAATAAATGGATGCAGTTTTACTGGCGCGTTTGCAGTTTGCCTTCACCATCATGTTTCATTATATTTTCCCGCCCTTTAGCATTGGGCTGGCAGGTCTGCTGGTGATTTACGAAAGCCTTTACAACATCACAGGCAAAGAGGTTTACGAGAAAATCACGCGGTTCTGGATAAAGATATTCGCAGCCACCTTTGCCATTGGTGTAGCTACGGGGATCGTAATGGAATTTGAATTCGGTACCAACTGGGCCACCTATTCCCGGTTTGTGGGCGACATTTTCGGATCGCCCCTTGCGGCCGAAGGTATTTTTGCTTTTTTCCTGGAGTCGGGATTCCTGGCTATTCTGTTGTTCGGGTGGCATCGCGTATCGCGTCGTATGCACCTGTTTTCCACCATCATGGTTTTCATCGGCACGCTGCTTTCGGGCTTCTGGATTGTAGCTGCCAATTCCTGGATGCAAACCCCCGTAGCTTATACCATTGTGGGAGAGGGGCTCAGCCGTGTGGCGAGGATCACTGATTTTTGGGATATGGTTTTTAATCCCTCCACTGTAATCAGATTTGTTCATACCATCAATGGTGCATTTATCCAGGGTGCCTTTTTGGTATTGAGTGTGTCGGCATTTTACATTCTCAAAAGGAAATATGTGGAATTTGCGCAGAAGTCGTTTTTTGTGGCGCTCATCTTTGCTGCTGTGGCCAGTGTGGCGCAGCCTGTGTTGGGGCATCAGCACGCCGTGGTGGTGGCAAAGTATCAGCCGGCTAAGCTTGCTGCATTCGAAGGTCTTTACGAAACCACCGACAATGCGGCGCTATATCTTTTGGGATATACCAATCCTGAAACACGCAAGACTTTTGGCATTGCCATCCCCGGCATGTTGAGCTATTTAATCACCGGGGATATGAATGCAGAAATTCCGGGGCTGGATCAGTTTCCTGAAGACGAATGGCCGGATGCGGGGCTGGTGTTTCAAACTTATCACCTGATGGTGGCCCTCGGCATGTTTTTCCTTGCCCTCACGCTGTTCAGCCTGTTTTTGTGGAAGCGCGGCAAGCTGTTCCAAAACCGGTGGCTTATGAAGCTGTATGTCATCAGTGTAATATTGCCCGTGCTGGCCAATCAGCTTGGCTGGGTATCCGCTGAAGTCGGGCGCCAGCCTTGGATTGTCCAGGGCCTGCTTAAAACCTCCGATGCCATCTCCAGAGCTGTTAGTGCAAATATGATCCTAGGATCGATCATTATGTTCATCGTACTTTATATTCTCCTGTTCCTGGTGTGGATTTATGTACTGGACCGGGAAATAAAGCACGGGCCGGCAGACTTTTACAAGGACACGGCATCGGTTTATCCGCAGCGAAGCAAACGAATTAAGGACGTAAACAAGTAAGCTATGGATTTTAATATCGTCTGGTACATTATAATCGGAATTCTCCTGGTGGGGTATGCCATCCTGGACGGATTCGACCTCGGGGTGGGCATCCTTCATCTTTTTGTAAAAGGTGATCGTGACCGCCGCATTCTGCTCAATTCGATAGGTCCGGTGTGGGATGGCAACGAAGTGTGGCTTATTACGGCAGGAGGAGCTTTGTTTGCAGGATTCCCGCATGTGTATGCCACGAGTTTTTCAGGATTTTATGTGCCTTTTTTTGCCTTATTGGCCGCACTTATTTTCAGGGCTGTTTCGCTGGAGTTCAGAAGCAAGGAACCCGGGAAGGCCTGGCGTAATACCTGGGATTTCCTGTTTTTCTTCGGATCGTTGATGGCTTCCTTCTTTTTTGGTTTGATGATCGGAAACATCATCAAAGGAGTTCCCATTGGTGCCGATATGGAATACCAGGGCGGACTGGCGGAGCTTTTCAATCCTTTTGCCTTGGTTACCGGCGTGTTTACCGTGGTTATGTTTGGCATGCAGGGCGCCATGTATCTGATCATTAAAACCGAAGGCAACCTGCTCGATCGTATCAGGAAATGGGCCATGCGTGCATGGTGGATTTTTCTGGGCTTTTACGTGATCCTGACGGTGGAGGTGCTGGTAGATAATCCGGATATGATCGCCAATTTTTCCTTTGGCATGATAGAAAGCCCCTGGACCAAACACGAATTCATTGTGGAATATCCCTACATTATTTCATCCATTACCTGGCTGGTGGTTTTGCTGAGTGTGCTGGCCATTGCCAATATTCCCCGAACCATTTACAAGGATAAACCCATGCAGGGGTTTGTGTCGTCCTCACTGGTTATCGCGGCACTGATCAGCCTGTTTGGCCTGGGAATATTTCCAAACCTGATGATCTCGAGTCTCGGTCCGGAATACAACCTCGATATCTACAATTCATCTTCTTCCGAATATACGCTGCGTGTGATGTTCATCATGGCAATAATCGGGATGCCGTTTGTAATTGCATATACGTCCATTATTTACTGGACGTATCGCGGAAAAACCGTGCTGGATGATTCGAGCTACTAG
>JBKHBQ010000100.1:0-12519 GCA_046542305.1 Bacteroidales bacterium
GAATAATATTTTGCCGGGATTTCACGAGCGGCGTCATACCGGTTGTTTGGAATTGGACCTGTTGGCTTCCTGAGGTATATTGGAGCTGTGGCTGTTTCGTTTTAATTTGTGCCAATATTTTCGGCGTAGGCAGGATGTTCAGGGAATGCACTAAATTTGTGCTGATTGAATTCAGAAGAAAACATGAAGTACACCATCGGCATTGACCATGAGTATAAACTGATAAGATATCGTCATTCAGGTTTGATTCACGCCGAAGACATTGCAGAAGCCTGGAATGAATTTCTGACGTTTCAGGAGTTCACTGTTTTGAAGTATAACCTGTTTTCGGATTACAGAGGCGGCAGGTTTCAAATCCCCCTTGAAAACATACCCGAAATTGTTGACTTTATGCGGAAAATTGAAAATATTGTCAGAGGTAAAAAGCAGGCATTACTCGTAGATGAGCCGTATTCTGTGGCAGCCTCCATGCTGTTCGAGACCGAAATCAGCAGGGAAGTTGGGTTTTGGGTTCAGGTATTTTCAACAGAGAAAGCAGCCTTGAAATGGTTATGTTCCTCACACAAGAAGCAATAGTTAACTTTTCCTGCAAAGTATCCTGAAAGAAAAGGAATTTTTCCGATGTTTGTTGTCAATTAACCAAATTCAAAAGATTTATGACTACAACTGATAAATCGAAGCAGCTATCCACGAGCCTGGAGCTGATCAACGACCGGCTGAATTTTAACGGGTTTGCAGGGGAGAATCCGCCGGTACCGATTGATTACATTCCGCCGTTGGGCGACAATCTGGGTTATACTTCCCTGGAGCTGCTGTTGCTCAGCTTTTCGTCGTGTGTGGGGAGCGCCATGCTGATCTTCCTGCGCCGGATGAAGAAAACCCTTGCCGGTTTCAGGATACACAGCACCGGAATCCGCCACGAAATGCATCCAACGGGTTTCAGAAACATCGTGCTGGATATCCACCTGAAATCGCCCGACACCACCGAAGAAGAGCTGCGCAATATCCTCACCCTGGCCGAAGACACCTACTGCCCGGTGTGGGCCATGATCAGGGGGAATGTGGAGGTGGAGGTCAGGCTGCACATCGAAGCGCCGGTACAGGTGTAAATATCCCGTGCCCGGCTTTATGAGGATTTGATTTTGCCATGCAGACAGGATCGTTACCTTTTGTGTGTAATCGAACAAAATCAAAAAAAAAAGATGAAAAATATTATCTGCGTTTCCGGGACGATGGGCAGACCGGCGCTGGTTTTAAGAGCCATCGGTTTTTTTGCGGAGTTCCCGTTCAACGATATGCTGCCGGCCTTCCGGGAGCGTAAATCCGGCCTTATCTGGGGCGGCGGAAATGTTTAGGCCGCCATTGCTTCACGCGGAAATAGAAAAAATAAAGTATAAAACACGTTACCATTTTATACCGGCTATGAAAAAAAGAAAGATCAGAAAAATCCTTATCGGTATTGCCATCGGGCTGCTTGTCGTTGGCATCGGATTCATCATTGCCATCCCGGTGCTTGTAATGAATTCGTTTGTAAATAAGCATGTGGATTTCCATGAAGTTTATACACCCGGTGAATTCGGGGTGGATGCGGAGCCCTTCTTTGTTACCACGTCCGACGGGCTGAGAATTTCCGCGTGGGAGGTGGAGACTGAACATCCGAAAGCCGTTGTGGTGTGCCTGTCGGGTATACACAATCCTTCAGCTACCATTTATTTCGGGCATGCGCGGTATTTCAGGGAGCACGGTTATGCCACCATACTGTTCGACATGCGGGCGCACGGAAATAGCGACGGCGATATGATCTGCCTGGGCTACAGGGAGCACCTCGATACCAGGGCCATCGTCGACCATATTAAAGCTGATCCGGATTACCAGGGAGTGCCGGTGGTGGTTTTCGGCCTGTCGATGGGAGGGGCCACCGCCATCAACAGCATTGGCGAAATAGAAGAAATTGACGGGTTGATCAGCTTGTCGGCCTTTTCATCGTGGGAGGATGTGTTTTACGAGCAGATGTCAATGCAGGCGCCGGCTGTGCTTACCGCAATGATCAGGCCTGTAGTGCGGCTGGTTTCGTGGGCGAAATTCGGTGTAAACCCCTGGCAGATGCGGCCGGTCAACGCAATTGAAAAGTTAGGCAGGCGTCCTGCTTTGCTTATGCACACCCGTGGAGACTCACAGGTTGGTTTTGCCAATCTGCAACGGTTGCGCGAGCGGGCGCCTGCGCATGTGGAAACCTTTGTGCGTGATGCCGACCAGCATTTCGTTACCTACAATTTTGCCGATCCCGAACAAGACCCGGAGTACGCCTATACCATTCTGAATTTTCTGCAACGGCATTTTCCGGGCGGTGATGGTTTATAATTATTAATAGTACACATTGCACAGAAGCGTATCAGGTGTGTCGGGAGGCTGTAAAACCAATTTTTTATGATGCAATAACACACAGCTTGATCCGGGATTCGTGATTGTGATCAGCCGGTTTAATATGTATAAAATCAAATCACATAATTTTTTGTCATGAACTTAAAAATTGAAAGAACGGCGGAGACGGATTTTTTCAAAACCGAATTCCTCACCCGCGAAGTATTCTGGAACCTTTACAAACCCGGTTGCGTGGAGCATCTGATCCTGCATAACCTCAGGCAAAGCGGGAGCTATGTGCCGGAGTTGGATCTGGTGGCGTGGTGTAACGGCGAAATCATAGGGCACATCATTACCACCAGGGCAAAGGTTGTTGATGATTCAGGAAGGGATCACGAGGTATTATGCGCCGGTCCGTTTGCGGTGCTGCGGCAGGATCAGGGAAAGGGCACCGGCAGCCTGCTGATGCAGTTTTCCATCTCCGAAGCCGGAAAGCTGGGGTTCAAAGGGATCATCCTTTTCGGGAATCCCGAGTATTACCGGCGGTTTGGCTTCAGGAATGCACAGGCATACGGCATCACGACCGAAGATGGGCAGAACTTTGATCCCTTTATGGCCCTCGAACTTTATGAACATGCCCTGAACGGCATTAGCGGAAGATTTTTTCACGACAGGGCTTTCAGCGTTAATGAACAGGCACTGGAGGCTTTCGAGGAACTTTTCCCCTACAGGGAGAAGAAGAAAACGGAGACGCAGTTTTAGACTGGTATTCTCAGGTTGCTTCCACCATTTTCACCGCATCATTGGAACATACCTGGAAACACAGTGAACATCCTTCGCACCTGTCATCATCCACAAATGCGGTGTCACCGATCATTTGGATTGCCTGATAGCCCCCGTCGCGGCATGAAATATAGCAAGATCCGCAACCCTGGCATTTTTCCGGATCAATGCAGGCCCTGACCACAAAACCTGCATCCAGGTCAGCATAGGGCTTAACTTTGTGCAGTGCTGATCCGCAGAAGCTTTTGATGGTTTCGAAATTGTGCCAGGCCATAAACCTTTCAAGCTGAAATGTCATTTTTTCAATAATATTTATACCGTTAAGCATAACGGAGGTGCACACCTGTACCACGGGTGCGCCCAGAAGGATGAATTCGGCGGCATCGAAACCATCCCAAATACCCCCGCATGCCATCACAGGAATGCCGGGATTTTTGCACAGATCGGCCACACACCGTAGTGCAATGGGCTTGAGCATCATTCCTGAGCATCCTCCCGGTGTGGTATAGCCGTTTACTGCAGCCCATGGTTCGAGTGTCTTTAAGTTGAACCCCATCAGCGAGGGGAAGGTATTGATGGCACATATTCCGTCAGCGCCTGCTTCTGCTACAGCCCGCCCGATATGGGAAATATCTGCCACAGCAGGAGACAGTTTGGGGATGACGGGAATCTGAATCGCAGCATCATTTTTAAGCCATTCTACAATGTTGGCGGCGAGACCGGCACGCTGACCTATGGCAGCGCCCTGCCCTTGTTCGGGATATCCGTGGGGGCACGAAAAGTTCAGTTCAATCATATCGGCGCCTGACTCCTGACTTCCGTGGGCAAGATCGAGCCAGTGCCTGCTGGTCAATGCATCGCCCATGATGCTTGCAATGATCAGCTTGTCAGGAAAATTCAACTTCAATTTCCTGATGCTCACATACCATGTCTCCGGAGAAAGCTCACTGAGCAATTCGATGTTTTTAAAGGCGATAATGTCAGCGCCATGTTTTAGGGAGGCAAAGCGGTTTTTCATATTTTTCACCGGTGTGCTGATCAGTGTCTTGGTTACGGCTCCTGCCCAGCCTGCATCGAATGCCCTTGCAATCATGTCATAACTGGCGGTAGGTGGCCCGGAGGCAAGTAAGAAAGGATTACCAACAGGCTTTGAAACAAAAGATGACCAAAGATCCATAGTGTTGGAAAATTAAAGGTTAAAACATCCGAGATAGCGTATGACTGACCTGTGTCGAATCAGGTGTTGCCGGGATATATTAGATGAAACCCGCTCCGGAGGCGCCGGTTTTCATCCCGGTTGGCCGGTTGAAAACTCCTCCTGTTCGTTTCATCATCAGTAGGATGAACGGAAATGCTAAAAATTTTTCAAGTAAAACATCAGCATTGGCTAAATTAAGTATTTTAGCAATATCCTCACATATAAAAATAAGTGCCTGAAATTTTTTCATAACAAAAAAAAATGATGGAATCTATGATCGACAAAACCGTACTCAAACCATCTGCAACAGCATCTGGATTGTTAAAAGCTGCTTTTCCGGGAAAATATATCCAGGGCGAACATGCCCTTTCGATGGTGCCGGAGCTTATCGAATCGTTTGGAGGAAAGGGATTGGTTCTTGCTTCACCGTCCGTGATCAGCGGGGTGCTTTCGGATTACCCTTTCCGGGAAACCAATGTGGAAATCAACGTGGAGACATTCAGGGGCGAGTGCAGCCGTACGGAGCTGGACAGGCTTTCGCGGCTTGTCGAAAGCTCAGGGCCCGGCGTGGTGATTGGCATGGGTGGCGGAAAGGTCATCGATACGGCCAAAATTGTGGCTGACAAAGCAAATATCCCCGTCATTATCGTTCCCACCATTGCTTCCACTGATGCGCCATGCAGCGGCTGTGCGGTGATTTATGATGATGAGGGTGTTTTTGAATCCGTTTACTATCAGAAGATGAATCCGCAGGTAGTACTGGTGGATACGCGGGTGATTGCAGATGCCCCTGTCCGGTTTCTGCTGGCCGGCATGGGCGATGCGCTGGCTACCTGGTTTGAGGCAAGATCGTGCCGGCGCTCCCATTCCAAAAACGAGTGCGGTGGCTACAGCACGCTTACCGGATTTCATCTGGCCAGGCTTTGCTATGATACCTTGCTGGAATACGGACCGGCCGCCAAAGTTGCAGCGGAACAGAAAATCATCACCCCTGCGCTCGATCATATCATCGAAGCCAATATTCTGCTGAGCGGTCTGGGATTCGAAAGCTCGGGGCTGGCGGCCGCACATGCCATACACAACGGCCTCAGCGCACTGCCGGAAACCCACGGCTATTTCCATGGCGAGAAAGTTGCCTTCGGGGTGCTTGCCGGTCTGCACCTTACCGATTCGCCGCGTGAAGAAATGGACACGGTGTATGCATTTTGTGAATCTGTCGGATTGCCAGTCACTTTATCTGATATTGGTATTCAGGATTGCAGCCGTGATCACCTGATGAAAGCCGCGGTGAAAGCCTGTGCCCCGGGCGAAGCGATTCACCACGAAGCCATGATCGTGATCCCTGAGTGGGTGGTGGACGCCATGATCGCTGCCGATGCCATGGGAAGACTGAGAAGGCAGAAGCAAAGCAACCTGAAAAATAAATGATTCAGGGGCTCCGTTGCTATATGGCCTGGCTGAAATCGACACCTGCCGTTATCTGTCGGATCGATTGTGCACCTGAAAATACTTGTCCGGATAGCTCCGCATCCAAAATGTTGCCCGCAATGCGTAATGATTTTCCGTTTGTGAAAACTACCTCAATAGCTTTATCTTTACTTTTTGCATAGATCACAGGTACCCGGTTGAAGGTAAATGCCAGTTCGCCGGAATTCAGTTTCAGATTTTGCAGGTTTCCGTACTCATCGAAATAGCTGAATTCTTGCGGTTGCCGAAGGAATTCCGATTCGTTTAAAAAAGCAGGCTCGAAACTTAGTTGCCCCGCTTGTACACGTACCCCCAGTTCGGCCCAGCGGTTGATGATGTCCTCCTTCACCTGTCCGGTCATGCCGGGTTGTTGTGCGCCGCGGTGCGCTGGTGTGTGCGAATACGGATCAGTAGGGAAGGAGCCATACAGTCCCGGAGATTTGTTGATCCCGATCCCTGCCCTGATCTCGTAATAATGATCGATGAGCCTGCCGGTAATCCTGCGGTCGGCGCCGGAATCGACGGCATGATAAATATTCTCCTGCACCGCCAAAAGCAGTTTCGAAACCATGTGCCAGTAAATGCTTCCCAGTCCTTCGTAGCCAAAAAAAGTACCCGACCGCCCGGTAAATGCCCTGTGGTTGAAAACCTCCTCAAAAGCATCCAGAAAGGCACGGTATTCATTTTTGACCATTGCGGCATAATCCGTTTCCCTGAGCGCATTCAGGGCCGCTTTCAGGTCGGCGGCGTTTTTAAAACCGCTGTTAAAGTGATAATTGCCATTTTCGTCCCTGTTCAGGATGGAGGTGTTGCCGTTGCGCAGCATTGTTTTAGCCAGGTCCGATTGTTCGACAAAAGTTTCAGGGATTTGATTTTTCTCCAAAAATCCGGGCAAGTTGCGGTCGGGGTAGAGCATATAACTGTACTGCTCGGGTCGGTACATAGGTCCCGCCTTGAGGGTGTCGAGGATCTCCAGCGCTTCTGCGGGATCGGGTAACCCGGATGAGAGCGCCGCCACCTGGCCTTCGAGCATCTCATAAAGATGGGTTACCGAAATTTCATGATCTGTGATCTCTATCAGATTATAGGCATGGTAAAGACCGTCGGGGCGTTTGGACGAACGGACGGAATGATCGATCCATTCGAGGCTGGTTTTCAGAAAATTTCTCAGTTCCCTGATGTTTATGCTCACAAGTCTGCCGTCGAAACCGGCATATGCCTGCCGGCGATATTGTTCGCCTGCTTTGCCCAGCCTGTCGGTGATGTGTTTGCGGTCGGCGCCGGAAATGTCTTTTTCCAGCATGGATTTGTTGTTGTCAAACAAGGTTGAAATTTCCTTCATCAATATTGCAACGGGTTCGTGCAGCGAAATTTCAGGTACCTTGTCATTGAAAAGGTTCAGGCAAAAACCAATGAACCTTCGCATATAGTAAAGGGTCACCATGGATGTGCCGTTGCCTACCAGCGCGTTGTTGGCATCGTTCCACTCGGGACGCTGGGTGTTAAGCCAGATGCCTGCCTGCGGGATGAAATTATACAGCTTGGTGAGCAGCGTCACAAGAATCTTTTCGGTGAGGCTCGCGCGGATGATGTTTCCGCCTGCATCCAATACCAGTTTGCCGTCGGTGCCTAGTTTTCCTGTTCTTCGACTGATTTCCCGTTCTTCCTGCTCATCGTAATGAATGGTGCTTTTCGGGTCGTTCACGATGTCCGCATAGCTCCTGATACGGTACGGGACATTGGCATACACAAATACCGGTGCAGGGAGCAGGTTGCGGAATTTGCCGGGATAGAAATTTTCGGCCAGTTCCATCAGCTTCAGCAGATAAATGATCTGGTGATCGCCCCAGTAGCCGATAAACGACCATGGGTTGTCCGGCTCGATCACCTCCCAGTCGATGCCTTCGCCGGTGATGCGGTAAGGATTGTACCCGTCGATGGTGGATGCATTTACGAATCTGGTTATAAATGAATTGATGAATCCCGGGAAGGAAATGGCCAGTGCCTCCCAGTTCTGGAAGATATCGCGCCAGTTGCCTTCGTAGTGCCGCAGGCGTTCTCCTTCCTGATTTCTGATCCTGATGCTGAATTTGTTCCAGGGCCGGCTGGGATCGCCGTGCCTGCGGCTGAACGACAGCGGCAGGTATTCGTAACAGATCCTGATGAGGTCGGGGTCGTTGCTCTTCAGGGCTTTTTCGATCAGATCCGCATGTAGGGTGCTTTCATCCAGGCTTGCAAAAAAAGTAGTGCGGGTGGTGAGGATCTGCGGGTTGGTGTGTTCGGCAAAATATTCCAGATCCCTGGTCCTGATCAGGTATCCGTCTTCAAACACCCCGCCCCGCATGATGTTGAACAGCACATTGGCATAGTGCCTGCCCGTGCCGGTTTTGTCAGCCGTGAGCTGGAGCCCGTCGGCTTTAGCCGCAAGTTTTAACAGCGACTGCGTGCCGTGCAGGATATCGGATTCAAGATCGTGAACAAGTTGTTGCCTGTTGCCTTCAATTCTGTTGATCAGGTGCACCGTATCCGCCTGGTCCTGGTTTACTTCGGCGGCGATATACCATCCGGTCATCTTGCCGGCTTCAACCGATAAGTGTGTTTTGATGAAATACGCACCGGGTTCGGCTTTTTTTTCGGTTTCGCTATCCAGTTCTTCGCCATGCCGGAACCTGTCGAGTTGAAGGGACGATAACAGATGAATATCCGCGGGCAGCCCCGCCGACCAGACGGTGGTAGCCTTCAGGGCCTCCGCAGGCTCGGCTTTATCGACGATCATGGCGCTGAGCGTGAAGATGCCCAGTCCGGAAGCTTCGTGCAATTCATTTTTCTTGTAGGCATTCACCAGGTTGCTGGTTTCGTTTTGCAGCGCCGCACCCACGCCGTAAGGAAGAATATTCTGAATGCCGTCGAGGATGTCGGTTTCTTTTCTTTCGGTGCCGTTGTTTTCCAGTTCCGCCCGTTTAACGATTCCATATTTTTCAGAAAACTGCCACGAATACCTGAAGATCAGTTTCAGGTCGCCGTTGATTTCTTCGAAGATGATTTTGTTTCCCGCGAAGTTCTTGTAAAGATTTCTCCGGATTCTATAAACCCCCTGGTATTTTGATGAGAAGGGTTCCCAAAGGTACAGGCGTTCGTTCATTCTGACCCGGAGCAGTGTTTTGCTGCCTGTGAACTCTGCAGATGCAGCGATTTTATCTTCGGTATAATAAGGGAACAGGGCGCTGTTTTCGTCCTTTCTGCCGGCGGTGAGTCCTCCGGTGGAAGAAATAAACAGCCAGTGGTCGTCGTGGCTTACCAGGCTGATGAAAAAGGGTGGCATCAGATCGTAGCCGGAGATGCGGTAAAATTTCTCACCCGAGAGGTTTACGTAGCCGCCATCAATTTTTTCGTTGCGTTGCCTGAAAGGTGTATCGCCGATGTGGATCTTCGGTACTGTCATGTGTTAGTCGTTTGAATAATTCAAGCCGTAGCCGTATTCATAGAGCGGCCCGATGGTTTTGTCCCAGAAGTTCGGACCATAATTGCCGGTGAAATCGCTTGCCGATTCGGGCCAGGTGTGCGGCAGCTTACCCGAGAAGTCGAAATCGCCAAAAAGCACCTCAGCAACGCCGTCACCCTCCGATCCGGGAAGCCAAGCGGCTACAAAAGCATCTGATTGGCGGATTTGTTCGGTAACCACCAGTGGCCTGCCGGAGATCAAAACTACGATAACTGCCGGAACTTTCCCTGCATAGTTGCGGATATGTGCCTGATGTTCTTCAGTCAGGGTGAGGGAACAACTGCTTCTTATGTCGCCGATATCCCCGAAAAATTCGGCATAAGGCCTTTCGCCCACCACGATAATGGCGGCCCCGGCATCATAATGGTTCCCTGTGCCTGAAGTGTCGTAAACCACTTCGCCCCCTGCAAATTTCCTGATGCCGTCAAGGATGGTGGTAGCTCCGGCATAGGTGGTATCTACGCCCTGCCATCTGATGGTCCAGCCGCCGGATTGCAGTCCTGCATTATCGGCGTGTTTGCCCACCACCACAATTTTTTCCAGATCTTTGTCGAGCGGCAGGGCCCGGTTTTCGTTTTTAAGCAGCACCAGCGATTCGCGGACGGCCTGACGAGCCACTGCACGGTGTTCGGGGCTGCCGATCTTTTTAATAAGTTCCGGCTCGGGGAATGGATGTTCGAAGAGCCCGAGCCTGAATTTTTGCCGCAGAATCCGCCTCACGGCATCATCCACCCGTGCCATTGACACTTCCCCGCTGTCGATGCCCTGCTTCAGCCCTTTTTGAAAACCCGGCATATCGCCGTTTACGGCCATCACCATATCGATGCCTGCATTGATCACATCATTGCCGCCAAAGCGTGAATATCCGCGCCAGTCGGTGAGCACGATGCCGTGGAAGCCCATGCTGTTTTTCAGCGTGTCGGTAATGAGCGGCTTGTGGGCGTGCATGGAAATGCCAGCCATGGTATTGAACGATACCATCACCGCCCCGATGCCATTTTGTATAGCGCTGCGGTAGGGTGGTAGCAAACGGTCATGCACTTCCTTCGCGGTGAGGCTGGTTTCGCCGCCTTCGATGCCATGGTCGGTGGCTCCGTCGCCGACATAATGTTTGGCTGTGGCCAACACGGTGGCGGGATCATCAAGGTTTCCCTGATGACCTTTCACGGAGGCGGCGGTCAACTCCTGTGTGAGCTCCGTGCTTTCGGCAAAGGCTTCGTAAACGCGACCCCATTTTTCGTTGTACGGAATGGCCACGCAGGGCGAAAAGGTCCAGTTCAGGCCGGTGGCCTGCGTTTCCAGCGCCGTGATGGCGGCGGCTTTTTGCACCAGGTCTGCGTTGCGGCTTGCACCCAGCCCGATGTTGTGCGGGAAAATGGTGGCACCGTCGTAGGTATTCTGACCATGCACGGCATCCACGCCGAAAAGCAGCGGAATCCGGAGCCTCGACTGAAGGGCCAGCTTCTGGAAATCGCTGAATTTTTTCTGCCACCCCGCCGCATCTTCACCGGGCACGGGGCCGTCGGTGTGGATAATGGAGCCGATGCGGCCCAAGGTAATATCTTCGTCGGTGAATTCGTCGAAATGCCTGACCTGGGTCATCTGCCCGATTTTTTCCTCAAGCGTCATTTGCGAAAGCAGGGCTTCCACTTTCCTTTCAATTTCCTGCTTCCGGGCCTCTTCTGTTGATTCAGGCCCGGTGCACGACCTGAAAAGAAATGCCACAAAAAGGGAGAGGATGAGGATGATCGCCGGCCACAAGCCTCTTTTCATATTATTTGCGCTGATATACCCTGACATAATCAATGACCATTTTTTGCGAGGTTACGGTTTCATCCATGCCCATGGCGCCGCCCCAGCCTCCGCCCATAGCCAGGTTGAGGATGATGTTGTGCGGATCGTCGAATGGCCACGAAAGCTCGGAGCTGTTGTCTTCGTAAGTAAAATAGTGGATGCCGTCCACGAAGGCCTTGATATACTCCGGCGTCCATTCTACGGCGTATGTATGATACTCGTTGTTCATGTTTTTTACCGGGATGGTGGCCGTGGGCTGGTTCCCGAGTTTAAAATAGTATGCGCCGCTGTGTGCAGAAGCATGGGCGATGCCGTTTCCGGTTTCGTTATCCATTTCATAGCCCACGCTTTCCAGGATGTCGATCTCGCCGCAGTATGGCCACGACAGCTCATCGATGTAGCTGTCGCCCAGCGTCCATCCTGCCGCCCAGTTACCTTTCCCGGCTGGCACCTTTGCACGGAATTCAATCTTCCCATAGAGGAAACTCACTTTTTCGCGGGTGGTGAGCCTCGCCGAAGTCCACGGTTGTTCTAAATCGCCCTTTCGGGCTTCGATGATCAGGTTCCCGTTTTCGATGCGTGCGTTTTCGGGCCTGTTGTCGGTATACAACTGAAGTTCATGATTGCCCCAGCCCCAGTTGCCGAAATCGAATGTCCATTTGGTGGTGTCCACTTCCGGTCCGTCGAATTCGTCGGCCCAGGCAATTTCCCATTCTTCGCCACGGGTTTGCTGGGTAAGCGTCTTCGGAGTTTTCCGGTGCGGTTTCAGCAGGGTGAACTTCTGATGATCGATACTGACAGCTCCGTTGAAATGTATTTTCATCTTATGAAGACCAGCATTTAGCGGACTGCCGGTTTTTGCCACGGTGACGAAACCGGAAGCGCCGGGTTCAGGCGTCATATTGCCGGTGATGTTGTAGGTGCGGTTGTCCTTGTTGTCGTAATAATCCTCTACCCAAAGCACCATACTGCCGGGATTACCGGCCGAAATCCTGACCTCCGTAAGGTAGCGGCCCGCCCGTGGCACTTTCACATCCAATGCAATCCAACCGGCGGAATCTGTATGCACGTATTCACCGGAATCTTCAAATGGTTTCACTGCGAAGTCCCCTGAAGCCGATGTCAGGTTTTCGGCCTCGATGATCACCTCCTGTTTCCGTTGGGCTGCCGTTTCTTCCGGAATCATTAATGCAATCATCAACAGGACGACCGATAAATGCAGGATGATGCGTATGCTGTTGTTTTTTTTCATCAATAATTGTTTTGGTCTGGTTAGCACTATATTGATTTTTCTTATGAACCTGTGTTAGAAATAAATAACCGTTTAATCAAAAACTTTAACCTGAAAATGAAAAACTTTGTACTGGGTTCCATCCTTCAGGCGTGATCACCGGAAGTACATGATCAGCCGGTG
>JBKHBQ010000101.1:0-12512 GCA_046542305.1 Bacteroidales bacterium
TCGAGGCCCACCGTTCCTTCCTCAAAAGCCTTTGGCGGCGCCACCATGCACTTGAAATCGCCGGAAGGCAAATGGATCTTCACCCTTTCGATGCCTTTTTCAGAAGTGACGAACGACCCGTCGGGGAGCATGGCGATGTGCGCAGGATTGCAGCATCCGCTGAAGCCTTCGGGCTGCATGGAGGTGCGCGACCAGGTGGAGACGATGTTTCCCTCGCTGTTGTATGCTTCCAGGGCATGCCTGCCGGGATTGACCACCCAAAGCTGGCCTTCCCTTCCGACAGCCAGATCGAAATAAGGGCTCGGGATGATAAACCCCGGAACGCCCGCTGCCGTGTCTTTTTCACCGATGCGGTTCAGCAGGATGCCATCGCGGTCGAAACGGTAAACCACTTTATTTCCGGCATCGGCCACAAACACCTCATCACCCTTCAGGGCAATGCCGGTGATCAGGACTTTTTCGTTGAGTGTTTCCCAGATACCGATCAGCCGGCCTTCCGGTCCGAGCACTTCCACATGATCGCGCATGCCGAGGTAAATATCCCCGTCCTCACCCAAAGCAAGGCAGTTGATTATCCCTGGCTGGTTAAAAGTGTTCTGCTGTTTTCCGGAGGCATCGAAAACCGTCAATTGGTCTTTTCCTCCCACCCAAATCCGGTCGTTGGCATCCACCGCCAGGCTGTGCGGCGTTTTCATTCCCACCGGAAAACTCAATGTTTCCTCATAGCAGAGCAGATTTTCATCCACCTCCCGCAGGGCATCCATATCGTACTCGTACGGATTTTGATATGCCTCACTTCCGGTATTCAAAAAATCGAACACCATAAAAGCCACCGCGGTAAGCAGCAGCAAAACGGAGAAGGCGATGATCAGTTTCTGTTTCATATCGTGTTGTTGGGTTATCTGTTTTTCCGCACATCGAGACAAACCATTTTTTTGGCATCGCGCATAAGCAGGTATCCATCGGCAATGGCAATGGGCCCCCAGGCATCGTGTCCTTCGATGATGCGCGCCCTGTCGAGGATCTGTAATCCATGGCCGGTGATTCGCCCGATGTTGAGCGTGCCGTCGTCGTCGAGGATGAAGATCTTTCCGTCGGCAAGGATGTACGGACCCAGCCCGAAACGCTCCTCCTTACCGCTGGTCCACAGGTATTCGGTACAATCGGCAGGATCGCAGCAAACGAGTTGATTGCGGTATCCGCCTGCGTCCTTGGGCAGAATTGCCACTAATTTCCCATCGACCAGCAAGGGTGTCTGCTGTTCGGAAGCCATGCCGTCCCTGGGTTTATAAGTCTGAAGGATCTTTACGCCGAGCTGATCGCCATCCTGAATCAGTTGCAGCATTGCCGCACCGGCGCCATATCCTGCAGTCATAAATATTTTTCCATCCTCCAGGATCACCGGCGAAGGTGCTACCACCGCCGGAGCAAATTCCCTGGTTTTCCAGAGTAGTTTCCCCGCTTCGCCCCGTTCGGCCGATATACCGCAAATCCCGCCAACGGCAGCATACACGTACATCTTCTTTCCGCCGAATTCCATCGGAATCACCGAGGAGTGCGACATTTTCCATCCATCGGGATTGGGGGCCTCCCACAGCACCTCTCCACTGGCGCAATCCACACCGATCATCAGCGCGCTGCCGCCGGGGGCAATCACCGCGACATCACCGTCAATAAAAGGGCACTGGCCGGTGTACCAGAATGGGATCTCCGTGCCGTAGGTTTCCACCAGGTCGATCCCCCACAAAAGGTCCCCGTTTTTGGAATCGGCGCACATTACATGGCCGCGCGGCCCGATGGTAAGCACATACTTATCCGTTACTGCCGGAATAGTCCTTGACATGCCGTGATTACGTTTCACCTGAACATTGTAAGACCGCTTCCAGAGTTCCTGCCCCGTTTCCAGTGCGAAACAACGGAGGGCATCGGCTTTTTTGGCCTCATCGTAATCGAGCAGGTAAACCCTGCCGTTGTAAATGGCAGGAGCAGCATGCCCTTCGCCCAGAAGCACCTCCCACAGGATCGTTGGTTCGGGCTGCCAATTATCGATGAGCGGGATGTTTTCCTTGTTGATGTTGTCGAAATCCTGTCCGCGGAAGTTGGTCCATTTTCCTGTGAGTGTGGATTCATGTTCGGCATAGTTGCTGAATTTCTCCCCGATCAGCACCTGCTCATTACTGGACTCAGATTTTGGCGGACGGTTATCCAGCCCGGGCTCATGCCTTTGCAGGTCCTTCACCGGATCGTAGGTGAACCAGTACAGGAATACGCCCGCTGCCACGGCGGCAAAAAGATAAACGATATATTTTTCGAGTTTTTCGGTCACCTTTATGAATTTGCTGGAATATTGTACACAGCCATGCTGTTGGCATAGCGGAGGTATAGTTTTTCATTGTAAATAACAGGATGTGCCAGATAATCACGCTTTTTACCAATCGGCCTTAATTTGCTGGTGGCGGTGCTAAAAATTCTTTCAGAAGTAACCGCTGCGGAGGTATAACCCAGTACCAGGCTTTTGTAGCTCCAGAGCTTTTCGGGGCCGTTTTCGAACCATCCGCCCAACAGGTTCGTTTCATGACCCACACCGTCCCGGTCGGGTCCGCGCCATAGGCTGATTACGGTTTTGCGGCCACACTGGATCATCAGCAAAGCCAGAAAAATGCAAATTATAGTTCTCATAGTTTATAGCATATCATTCATACACATGAAATTCCTGATCACGTGAATTTTTTTCTGACTGCTATCTGAAAAGACACGAAGCGCTGCAGGCTGTCAAAAGCCTGCACATCCTATTGCGCTGCTATGGAATATACCATCAGCGAGGTGCCGTGCCGGACATACAGCTTTTTGTCATGGATGACCGGATGCGCCCAGTGCTGGTCTTCGCCGTAAGGTACTTCGAAGGTGCTGACAGTATTGATTTTGCCGTTCTCCGGGCGGGCAAGCACGATCTTGCCGTCTTCGCCGTAAAGGTATAACATGCCGTCGGCGGCGATGATGGTTCCTTTCTTGATCAGGTTTTCGCCGAAGGTTTTTTCCCCGGTTTCCCAATCAAGGGCGTACCATTTGAAGCCATTGTCGGCGGAACCGTAGATGTAGCCGTCCATCACAATGAAACCACCCATGCGGTTGTCGATGTCAACGTTTTGCCATATCTCAGTTACACCTGTTCCGTCCTCATTCATTTCCAGCATCACACCGCCCTTGCCGTATCCGCTCATGCAATACACTTTTCCGTCCTGATAATAGGGGGTATTGGCATGTACCGAATACTTGTTGGGCCAATGGAAGCTCCACAGCATCTTTCCGTCGTTCACGTCAATGCCCAGGATGGAGCTCGCCGACTGGGTGAGCAGGATTGTGCGCCCGTTGTGGTCGATCACCACCGGGGAACAATATGCGCTTTCCTCGCCTTCGACCTTGCAATTCCAGATCAGATCACCGCTGTTCATATCCACTGCCAGAACATTGTACTCCTTTCCGCCGGGCATACAAAACAACATGTTTTCGTGATAAGCAAGGTTTTCGGTGACGCCCCATTTGATGTTGGGCGCATCATATTTTTCCAGCACATCAGCTTCCCAGATGATCTTACCGTTTCCGGCATCCATACAGAAGAGTTTTCCGTATGAACTTATCATGTAAAGGCGGTCGCCGATCACCAGTGGAGTGGAACGTACGCCGGGCCAGCTTTCCAACCATTCTTTACCGAACTTTGAATTCCATAACAGGTTGCCATCATGATCGAAAGCAAACACATATCCGTCGCCGTCGATGGTGCCTGCGGTGAAAATCCTGTCGGACGTAACAGCAGCCGAAGCATGTCCGGGACCCAATGCATCGAAATGCCAGAGCAGTTCGGGGCCGTCTCCAGGCCAGGTCTTAAGCAATCCTTCTTCATGATAGATCCCGTCGCGATCGGGGCCGCGCCATTGAGCCACCTCCTGCGAAACCGCGATCATGCTGCAAATCATTAAAACCAATGTAAGTATTTGTTTCGCCATACCTCTCAGATATTTGAGCAGTTTTTCCCTTAATGAATTTCAATATTAAACGAAATTCTTTAAATAATCATCTTAGAACGTGGAATTTAGTTTTATTCAAAATAGTAAGGGTTTGTAAGCAGGAATGGCATGGTATTTTCGATGCTGGCGGAATGAGTATCGGGGGAAGAACCCGGCAACCTACAAAGTAATATAAGAACTATGCACGAAGAAGTAAGAAACTATTATAATGAACATGTAAATGAGGAGGATCAACGGCTGAACCAACATCCGTTTGAACTCCCGGTTATGATGCGTTTCATAAAAAAATACCTGAATCCGGGCAACTATATTTTTGATGTGGCCTGCGGTACCGGACGCATAGCCCAGAAATTGCTGAAGAAAGGTTATTTCATGGGCCTGAACGACATATCGGATGAGAACATCAGGTTATGCAGGGAACGGCTGGGCAACAACCGCAATATTCTTTTCATCAGCCGCTCTGATGCGCTGGAAAGCACCGACTGGAGCCGTGAGAAGTGGGATTGCATATTTATTCTGGGGCCGCTCTATCACATGGTGAGTAAGGAAAAACGCCTGAAAATACTCAAGCTGGCTAAGGAACATGTAAAACAGGGCGGATATGTTTTTTCATCTTTCATGACGCGGATCGGGGCGCTGGTGTACGGGTTGAAAAACAATCCGGACGGCATCCGCTATCCCGACGGCGCAAAGAAACTCTGGGAAACCGGCACCGACGACAAATTTGTGGAAGCCACCGAATGGTTTACCCACGCCTATTTTGCCCATCCCGAAGAGGTGAATCCGCTCATCAAAAAAGCTGGACTGATCCCGCTGCACCTGGCAGGGGCGGAAGGCATTTTCGGTGAACGCTTTGAGCTTTATCACGAAATGGATGACGAACTTAAACAACCCTGGATGGATTTTGTAGTGGAAAACTGCGAGGACGAACATATGGTGCACAACGCCAAGCACCTGCTTAGCATTTCAATGAGGCCTGAATAAACAAAAAAACCGCAACCTGATCCGGAAATTCCGGAAGGTTGCGGTTCGTATTCACCAAAAATCCTGATTAAACAAGTTCGGCTTCCAGCCTGATGTTTGTTCCTTTCAAAGCTTTTGAAACCGGACAATTTTCTTTGGCATCATTAGCCATTTCTTTAAATTTATCTTTTTCGATCCCAGACACTCTTCCCCTGGTTTTCAGCATGATTTCGGTGATGGCGAATGCGTCGCCGGTTTTAGCCAGGGTTACCTCGGCACTGGTTTCTATTTTATCGGGCTTGAAGCCTGACTGGTCGAGGGCGTGTGCCAGGGCCATCGAAAAGCAGCTTGCATGCGCCGCTCCTATCAATTCCTCTGGACTCGAAGCACTTTTATCGTCCTCAAATCGCGAATGAAAATTCATGGATCCTTCGTATCCGCTGGTCTTCAGCGTAAATTTCCCTTTTCCTTCAATCAGATTTCCCTGCCAGCTTGCATTTGCATGATGTTTACTCATAATGAATTTTTTTAGGTTTTGTATTTCGTTTTACTTCATTTGTTCATTCCTACATCTGTGCCAAAAACACCACCCGATATAGCCGCAACATTATACCTTTCCTTTAGCAGCCATTGTTTTTTGAATGTGCAGATATTTCTACAGATAAACCCCGGTATTGACGGATTTGTTCAGCGATGTCTGAAGAATTAAGCGCGGCCACCAACACATCAATGATCCGCTCTTCACGATGCCGGGGCCGCGTGGTGGGTTTTAATGAGAGCCCGGTACATTTTTACTACCCTGGCAGGATAATTTCAATGACCATAGCGCTAATAAAAAATGTAATTATGATGAAAAGATTAAATGAAAAAACAGCTGTGATTACCGGAGGAGCCGGTGCTCTTGGAAAATCGACCGCGAAACGTTTTTTGGATGAAGGGGCCAGCGTGATGCTGGTTGACCTGAAAGAGGATGACCTCAAAACTGCTGTTGAGGAGTTGGGTGGCGACCGTGCTTATTATGCAGTTGCCGATGTTAGTAAAGTCGATGATGTACAAAATTATGCAGATGCAGCCCGACAGCACTTCGATAAGGTGGATATTTTTTTCAACAATGCCGGCATCGAAGGTGTGGTAAAGCCCATTACCGAATATCCGGTTGAGGAATTTGACAAAGTGATAGCCGTAAATATTCGTGGCGTCTGGCTGGGAATGAAGTACATGATCCCGCTGATGAAAAAAGGAGGAAGCATCATCATTTCCTCATCGGTAGCCGGCCTGCGCGGCACTGCCAACGTAAGCGCCTATGTAGCCAGCAAGCATGCACTTGTAGGCATCATGCGTACTTGCGCATTGGAATTGGCAGGTAACGGTATCCGCGTGAATACCATTAACCCCTCGCCCGTCGATAACAGGATGATGCGTTCGCTCGAAAAAGGCTTCAACCCCGACGAATCTGAAGAAGCCAAAAAACAGTTCGAACAAATGATCCCGATGGGCCGTTATGCTGCAAATGAAGACATCGCCAGCCTCGTTACATTTTTGGCCGGCGACGAAAGCCGGTTTATCACCGGAACCGTAAATTTGGCCGACGGTGGAATGACTGCCAAATAACCTGTAAATACAGTCACAAAAAAAAATGGAACCTAAATCCAGGGGTAGGATTTAAGTTCCATTACAATAATCAATCTGCAATAATCTGATGGAAATGAAAATGAATTATCTATACAAGTTGCCACAAGATTGCCGGGTTGCTTTTGATAAACAGGCTTTGTTAGAATTCATTTCCGAATTGTTGTGTATTTAATACCAGATCTTTCATTTCCACATCAGTGTTATCGATCTTATCCTTGTCGATGTTCATTTTGTTTTTAATCCATTCGCGGGCAAACTTTCCCTCTTCTTCAGGGCGGGTACTCATCACGAAAGCGGCCACCAGGCGTTGCCCGTCGAACCACCAGGTGCTGAAATCGCCCCTTTCCATATCACCGCGATTACGGGCCACATCGGCAGTTTCATTATCTCCGTAATATTCGTACGAATATTCGAACACATCCGAAAAAAAGTACGGCAGGAAGATGTAAGGTTCGCGCTTGCCTGTCATCACTTTAGCCACGTGCGTACCTTGTTCGAAAGCATGCTCCCAGTGCTCGATGTGTCGCATTTTATCGAAGATCATATCCGGGAATTCCACTACATCGCCGGCGGCATATACATCCGGAATATTGGTTTCGCAATATTCGTTCACCACGATACCTGTATTGATGTTGAGCCGTGTGCCCTCAAAAAGCTTTACCTCAGGTTCCACACCGATTCCAGCAACAACCATATCTGCTTTCAGCCGCTTTTTGGATTTCAGCTCTACTTCTTCCACTTTTCCATCTCCATGCAAAGCGATTACTTTGTCATTAAAAATGATTTCGATGCCTTCCTGGCGAAACTTCTGCTGAAAGAACGAAGCAATATCGGCAGTGGCAAACATAGGCAGCAACCGGTTTTCGGGCACGATCATCGTTACTTTCGCCCCCAGTTGTACTAAGCCGGAAGCCGTTTCGGTACCTATATATCCACCGCCCAAAACGATGGCACGTTCGGCATTTTTGGCTGCCTCACGAATCCTGTCAGAATGCTTTACATTTCGCAGATAATAAACATTGTCCAGATTGCTCCCCTTAACTGACAGCGTGCGGAGCGCCGATCCGGTAGCAATCAATAATTTTTCGTATTTGATGATTTCGTCATTGTCGAGCTTTATTTTCCTGTCGCCAAAATCAACTGCCATGGCACAGGTTTCGAGTAATACATCCACACCGCGAAGCTGGTAAAAGTCTTTTTTGTTAATCAACAGCCAGTCGTCGTTGTCATCATCTTTCAGATAGTCCTTTGACAGTGGCGGGCGGTTCATCGGCAGAATCGATTCAGCAGATATGATGCAGAGTTCGCCGCTGGGCACACCCTGTTCCACAAATTCTTTCGCTGCGTATCCGGCAGTGGTTCCCCCGCCTAAAATTACATACTTATAACTTTTCATGGATTTGAGGTTGTTTGCTTTATTCAAAATTTCAATTTTAATTCAATCAGGCTTGCTTCATCCCTTTTTTTACTTTGCTTTCGGATACTGAAGCACCCGAGCTGAAACTGCAGAAGCGCCCCTCGAATAAATATCCCGTAGGTACGGCATAGCGAAAGAGGCCGTTCATGCAATTTTCGGTTTCCTTCAGAAAAGGAAAAATATCCGAAACCCTGTATTTTGTTTGTTTTGCAGGCATATGCTGTTAAGTTTAAGGTCAGAACCTGAACAATGCATTCAGTTTACTTTCTGGTTCGGGCATTTCATCCGCTTCGAGTAAAAATACTTCACCACCGTTAAGGATGGTGTGAATTACGGCCATGTTAAGCAGCCCGGCATTGTATTCTGTTTTTTCGTTATCTTCGGTAATGTCGTTTTTTTCACGGTCGAACGTGCCATACATCTCTTCACGATTTTTCACAAAAAGGGTATCTACCCGCTGGTTAACAGCTGCCGGAATTATTTCCTCCTCTTTGTAGGATGCTCTTTTATCAGAAAGCGCTTTTTCGAAAGCCGCAAGTTTTTCTTTGCGTGTACTGTTAAAATGATCCTTCAGCAGTTCTTTTGCCTTTTGATGAAGCAGCACCGGGCTCTCTTGTTCAGGATTGCCGGCAATAAATTCATCCTTCAGAAAATGATACGTGTTTGCTTCTTTGTACATGGCCACAATATATTCCACACCAGCTACAATGAGGGGTGCTTTCTGGTCGTGCAGCATTTTAATCATGCCGTCATTTACGGCACGCAGGTATTTCATAATCTCTTCTTTTTGCTCTTCCTCGCTGCCGGCGCCCTGACCGTGATACATGGTGTGCCCGAACGCCGATTGTCCCATGCGAAACTGCAGCGATTTTTGTTCATAGTCGAACCCTACAGTATCCTTCAGGTTTTCTGGCAGTAAATCTTCCATTGAAATTTCCTCGATCTGGTGCGGGAAACCTTCGTAAAGTTTTGCTCCGTTTAAGGAGAGCGAAAGCAAATAGAAACGCATGTCATCATTCAGGTAAGGCACCAGCGGTTTCAGATAAAAGTGATCGGCCACATAAACGAATTCATCAAAAAACACGGGCAAAGTATAATATTTGAAGTGGTTGGCATTGCGGAATATGGCCAGCCCGTCGCTCATATGGTTCCAAATGCTTGAATCATCCACCAGTTCTTCGATGGGTTTCATCAGTGAATCGATTTCGCGATTGTGCAGGTGCATCCCTTCCAGGATTTGACGCACATTCTTCACCTGATTTTTTAGGTTCAAAGCGTCAAGGCCATCATTCACCTCTCTTCCTACGCGATGTGTAGGAATAAAGATGCTGATGCATTGCGGCTCGTGAACCTGAGCCAAATTCTTGAATTTTTCGCGTGATATTGATTTCATGCTGTCTTTCCATTTTTGAGTTTCACCCATGGTCCGGTGAAAAGAATATGCCAAAGGCGGATTTTGGGCCAGAGAGAGGCTGCTGCCCACCGGATGCCAGCGGATTAGAATGAAGATAAGAAGGAAATCAACCATATCCGCTCACATGAAATACATGAATTCTTGTGTAAGAAATTCTACAGGGAAAAGGAAAGAAGGAAATTGTGAGCGCAGAGTGCGAAGTGCAGGATAATTTTCGTCATCGGGATGAATTTCTGCAGCAGTGAATGATTAGCAAGCAGCGCTCACGAGCGCCACCTACGTGAAGCAATGCCTGATACTAACGGCAAATATTCCGAAGCAAAACCTGGCTCTTCAAAGTATGCAACCACTGGAAAGGTGGTGAATAGTTGCCGGAAAAACGGTAAAGAAAATGAATAGGATTAGTGAATTAAAAAACAGACGGCACACAAAATTAAAAAAGCCCCGCAAGCATCAACCTGCAGGGCTTTCAATTTTTTGGTTGCCCGACTAGGGCTCGAACCTAGACTCTTCTGAACCAAAATCAGACGTGTTGCCAGTTACACCATCGGGCATCCTTCCCGTGAAAGGGAGTGCAAAAATAGTACTTTTTTGTTTTTTCAAAAAGTTTTGAACAAAAATTTTGAACATAATTCATTTTGCCGGCCATCGCAGGTGGAATGACCACAAAAAAAGCCGGCATTACACCGGCTTTTCAGAAAAGTAACCTTTTAACTATCGGATAAAAAACTCTTTAAAATCATTTAGCACATGTTGGCAATCATTTCACCCCAGTTGTTGCGGTTTTTCAGAATGAACTTCAGTTCCGTTCCCTCACGTGTAACCAGGTTCAGCCCGTTGCGCTGCAAAAATCCGGGATTGAAATAAAGCACGTCGCGGATGGTTTTCGGCTCGATTTCCATGTCGTATTTACCGGCATTGCCATTGAGTCCCTTAAAATAAATCCGCTGATTGGTGAGGATGAGTTTACCTTTTATTTTTTCGGTGCCCGAAACCAGGTGATTGGTGTCGGTGGCTTTTACAACCATTTCGTTTGCTTTGAGATCGATTTTCATAATACAGGATTATTTATTGTTCTACGCTATTTTCATGAACTGTGCCAAACGTCGCTACTCATTGGCTTTCTGATCATTGCAAATCCATTCCTGATCCTTCCTCCGCTAAATGTGTCCGGTTTTGGCTTCCGGTGTCCGTTTTCCGACAGTGCGGAACGTTTACATCCGGTAAGACGCCTGACAGGGTTAAATGTTACAATAATGGTTACCGGTTGACCTTACAAAAGGTTACAGGGAGGGGGAAAAAAGTGCCTAAAATGCCTGAAGTGCGCTAAAGTGCGCTAAAGTGCGCTAAAGTGCCTAAAGTGCGCTAAAGTGCGCTAAGTGCCTGAAGTGCCTGAAGTGGCTGTAGTTAATGCATTACACCGGAAAGCATAAATTTAGGTGGGAGTACCGTTGTGGTTGCAGAAGGAAAAAGTATCGTTCCGGCAGGAGCAGATTGAAAACCAAAACA
Organism: Bacteroidales bacterium; assembly: GCA_046542305.1. Lineage (GTDB taxonomy): Bacteria > Bacteroidota > Bacteroidia > Bacteroidales > 4484-276 > JBKHBQ01. Next base: position 10,961 of record JBKHBQ010000101.1, read on the forward strand.
TCCGACATGCCGGAGTCAGGCTACCGGAAACCAGACCATAGCGGCGGTGAAAGCGGCTACCGAAAGAATGAGGCCGTACATAAATACGCTGTACGCCACGCGCAGGCGTTTGTATTTTTTGGCAAGCACTTTACCCAGGGTGTACTGGTCGAGAATCATATTACGGTAGAGGCCGTCGTAGTCCTTCATCATATCTTTTACTGCCCATTCGTACTCGTCGAAACTCATCCGGTAAAAATTCCCGAAAAACAGCAGGTTGACTTTCTTCTCATGGATATCCTCCCGCGTAAAGGTACCCCCCGACACCTTGGGCCTGGTTGAAAGAATGGCATATACAATCGTGATCAAACTGGTGAGCAAAAAGATCAGTGTGGGGATGACGATGTTGGGATAGTCGCTGAACTTACGCACCAGCATGGTCACTACCACGGTAATCAGAATAGAGTTGACGGTGATGAGGATATTGGCCTTGTTGTCGGCGATGGAGCTGAGGGTGATCTGATTGTTGGCCGTCAGCCTGAACATCGATTCGATCCCACGTTGCGGCGTTTTAAGCTGTGCAACCTTGTCCTCGAGCTTATCGATTGTTTGTTCCTTTTTTTCCAGTTCCTTCACCAGCCCCTTCTGCTGCTTTTTCAGGGCCTTTTTCACCTTTTTCAGGTTGGCTTCCTTGCCCGGCTCCAGCATGGTACGGCCGTATTCGGTATGAAAACTGTGAGCTTTTAAAAAGGTGAGGGTTTTGGTCAGGTATTTTATTTCGTCCAGTTCCTCTCCATTCATGGCCGACAATTCGTCCCAGAATATCTGGGTATCCTCCATAAAGTCTCCTGCGAAACGTGGAAAAGATCCGCGTCGCAGAGGATGGAACTCAGCTTGTCCTGCGGATTTTGCGGTACGCGTGTAGCTTCGATGCACCGCTCGACCTGCGAAATGTATTCGGGCTGCATGCTATGCCTTTCAAGAAATTCGCGCGCATATTTCTTACTGATGTCTTCGTGGTTTACCTTCCGCTCGAGATAACCCACATCATGAAACCATGCCGACACCAGCAGCATTTCCATGTCCCGGTCATTCACCATGCATTTTCCGGCAATCAACCGTGCAGCATCCACCACATTCCTGGTATGGCGGATGTTGTGATACCTGAGCTTGTCGTCGTTGTTTTCCTTGAACAACTTCGTGACGTATTTCCGGGCTTCATCAAGTATATCCATATCCCGCAGGATTAAATTTTATTCAAAGTAAAGAAATATTCATGAAGATTTCCAAGGGGTTTCTCGCCTTTGTCAGGATTTGTCAGATAGCTGAGTTCATCTAAGCCAGGCATTTCACCGCTCTTCTACCGAAAAAATCTTTATGGGATGATCTTTCCCCTCCAGTTTTAGCTCCTTGACAAATTCTTTCGAAAAACCATTGAAGTTGCCTATTTCAGCTTCCAGGTATCCGGTAATGAGCAAATCCTTCCCAAGGTACTTGCACAGCTTTTCGAGCCGTGCCGCGGTATTCAGCACATCACCGTGAAAAGCCAGGTCGCGCCTGATTTCGCCTACTT
>JBKHBQ010000102.1:0-12495 GCA_046542305.1 Bacteroidales bacterium
AAATTTGATAAATCCCAGTTCCTGCCCCTGCTCAATCATTTGTTCTTCTTCGGCATAGCAAATGATACGCTGTGCCACTGCGCCTGCAATCTGGCGAAGGAGAATCTGCGAACCGTTATTCCTTTCAAGAACAATGGTGGTACGCTCGTTGAGATCGGATGATTTGGGATGCCAGGCCACCAGGAAACGTCCCGGATGATGGCGGTAATACACGATTTTCCCGCTGACGGGATACCAGTTTTTATGTACGTTGTTGGGCGACATGAAAATTGACAGCAACAACCGGCGGTCCTTAAAATATTCGGTTTCTTCCACTTCATCGATGTAAACCACCTTCCCGTCGGCTGGCGACAGCAGAAGGGTATCGTCGATTTCAACTGCACGCAGGGGGTTTCGAAAAAACCTGACGATAAAAGCAAAAAAGATCAGCGCGGCTGCGTAAATGATGTAATGAATGAACGTTTGCCGCGGAACATTGAGGTTGATAATTACCACGGCCAGCGCCAGCACCACAAATATGATGAATATGATCTTATAGCCTTCCTTGTGTATTTTCATCCGGATCAGTGAATTAAAATCATGTAAACAAATACAGCCGGCGCCGACAGCAGCACCGCATCAAAACGGTCGAGCAGGCCGCCATGTCCGGGCAGCAGGCTACCGGAGTCTTTTACCTTGAGGTTGCGCTTGAACATCGACTCGACCAGGTCGCCAAAAGTACCAAAAATCATGATAAGCAAAGCCATCATAAGCCATTCGAGCAATGTGAAAGCCGTAAAGTAGATGGAAATGACCCAGGCTGCAGCCATGCCAAAAATGAATCCGCCGATGGTTCCTTCCCAGGTTTTTTTAGGCGAAATCCGCTCGAACAGCCGGGTACGCCCGATCGTAATCCCCGTAAGGAAGGCGAAGGTATCGTTAGCCCACAGAATGACAAAAAATCCCAACAACACCCCGGGATGATAATTGCCGGGGATAAATTCGGGATTAAAGAAAAAATTCAGGATCGCGAAGGGCAGGCCGACGTAAACCACACCCAGCAGCGTAACTGCTATGTTCAGAAAAGGCTTTTCTGTTTTCCTGTACATTTCCCAAATGGTGATCAGCACGGGAATGATCAGGTTGATAAAAAGCAACTCCTCCCTGAGGTAATCCATGGAAACTGCCGCGGCCGTGACAAATAAAAGCCCGGCCGAGAACAATCCGGGAAACATTTGTACACATACCTCGCGGCGCAGGTTTACCAGCCTGTAAAACTCCAGGATGGCGGCTATTGTGATCAGGAAAAACAGGGCCGAAAAGGCTTCGTGGCACCACAGGATGGAGCCGATGATCGCAATGACAAATACCGCACCTGTAAGCGTACGTGAAATAAAATTACTCACTTTTGTTCTGCTCGCTGATGATCTGTTTGGCGCGACCGGCATTTTCATTTTCAACATAAAGCTCCACATCGCCTACCGGCAATTCAGAGTCGCGCTTGTTCATGATCACACAATTAATCCCCTGCTCTTCGAGCATGCCTTTTATGAGTTCGGCATTGTAGGGGCGTTCTACAGTATACACTTTCGTCCACTTTTCGTCCATATGTTTAAATAATTTTAATGATTAAAAAATTAACCGGCCTCTACCAAAAGCACGTACAAATCGCGCGGGCCGTGTGCCCCCATTACGAGTGTTTTTTCGATGTCGGCTGTACGGCTCGGGCCGGTGATCATGGTAACAGAAGAAGGAATCCTGTTGTCGTATTTTTCCTTCAGCAAGAGAATGGCATCCTTGATATCGATCACCAGTTGGGAAGTTTCGGCAATGATGATGTGTGTTTCGGGCAGCACACTCAGCCTGCGTCCGGAAAGCTGCCGCGACGATACCATCACACTGCCCAGCCGGGCAATGAGGCATTCGCAATAGCTGATGCCGATGTCGACCTTTTCCAGCGATCCTGCATGGTCGATAAAAGGAATTTCGTGTTCTTCCAGCAATGGCTTGAGGCTCTGTTCAAAGCAATACACCTCACCGTTTTTATCACGGCTGACGATATACTTCAGCTTTTCCGCCAGGTCGGTCCGATCTTCACAATACACAAACTTGCCCGCCACCCGGGTGAATTCCTGCGCGAAAGTTACATCGGGAGTTTCGCGCATAGGCGCATATACCGAGGTTTCGAAATCAAGGTCGGGATAAGGATTGGCAGCCTTATCGATCAAAGCATTGCGTATGCTTTTAAAGATCTTCTCCCGTGTGGTGGTTTCGTTCATGATCAATCGTTGCTAATTACGTCACTTGGATGAGCCGGATTTTTTTTCGTTTTCATAAACCACTTCTGAATCGTCCTCATCGTTCTTTGCCGGTTTTTTTGGATCTTCTGTTTCAGAATCACCGTTTTCTTCGGCTTTTTTCTCTTCGGCAATGCGGATCTCTTCCTTCATCTGGCGCAGCTTTTCCTTCATGCGCTTACGTTCTTCTTCACGTTCTTTTTCGCGCTCCACGTCCTTCCTGAAGGTACGCGGTCCGAAAATCTTTTCGAGGTCTTCACGGAAGATCACCTCCCGCTCGAGCAGCACCTGTGCCAGTTGATCCACTTTGTCCTTATTTTCTTTCAGCAGCTTCAGCGCACGCTGATAGGCTTCTTCGGCCAGGCTATGCACTTCCTGATCGATGATTTCGGCGGTTTTCTCACTGTATGGCTTGGTGATGGCATATTCCTGCTGACCGGTAGAATCGTAAAAACTGATGTTTCCGATCTTTTTGTTCAGCCCGAAATACGAAACCATGGCATATGCCTGCTTGGTCACCTTTTCGAGATCGTTGAGTGCGCCGGTTGAAATTTCACCGAAATTCACCTCCTCGGAGGCACGGCCACCCAATGCGGCGGTCATTTCGTCGAACATCTGGTTGAAGGTTGTGATCTGCCTTTCTTCGGGCAGGTACCATGCTGCACCCAGCGCTTTTCCGCGTGGCACAATGGTTACTTTCACCAGCGGTGAGGCGTGTTCCAGCAGCCAGCTTACGGCAGCATGACCGGATTCGTGATAGGCAATGATTTTCTTTTCTTCCTGCGAAATGATCTTGTTTCGCTTTTCCAGGCCGCCGATGATCCGGTCGATGGCATCCATAAAATCCTGCTTATCCACTGTCTTTTTGCCTTTTCTTGCTCCGATCAGCGCGGCTTCGTTACATACGTTGGCAATATCGGCGCCGGAGAAGCCGGGCGTTTGTTTTGCCAGAAAATCCACATCCACCGATTCGTCGAATTTGATGGGCTTAAGGTGAACCAGGAAAATGGCCTTACGTTCTTCGATGTCCGGGAGTTCCACATGAATCTGGCGGTCGAACCGTCCGGCGCGCAGCAGGGCGCGGTCAAGAATATCGGCGCGGTTGGTGGCGGCAAGAATGATTACACCGGCATTGGTACTGAATCCATCCATTTCCGTAAGGAGCTGGTTCAATGTATTTTCACGCTCGTCGTTGGCGCCGGTGAGCGGATTGCGGCCGCGGGCACGGCCGATAGCGTCTATCTCATCGATAAAAATGATACACGGCGCCTTGTCCTTGGCCTGCCTGAAAAGGTCCCGAACACGGGAAGCGCCCACACCGACAAACATCTCCACAAAATCGGAACCCGAGATGGAGAAAAACGGCACATTGGCTTCGCCGGCCACACTTTTGGCCAACAAGGTTTTACCTGTACCGGGAGGGCCAACCAGCAATGCACCTTTTGGGATCTTACCGCCCAGTTCGGTATATTTTTTCGGATTTTTAAGGAAATCCACAATCTCCATTACCTCCACCTTTGCTTCTTCCAGCCCGGCCACATCCTTGAAAGTCACCTTTACGTTGGTGTCTTTATCGAACAAAGTGGCCTTGGATTTGCCGATGTTGAAGATCTGTCCGCCGCCGGCGCCGCCGCGGCTCATCATGCGCATAATGAAGATCCATATCACCACCAGCAATAACAGGGGCAGAATCCAACTCAGCACTTCGCCGGTCCAGTTGTGTCGGATTTCGTTCTGGATGTAAACGGGATCGGACACCCCTTCCTGGGCCTGCTCCACGTCGTCTTCGAATGATTCCACCGAACCGATGGTATAAATATACTGCGGTGCTTTGCCGAACAATTCACTCTGGTTCTGATCGACAACTTCCTGGTATCTGGATTTGGAAAGTTTATCAGGTTTGATATAAACTTCCGCAAATTCGCGGTTGACCAGCACGATCTTACTCACGTCCTGATCCTTCAGCATTTCTTTCAGGTCACCCCAGGTGGTTTCTTTTACATTGCTATCGTTATTAAAAAAGAAAATAGCAATGAAAATAAAGGCGATAATGGTGTAAATCCAGTAGAAATTAAATTTCCCTTTATTTCCGCCACCAGCCGACTTTTTGCCCGGATTTATCAGGTTCTTAAACGGGTCATGCTTCTGATCCCTGCCCTGCTGCTGTGTATCTTTATTTCTGTTTTCTTCAGCCATTTTTTAAAATAATCTCCTTTATGCTTCAATAGTAATGGTTTTGGCGTCTGCCCAAAGTCCTTCGAGGTTGTAGAACCGGCGGGTTTGTTCGTTAAATACGTGCACCACCACGTCTACATAATCCAGCAGAATCCATTCCGCATTTTGATACCCTTCTTTATGCCAGGGATTTATACCTGCATTTTTCTTCACATTTTCCTCCACGAAAGAGGCAATAGCTTCCACCTGTGTACGGGAATTTCCATGGCAAATGATGAAGTCGTTGCAAACGGAATTTTCTATTTCACTCAGGTCGAGATCCACAATCTCATTTCCTTTTTTTTCCTGAATACCCTGAATTACCAGTTCTTTAATGTTGATAGTTTCTTCCGGTTTTTGTTTTATCATTTAATATTTCTAATATTTTCAAACAAAAGTAACTATTTTTGAACACTTGTTGTTTTTTCGACATTATTGACTTTTTCTTACATTCAAGCGTTTTTCAGTTATGTTGAACAAAAATGATGCCTCATTCGTCTCACCATCAAAAACCAACTCCCACAGGTTCATCAAATAAACCCACGGAAATATAATATGTTCATATGACAATCACTGATTCGATGATGTACCGATTGCACGAAACCGATTCCACCAATTTCGAGGCTGAGCGGCTCCTGGCAACATCGCGACCTGCTGAAGGAACGGTTATTCTGGCAGACTTTCAGCAGTCGGGCAAGGGACTGGGGACAAACCGCTGGGAAAGCAGAAGGAGCGAAAACATCCTGATGAGCCTCATCCTGTACCCTGACTTTCTTCCCACCGAAAGCCAGTTTATGCTTAACAAGGTTACTTCACTTGCCGTGGCCGCCTGTACGAAAAAATTCCTTCCCCGGGCCGGCATCCGCATCAAATGGCCCAATGACATTTACGCCGGGTATGGCAAAATTGCAGGGATATTGATTAAAAATACCATTTCAGGAATTGCATTTCAACATGCCATTGCCGGCATCGGGCTGAACGTGAATCAGCAAAGTTTCAGCGCGGAGATTCCGAATCCTGTTTCGATGGCGGGGATTGCGGGCAAACCTTTCCGGCGCGGGGAGGTAATTGATGTTTTGCTGGCTGAATTCAATCGCCATTATCAACTGCTCAAAAAAGGTGATTATCAACTCCTCGACCGGAAATATCTTGATAATCTGTTGAACTATAGCCGCCCTGCATTGTATAATGATGGAGGGCAGAACTTCAGCGGAATTATACGCGGGGTGGATGAATTTGGCCACCTCAGGCTCGAAACCGACGCAGGGATGAAGCTCTACGCTATGAAAGAAATTAAATTCGTACCGGAATAAAAGCTGATACAGATGAAAATAAAAAACATTACCGCCGCCATCGAAGAATTTGCACCGCTTAGCCTGCAGGAATCCTACGACAATGCCGGACTTATCATTGGCAACCCGGAAGCCGAAACCGAAAGGGCACTCATCACTTTGGATGTAACCGAGGGCGTAATTGCAGAAGCCGTAAAAACCGGCAGCAAACTCATCGTTGCACATCATCCGCTGATTTTCGGAGGCCTGAAAAAGATCAACATGAGTAATCCTGTGGAAAGGATGGTTACCGAATGCATCAGGAATGGCATTGCCGTATATGCAGCACATACCAACCTGGACAATGTACGGCAGGGCGTAAATGCCATGATGGCCGACAAAGTGGGGCTGCAAAACCTGCGCATCCTTTCGCCGGTAGGCGGGATGCTGCGCAAACTGGTGGTTTTCTGCCCGTCGTCGCATGCCCCCAGGGTACGCGAGGCGCTGTTTGCGGCCGGTGCCGGAAATATCGGCAATTACGACAGTTGCAGTTTCAACCTGATGGGTGAGGGTACATTTCGTGCCGGAGAAGGCAGTGATCCTTTCGTTGGCAACATTGGCGAACTGCATGTGGAACAGGAAGAACGGATTGAAGTGATCTTTCCAACCTGGCTTCAGCCGACGTTGATCCGTGCTATGCTGACGGCGCATCCTTATGAAGAAGTGGCCTACGACATTTACCCGCTCGAAAACCGATACGATCAGGCAGGCGCGGGTATGATCGGCGAGTTGGAAATACCCGAAAATACCATCGATTTCCTGAAAAGGATAAAGCAAAGCTTTGGTTGCGGCAGCATCCGCCACACCGAACCCGTGAAGGAAAAGGTGAGCAGAATTGCCATCTGTGGCGGAAGCGGCAGCTTTTTAACCGCTCAGGCCATGAAATCAGGGGCCGATGTGTTCATTACCGGTGATGTTAAATATCATGCCTTTTTTGAAGCCGACCGAAAGATGGTGATTGCCGACATCGGGCATTACGAAAGTGAGCAGTTTACCAAGGAATTATTAATGAACATTATAAAGAAAAAATTTTCTACCTTTGCCGTCCAAATTTCGGAGGTAGAAACCAATCCGATACACTATCTTTGATAACAGAAAACGCTTAATTACAAAGCTTTATGACAACAAACAACACATCACAGATGAACGAAAACGAAATCCGTGACAAAATCCAATTATCTGAGGAACAGGAAAATATAGAAGTTTCTATTGAAAAGAAACTGATCGCCCTGTACAGCCTTCAACAAATCGACTCACAAATTGACAAAATCAGGATTATCAGGGGTGAGCTTCCGCTTGAAGTTCAAGACCTTGAAGATGAGATTGCTGGCCTTCAAACCCGTATCGACAAATTCCAGGAGGAAATAAAATACTACGAAAAACAGGTGAATGAAAAGAAGGAAGCCATCAAGGAAAGCAAAGCCCTGATTAAAAAATACGAAGACCAGCAGATGAACGTTCGCAACAACCGCGAATATGATTCACTGAGCAAGGAAATCGAATTCCAGAACCTCGAAATCCAACTTTCCGAAAAGAGGATCAGCGAGTTTAGTACGGCGCTGGAAGCCAAGAATGAACAAATTAAGGAATCAAAAACTGCACTCAAGGAACGCGAGTCGGACCTTCGCATTAAAAAATCGGAACTGAAAGACATCGTGGAAGAAACCGAGAAGGAAGAAAACAACCTGGTAAAGAAATCCGAATCCTTTCATGAAATGATCGAGGACAGGCTGCTTACAGCCTACAACCGCATCAGAACCAACGCAAGGAACGGCCTTGCCGTTGTTCAGATCGAAAGGGATGCCTGCGGCGGATGTTTCAACAAGATCCCCCCCCAGCATCAGCTCGACATCAGGATGCACAAGAAGATCATCGTTTGCGAATACTGCGGCCGAATTCTGGTTGACGACAATATCGTTGAACTGGTAAAGAAAGAATTGTAAAGATTGATCAAAAAAAAATAACAAAGGCCACTTCGATGCGAAGTGGCCTTTTTCATTTCCGGTTGCGTCTAACTTAATTTAATCACTTTATTGAAACCTGTATCCGAACGTGAACAACAGGTTATATGCAGAATAGGTAAGTTTGGCAGGATCAGTCCGGATATCATTCGTTCCGTAGAGATAATAGTCCTGATCGGAAACCGAATAAACAAATGCAGCATCGAAGAAATACTCGTTGCTGCGGAAGCCCAGACCGGCAGAATAAGCCTGCAGTTTTCCATCGTTAACACCGGATTCGAAGGGGCTCCCGTAATATGCATATCCACCGCGAACCTGCATAAGTCCCACATTCCATTCGGTACCCAGCCTGAAATTGCTGGCGCTGTTGAAGCTGTTGGCAATAATGTTGTTAGGAGCGCTGAATTCGATGGCCGGCTTCAGTTTTCCCTTGCTATAGTCGACGTATTCGTAGTCGGCACTGATCAGACCGTATCTCCCGAACAGCACTGCGATGCTACCCATGGCTTTCCATGGCGTCTGGATATCGTATGAATAATCGCCGATGGGAGACTGCGCAGAAAATGAATCGCCGTTTGTGTAGTAGGCATTCATTCTGGTATTCCAGCTATCGTTCAGGTTGTTGTACCATGTAGGCGAATGATACGCCGCACCAATCCTCAGCCACTGAACCGGCCGGGCAATGGTGCCAACTTTGATGTTAAAACCGCCGCCCCTGGTTTCGAGTTCTTCGCGGTAGGTAAATTCATCGAGGTCGCGATCGGGTTCGGTCAGGTTTTGCTCGTTATAGGTCGAATTTTGAATGTACCTGATGTATGGAAATCCAAAGGTTAACCCGAAGTAAAACTTGTCATCTACATTCATTCCGCCCGAGAGCACCCATTCGTTGATGGAGCCTTTTGTTTCGATGGATTTGCGCTGCAATGCACTGGAAAACCCACCGATGTAGCTGTAAGCATCTACGTAAGTGTACGGATCTTCACCGGGAAGGGTATCGATAAGATAAGTATCGAAAGCCAGCCGGGTATCGAAGCCATTGAGGTTTTCCGGATTTTTAGTGCCGGCGTATTCAAGGTAGGTGTCGAGCAGCGAATTATCGCCGTTTACGCCTTCGATGTAGATTTGATTGTTAAAATCCTTCAGGCGGTTAATTCCGAAACCGATCTGGAAGTTATTTACTGCGTTGCGGTCGAGGCGGTCCACTGTTTCCATTGTCAGCACAATCCCTGCATTGCCAAACGCAAAATTGTTCCGGTCGTCTTCGGTCATTTGGCCAAGGTAATTACTTTCAGAATTGGCAAAGTACAACGAAGGAGTTATGGTGAATTCTGATTTTTTGTACAATCCGATACCTGCGGGATTGGAGCTGAGTGAGGAGAAATCGGCCCCGATAGCGCCATAGGCCCCACCAAGTCCAAGATAGCGGGCAGTACCCATGAGCGGGGTATTTGAATACCTCAGCACATCCTCTTCGTTCTGGGCCATCAAACCGCCCAGCATCAGGCATATAAATCCGGCGATTAAAATGAATCGTTTCATTTTACAAGCATTTTTTTATGATTACAAAATTAAATGAGCGGGCCAAGGGATTAACGTCCCCTTCTGCCTCCGCTACCTGAGGAACTTCCCGAGGATCTCGATCCGCTGCTTCCCGAAGAACGCGAAGGCGTAGATATGCTGCTTCCTGAACTCCGTGATGATCTCGAAGGTGTTGAGAAACTGTTCGAGCGCGAGTTGTTGTAGCTTCTGTTGATCTTGGTCGGGGATGTGGTATTCCGCTGCGGAGTTGAGAAACTATTGTTCGACCTGGAAGGTGTTTTATAGGATCTCGAACTTCTGCTGGGCTGGGTGTACCTCTCCGTTGAGCGGTTGTTTTGCGGCCTGGTGTAGGTGCGTACATTCCGTGAGTTAGGTACGGTATATTCGTTACCCGATCTTGGCCTGTTGCTGTTGGGCGAAGTATAGGTCTTGGGTTTGGTGGTGCGTTTTTCAAGATTGTTACCCTGCGGCTTTGCATAGCGTTTGCTTCTCGAATATACATCGGTGTTGCTTTCACCTGCAGCATTCCTGTTTGAATAGCGCTCCTGAGCCCTGACATTGCGGCTGCTTTGTTCCACGTTTTTCTGAACCGGCTGAACGTATTTTTTCACGTTTTCCTGGCTGCGCGCAGTACGCGATGATTGTGTTTGTTCCTGACCGGTTTCGGGTTTGGTCATTTTATCCGACCGTACCTGACGGTTGGTTTGATTTCCGGTTACATTTTCGCCAGTTGCGTTATGAATCCTCGATTCACGTCCTTTGGTTGCTTCGCCGGTTTCCCCGGTGCGATTTCCTCGTCCGGTGATGGCGCTGCTCTTGCTACCGTCTCCGGTGGTACCGCCAATACGCGAATCGCGTCCGGTGGTATTGCCTATGATGCTGCTGCTTCGCGCGTCACGTGGTCCGTGATAATATCCGGGGTGATAGGTTTCGCCGCCACCGGGATAATAATAACCACCGCCGCCGGCATAGTATCCGTCCCAGAATCCGTGGCTGTAGCCAGCCCAGTAGGAGCCGCCATAGGGATAATACCAGGGATCATAAAATCTGCCCCAGCCACTGTAGGGATATCCCCAGCCATACGATGGGTAGCCCCAGCCATACGACGGGTATCCCCAGCCATAGCTGAATCCGAGCGAGAAATGGCTGGAGGGCCAGCCGTATCCGTAGCCGAACGAAAAGCTCGGGCCATACGAAGGATAGTACACATTGGTGTAAATGGGTGCATAATATCCAAATCCCGTCTGCGTATTGTGAAACCGCCTGATGCGCTGGGCATATTCATAATCGTAATAATCATCGTAGCCTTCTTCTTCGATGTAATAATATTCGTCAGAAGTAGATTCGGGCATGGTTTCTTCCGCGTATTTGTAATCGGAGTAATCCCTGTTGTCGATGTATTCGGTTTCGGGATCTGCCGTTTGCGAATATTCTTCTCCGGAAGTATTGCTTCCATAGGTTACGCTTTTAGCGCCCGACTGGGCGGTAGCTGCGGAACTACCGGCGTTGGTTTTTGGCGTGTAGTACACGTCGTCGTAAGTAGCTGCACCCTGGTAAGTCGTTTGACATGAGGCCAGTGTAACTACTGAAAGAATCAATATGATCAGTTTTTTCATGGTAAATTGCCTCCTCGCTATTGATTTGGTAAAAGTTTTGTTCAGATAACGTTGGATGAATATTTTTATATTTTTGCAATCAGTTAACATCGCGGAAAAAATCCAAAAACTATACCAAAACACATTATGGCAAAAGATTTTTCGACACGTGCTGATAATTATGCACAATGGTACAACGACCTGGTGATAAAAGCTGATCTTGCAGAGAATTCAGCGGTGCGCGGATGCATGGTTATCAAGCCGTACGGGTATGCCATCTGGGAAAAGATGCAGGCCACGCTGGATAAGATGTTCAAGGAAACCGGCCATTCGAACGCCTATTTTCCGCTTTTCATCCCCAAATCCTTTTTCAGCAGGGAAGCCGATCACGTGGAAGGTTTTGCCAAGGAGTGCGCGGTGGTAACGCATTACAGGCTTAAAAATGCGCCCGACGGCAAAGGTGTGGTTGTTGATGACGAAGCAAAACTGGAAGAAGAACTAATCATCCGTCCCACCTCCGAAACCATCATCTGGGATACCTATCGCAACTGGATTCAGTCATACCGCGACCTGCCCATTTTGGTGAACCAGTGGGCAAATGTGGTGCGTTGGGAAATGCGTACAAGGCTTTTCCTTCGAACGGCGGAATTCCTCTGGCAGGAAGGTCACACGGCTCATGCCACCAAAGATGAAGCCATCGTGGAAACCTTAAAAATACTCGACATTTACGGAAAGTTTGCAGAGGAATGGATGGCTATGCCGGTGCTCAAGGGATTAAAGTCGCCCAACGAGCGTTTCGCCGGCGCCGTGGATACCTATTGTATTGAAGCGCTGATGCAGGACGGCAAGGCGCTGCAGGCCGGAACCTCACACTTCCTCGGACAAAATTTTGCCAAAGCTTTTGATGTAAAATATCTCACCAAAGAAAACAAACTGGAGCACGTATGGGCCACCTCATGGGGTGTTTCCACCCGGCTTATGGGCGCACTCATCATGGCACATTCCGATGACAACGGGCTGGTGCTGCCGCCCAAACTGGCGCCTATCCAGGTAGTGATCGTACCAATTTACAAGAAAGCCGATCAACTGAATGCCATTTCCGAAAAAGCCCACGCCATCAAATCGGCGCTTGAAGCAAAAGGAATTTCCGTGAAATACGACGACCGCGACACCCATAAGCCCGGCTGGAAATTTGCCGAATACGAATTCAAGGGCGTTCCGGTAAGGCTGGCCATCGGCCCGCGCGATCTGGAAAACGGCACCGTGGAAGTGGCTCGACGCGATACCCTGGAAAAGGAAACCTATCAAATGACCGATATCGAAATTAAAGTCGGGCATTTGCTGGATCAAATCCAGAACAACCTCTATCAGAAAGCCTATTCATTCCGTGAAGAAAATACCTTCAGGGTGGATACCTGGGATGAATTCCGGGAAAGGGTGGAAAAAGGCGGCTTCGTGCTGGCGCACTGGGACGGCACCACCGAAACCGAAATTAGGATAAAGGAAGAAACCAAGGCCACCATTCGCACCATTCCGCTAAACAACCATCCGGAGGAGGGAAAATGCATCCTTACCGGCA
>JBKHBQ010000103.1:0-12412 GCA_046542305.1 Bacteroidales bacterium
TGTGCTTCGGTTCGTTTTAGGAATGAACTATCTGATTCTTACGAGGCTGTCTGACAGCGGGTAGAACAACACCCTAACCGCTGTCAGACAGCTTTGATGTTTTAAGTTAGCGTACCGGCGTAAAAATGGGTGCTGTTTTTCATCGCGTTTGCTGGAAGCCGTCTGACAGCTTCGCTTCACTGTCAGACAGATTTGTTATTACAAATGAGTACAGTATAGGCAAAACCTTATCTTCCCCAAACCTTAGTAGAAGTATATCAAACATGAATCGCCAACCTTATGACCTTATTCGCAAATAGCTGTACCTTTGTAATAACCCTGTTCGAAGGAAAGAAGGTCCGGCAGGCGTGATCATACTGTCAGGTGTGTTCCTGTAAAAGGCAATATGTAAGATTATTCAGCGGTTTAATTCGTAAAACAAAAGAGATGAACATACAAGCAGAAAAAGCGATGATTATAGAGCGGTTCAAACAGGTAAACGACGAATACCTGATCCGGGATATTTTTTGTCACCCAAGAGCATGCTCGGTTTGGAAGCGGGATATTCATTGTCCAAAAGCAAAACTGAGGATAAGGAGACCGGAAATGAAATTTCATCCTCCCGTTACGGGGGATTCAGCATTTCTCCCAAGTACAGGTTTATTGAGAATGTGTTGGAAAAATTCAAACTATATGCCGATGTGAAGGTAAATTTTTCGTTTATCAAAGAGGATCATTTCAATAATTATAATGCAGAAGAGCAGAACCTCGTCGGAAATTATTTTAACTACGGGTTGACAATCGATCCGGGAATCCTTTACAAATTTACAAATCACTTCGGGGTAAGACTCGACTACAACCTGCTTTATCTGACACACCAAAGCCTTACGCAAGCTGATGAAAGCGACATTGATATCGAGGATCAGGAGGGCTGGACATATAGATTTAACATGAGCTTTATTGAGTGGTCTTTTGGCGCGTTTTTCACATTTTAGCAGCATAAATGCCAGCATGACAGTATGAGCAAAAAGCGCCATATCTGCAGACTGTTGGTTACGGGTATGGCGCTTGTTTTTAACCACATACGGATTCGCAGGTCAGAATGACACCACTTGGAAATCTTAAAGGATCATGGGATAAAAATCCGGATAAAAATCTGAAAGCAGGTACCATCGACGGCTCTCTTAATTGATTTATTGCCTGTGGGTTACGGTTTTTACATTCATTGAATTGCAGGAAATGCCGGTTATTCTGTACAACAGGGCAATAACAGCATGATCTTTGTGTTATTCCTGTAAACAAAAAACAACCAAACCTAAACAAAAATGAAAAAAGTCCTTTCCATCATTACGCTGGCTATCGCCATGTTTTTTGCATCTGTTTCTTATGCAGAAAAGACCACGGAAGTAAGTGCCGAAATGTTTGAGAATTATGCAGCAAATCTTTACGATGAGATCGGCCTGATCAACCAAAGCTATCCTCCTTACGATGTTTTTGCTATGGCGCTTAAAGGTTATCAAAACCTGAAGGCATCCGAAAAAGTAAACAAGGATATTCTAACGGTGATCGACTTCAGCAAATCATCCAACGAAAAACGGCTGTGGGTGATCGATCTGAATACAAAAAAAGTACTCTTCAACGATTACGTGGCACACGGGCGTAATTCGGGAAATGAATTTGCCAACAATTTCTCGAACCTTCCGCAAAGTTTCATGAGTTCGATTGGCTTCTATTTAACAGCCGAAACTTATCATGGCAAGCACGGCCTTTCGTTAAGGCTCGACGGGATTGACGGCGATTTCAACTACAATGCCCGCAGCCGTGCCATCGTGATGCATGGTGCCGATTACGTCAGCGAGGATTTCATCAAAAAATACGGCCGTCTGGGACGCAGTTACGGATGTCCTTCGGTGTCGATGGATATTTTTAATGATGTGATCGATACCATTCGCGAGGGCAGCCTGCTGTTTATTTATTATCCTCATAAAGATTATCCTGAACGTTCTGCCGTATTAAACCCCGAAATGCCGAAGATTTAATTTGAATTTTCCAACATCTGCCGCAAAATAAACTGTGGATAAATTTACATAACAGTCAGATTTTTTTCTGACTGTTATTGTAGTTAAGCTGTACGGTTTCTGGTGATAATATCCCATCTGCCGGCAGTTTCCGAAAAATGGCATGATATTGTTTCGCCCGCTGACAACAGATTTTTATTCATTTACCAAAACGAAACAACCATGAGATCATTTTTGTATATTATCGCAGTTGTATTGATCATCGGATGGATCTTCGGATTTCTGATCTATTCCCTCGGGCAACTCATTCACATCCTGCTGCTTTTAGCCATCATTTCCCTTTTGCTTACCCTCATCAGGGGAAAATAGCCGGCACAAATCATCCCGGAAAAGCATCGCTCATGGCAGGACCAGCGATGTTGTTTTCAGCAATCAAACAAAAGACCGACATGCAACGACATATCCAAAAGATAAATAAATCCCATACCTTCAGGCCCTTTCAACTTTATATTTTGCTGGGGCTTTTGTTTTTGTTTTCGTGCAAAACAAGCAAAAAATGGGAGCAATCGCACCTGGAGCCCATCGATCCACGCAGCATTAAAAATGATGCAAATACCAAAAACCTGAAAAAGGTAAATATACTGCCACACCTGCAAGAGCTGGAATTGCCGGAAGAAGATGCCAGGATGCTCGAGCAGTTTTATGAACTGAACCAGAACCGGCTGGCATGGTTCAACAATAACCGCCTGAGCCGTAATGTGAATCAATTGCTCCAAAACCTCGGAATGGCCTGGACTGAAGGATTACCGGTGGAAAGATACCAAACCGGGTTAATTTACGAAGACATCCGCCAGCTAAAGACCCTTTCGGAGGGCGGGGCTGTTTATCCTGGGCTTTACGCCCACCTCGATATCATGCTCACGCACATTTATTTTCAGTATGCAAAGGATCTGCACACAGGAACCATTAATCCGCAATTGCTCGGAAAAGGATGGGAAGGCGGCCTTCAGCCCGTAGATTACCCGCAGGTTTTGCACGACGCGCTTCGGCGGCACCGGGTGGAAAAATCGCTTGAGGCACTCAAACCCCAAAGAAGCTCGTATGATGTGCTGTCGGAAAACCTGGAAAGACTAATTGAGGTAAGAGATGAAGGCGGCTGGGAAGAGCCCGGCCACTTCGAAACGCTGCGCCCGGGCGATAGCAGCCCGAATGTGGTCCGGCTGAAAAAATTCCTTTCCAAAACCGGCGATCTCCGAATTAAGGACTCCACATACCTTCAGGATTTAAGTTTCGATCGTACGCTGGAAATGGCGGTTCGCTCCTTTCAAAGGCGGCACGGACTGAAACCGGACGGCATTCCTGGGGAAAAGACGCTGGAACAGATGAACCGCAGCATCGGATACCGCATCGGGCAGATAAAGGCTAACCTCGAACGGATGCGCTGGGTGCCCGAACACGAGGAACATTACGTCCTGGTGAACATCCCTGAGTTTATCCTCAGGTACTATCGCAACAACAAACCCATAAACCAAATGAAAGTGGTGGTAGGAAAAGATACACATCATACCCCTATCCTTAGCGACACCATCCGCTATGTGGTTTTCAATCCCACCTGGAATGTACCCCCGAGTATTGTCAGGGAGGAAATGGTGCATCGGATGAAATCCGATTCGACGTATTTGGAAAGGAATCAATTCATGCTCTTCAGGGGATCATATGTGAGCGGGGACATGGTTAATCCCGACAGCGTAAACTGGAAGAACATCACTGCGGAGAACTTCCCCTATTTCGTGGTACAGGAACCCGGAAGCCATAATTCGCTGGGGCGGGTGAAGTTTTTATTTCCCAATGAGCAGAACATTTACCTGCACGATACGCCAGCACAACATCGTTTCAGCGCATACTCGAGAGATTTCAGCCATGGCTGTGTGCGGATCGAAAAACCGATTGCATTTGCTTCACAATTGCTCAAAGGTCAAATGACGATGGCAGAGATCAACGACATACTGGAAAGCAAAGAAACCACAACTATCACGCTTCATGACCGGCCGGTGGTGTATTTCATCTACCAGACTGCATGGGTGGATCAGGATGGAGAGTTGAATTTCAGGGAAGATCTTTACGATTTCGACCGGATAACCCTGGATAAATTCGCGGAGAGGAAGAAGTCCGAAATTCCTTCCTTTGCTTTTTAATGAACAGCATCATTTATTTTCGAAGTGCAACCAGCAACGAAAGCACAGCCATAAGGATAGTGAGTGGCCCGAAAACGTACTTTTCAATATCCGTCTCGCCAAGGAAATTGCCGATAGCGTTCAGGATGAAATAGGCAAAGACGATCCAGATGCCGATCCTGACCAATGCTGTGTGCCTGTATCTTCGCAGAAAGAATCCGGTCCTGATCCCGACGATGAGCAAAAATACAAGGGTAAAAAACAGTGCAATAGTTTCCAACAGCATCAATTGGTTGGGGCTGCCTTCGGCAAGCCCGCCCCATACCATATCCGAAGGAAACATGCCCGTGAGTACGAGCACGTGAAGAATGGCAAAGAGTGCCATGATCACCAGCAGGATCCTGCCTGCCCACAGGCCGGTACTGAAGCCACCCGGTTTGTATTGTTCGTCGCGTTGTTTCATCACAATTTTTTTTACTTCAGGCAAATATATGCAAAAAAGCCGCCTTTACAGGCGGCTCTTCGCAAAAGCAGTTCATTAAGAAATAATTGAAAAAAGATCAATCAAAATCGATGCTCAAATCATGTATTTCAGCAGGATTGTAGGGCGTCAGGCCATTGATCAGGTCCACCAGGTCGTTGTACTGCGGTCCGGGAGCGGTTCCCCCCTGTACAAATCCGCCCTGTGCGAAGAAGCCGGGAGCTTCGGTGTTGTACAGGAACGATTGTACGCTGGTAGTGTCGATCCATGGCCAGACATTGTAGATTTGTTCGGTGAACACATTTTTTATTGAATTTTCCACCAGCAATTCATAGCGGTCGGAAGAGTTTAGGGTATTGGAAGGCAGCCCCACTTCTGCCACGCCGATATTTTCGGAATCTTTTGCCGAGCCTACGAATGCCCAGTCGAATCCGGTTTCTCCCGTAAAAAAGGTTGCGTTGGGATGTTCGGAGTTGCCGTAGATGCTTACCAGGTCGCCTTCCTTTCCTACAAACATTTTAAGCGTGGAAATGGAGAAGGGATTTACCAGCGGATCTTCGAGCGGCCATTCGTCAACGGCCACCACCATTTGGCGGGTGTAGCCCATTTTGCCGGTTTCGCTGTAGTCGAGGCGCATCATGGTTTCCTGGTACTTTGGATCGGTGGTACGGTCGATGTTGTAGGGGTTAAGCATCGCCACACCTTCGATCGGGGATTTGTTCCAGAAAATCTGCATGGCTGTGCTTTCGTTTTCATCACCTGAATCGCCGATGTCGGTAATCGTCATTTTGTATTCCCATTGCGTTCCTTCGAAGGTAGCGTCTTCGATGATGACGACCTGCTTCAGCCTTCCATCGTCATTCCCCGTATAGGTGAACGTTACGGGCTGGCTCAGGTTAAACCAGGCAATGGTGAGGATGATCTCCCCGATGGTTTCGGCCGCGTTTTCTCCAAGAAAAATAAAGGTGCGGAGGTGGCTGTAAATATCGTTGCCCTGCAGGGTGTCCACGTTGGCGTCCTTGTACATGCTTTGGGCGCTAAGCGCACCGGGAATATCCACGCCGAACCGCTCGGGCATGATGTTTTCCTGTTGTGGTGTGGGTTGTACATCGTCTTTTTTGCACGACTGAAAGAAAGCTGCCGAAATCACTACGGTGAGGATCAGAATTACACTTGTCTTTTTCATTGCTATAAATTTTTAGGTTTGTAAAATGTTTTTCACCCTCAATACACCTCATCTCCGGTTTACCCCTATGCGTTCCTGAATTTTTTCTGTAAAAGCAACTTCATCATCCATTGCCCGTGGAATATATGTTCATTTCCGGTGAAGATACAGGGTGGTTATCCTACTGCACCACCAGCGTATCCGTCAGTACGGCACATATGCTGAAATACCCGAGTCCGCCGTTTGTAATATTGGTAGGCAGGTTTCCCCGTGCATGTTCGAAAAGGCTGCCCTGCCATTCGGTTTCGGCAAGCAACGCCCTGAGGTAGGCTCCATAATCATCGCTCACCGAGTATTTCTTCACGATGGCATAGCTGTATTTCGGAAACCAAACCTCTTCCTCATCCTGCGGGAAGATATTGTAGCTCACATCAATGGTGCTCAGGGTATAATACATCAGCCGGGCATAGGTAAGGGTATCCTGAATCGAAGGATCCACCAGGTGCGACCATGAGATCACGGCTTCATACATGGCCTGTTCGAAAGGATTGTATTGCGGATTGTTCCATTGCAGCCGGTAAAGCCCGGTGCCATAGTTCCGCTGAAACCCCGGATTGTTGGCCGGGCCCACAGGTTCCATTGCGGCCACGGCGGAATAGGCCTTCCCGTCCACATTTATCACCAGTGTGTATTCCCTGCCGACGCTTGCGGCAGCAGGGCCGCCGGTAAAATAATATCCCGGCAGGGCCGGCGATTCGTAGAAATTTATGCTGGTGGTGTCGAAGCTGATGTAAACTTCTGCGCCCCGGACAGGTTCCGGCCGGCCGTTCAGGTCGTGATAGGGCCTGGTAAGCCTGATCTCCTGCCGGCTGTATTCGTTGGTTATAATTGCGTCCACAACCACGGTTTGCTGCTGAGCGGCATCGATGGGCCACTCCGTTTTCTCTTCGCAGGAAACCTGCACGAAAACAGAAATGACCAGAAGCAAACCAAACCTGACGATATTTAACTTACCTGCTTTCATAGGCTGAATTTATAGGTGATGGAAGGCAAAACGCCGAGCAGGAATTTTTGTGTGGTCACGATTTGTTCGGTGCCGTAAAGGTTTGCGGGAACCACAAAGTTTTCGTTTTCTGTTTCCATTTTATTAAAATTTACCGATACGGGATTATGCCGGTTGTAAAAATTGTAGATGGCAAATGTAAGGCTGTGCCTGTAGCTATTTCCTGGTTTGTTAAGCATCCATGCGAGGGCCAGGTCGAGCCGGTGATAATCGGGAAGCCGGTCGTTGTTCTTACCGCTGTACCACGGCACCTGATAGCCGTTGTATTCATAAAAGCCCGACGGAGTGGTAATGGCTGAACCAGTGTAATATACCCAATTGGCCGAAAAGGTAACCCGCGGCGAAAGCCGGTAAGCCATAAACAGGGCCAGATCATGCGGACGGTCGTAATAGGCCGGAAATTCCCTGCCACCATTCAGGCCCTCAGTTTTCTTCAGCACACGCGACCAGGTATAGCTAAGCCAGCCCGTGAACCTGCCGCTGTTTTTCCTCAGCAAAAATTCCAGTCCATAACTGCGTGCTTTGCCAAACCTCAGTTCGCCCTCCACGAAGGGGTTTAGCAGCAAACTTGCGTGAGGCTCATAATCTATCTGGTTGTGCATCCATTTGTAGTAGCTTTCCAATTTCAGTTCGGCGGCACCATCGCCAAAAATTTTATAAAACCCGAGCGATGTCATTTCGGCCCGCTGTGGCTTGATGTTGATGCCGGCGGGGAGCCAGATCTCGAAAGATGTGAACGGGCTGATCGA
Source organism: Bacteroidales bacterium (assembly GCA_046542305.1). Lineage (GTDB taxonomy): Bacteria > Bacteroidota > Bacteroidia > Bacteroidales > 4484-276 > JBKHBQ01. The sequence continues at coordinate 7,630 of JBKHBQ010000103.1, forward strand.
ATTGGAGATCAGGTTGAGGTATTGATGATAAACCCCGAAACTCCATTTCAGCGATGCTGTGGGTGTGAACGCATATTTGATACTCAGGCGGGGATCGAAGCCGATGTAGGTTTTTACCTGCTCATTTTTCTGAAAGACCAGCGTATCGGTAACCTGGTACGCCGTATCGAACTGATAGATCAGGGTAGGGCCGCTGTTGGCCCACACCGGAATCCTGAATCCGCCCTTATAGGAAAACCTTTCGGAAATCCTGTGCTCCCAGCTAAGGTACAGCGCCAGTTTGGTGGCATAGGCTTCGGGAACCTGCGGAATGAAAGCGTTGGGCTCCTCCAGTACAAGATTTCCCGGATTGAACCGGTGGAAAGTCTGGGCCAGCCCCGTTTTCAGACTGAAATCCGGATTGGCGTAAAAGGAAAGATCATATTTAAAACTCAGGTTACTGATCGATGAGTTCCACTCCAAATCACCGGTGAAGAGCGAGTAATCATAATTTCCCGTATAGAGCGTCGCGTTGGAAAACAAACGGGGGCCAAATACATGGTTCCACCGAAGGGTGGCCGCCACATTGTGCCAGCGTATTCCGCCGAATCCGCCGTTGGTGTTGTTGGTCAGGTTGTCCTTCCCGTAAAAGAAAGAAAAATACAGCCTGTTGTTCTGATTTAGCCAAACGTTGAATTTGGCATTCACATCCAGCATATACAGGTCGTTTTCGGGGGCTTCGCGCCGGATGATCCATCCGAAGTTGGAATGCCGGAAGGAGGTAAAAAACGAGCTTTTATCTTTTTTGAGCGGGCCTTCGGCCGAAAGCCGGTATACGAACGGATTCAATACCCCCTCCAGCGATAACCTTTTCAGGTTACCTTCGCGTGTGGTCACGGCGATCACCGACGAAAGCCGGTCGCCATTGTCCAGCGGCAGGTCGCCGGTATAGATTTCAATTTCCTTGGCCACTTCGGGAATGATAACGGAATAATACCCGAAAAGATGGGCGGGATTATACACCGGGGCCTCGTCGATCAGGATCAGGTTTTGATCCTTGTTGCCGCCGCGCACAAAAAAAAATGCCGACCCGTCGCTGTGCAGCTTGATGCCGGGCAAGGACTGCAGGCTTTTTATCAGTCCCACCTCTCCGGCAAATTCAGGCATCGCCGACAGGCTTTGCGGATTCACCCTGATCCTGCTCATCTGACTTCTGTTCATCAATTCGGCGGTTTCATCATTTTTAATAGTCACCCCGCTCAACTGCAGCGCATTAAAACCCAGTGCGGCATCCAGCTTCAGGTGGCCGGTCAATTCCACCTGTTCATGATGGGTGATGTAGCCCACAAAAGAAAACCCGAGAGCATACCGGCCTTCGGGCAGCGTGATCGAATAAAAGCCATATGAATTGGTGATTGTGCCAATGGCTGTATCGGCAACCATGACGGTGGCGCCGGGAAGGGTTTCGCCGGTTTCCGCCTCGCGCACAAAACCACTGATCGTATACTTCCTGACAACATGTACCTGTGTCGCCGGTTTGAGGATCACCACATTTTTCATCAGCCGGTATTCAGCCCCGATTTTCAGGCACAGGCTGTCGAGAACCACCCTTAGCGGTTGGTCGTGGATGCTTAAATCGATTTTTTGACCGGAAGGTATGGCCGAACTGTTGTACGAAAACCTGACGCCTGCCTGATTGCTGATCCGGCTTAAAATGCTGTCGAGGGAAAGCTGCCGTGCCTCGATGCTCACGCGTACCTGCAGCGGCTTATCCTGCCCCTGAGCATGGCCCCAAAGGAGTATGCACAGCAGCAACATCACGTATTTCAGGTGCTTTGGCATGGCGGATTTATTACTGTGCGGCTATTTGCAGCCTTCACCCCGAATCACAAATATATCATCCTTTTTGGTGATTTGCACATTCAGGGTTTCTGCAATGATGCCGAATACATCTTCCAGCGGGAGATCTTCGAAGGTGGCTGTAAGCTTGCAACTGCCCGTTTCTTCACCGGCAAATTCAATCTGCACGCCATAGGCCTGTTCGATCTGTTGTGCGACTGCGGAGAGGTTATCATGTTCAAAAACCAGCTTCTTTGTCTTCCATGCCAGAAAGTTGTGATCGGAAACGTTCAGTTTTTTCAGGGTGCTTCCCTGCGGATCGAGGACGGCTTTTTCACCAGGCAGCAGCACCATCTCGCCCGCCGATTCCGACGCAACCGACACTTTGCCGGTGCTTACGGCCACCTCTGCCGTACGGTCTGTTCCGCCGCTGTTTACATAAAACGAGGTGCCGAGCACCTGCACCCGTAAATTGCCGGCATCCACCAGAAACGGGCGCTGCGGATCTTCAACCACCTCGAAAAAGGCATCTCCATCCAGGGTGATTTTCCGCTGATCATCACTGAATTTTTCGGGATAGCTAAGGCTTGAATTGCGGTTGAGGGTAACGCGGCTGCCATCGGGAAGCGTTTCGGTAGCTACGCTGTCGTAAGCCATCAGTACGGTGGTTTTGTCGGCGAACATCTGATAAAGGGCGAAGCCAACAGCGATAAATAAAGCAACCACGGCAGCAATGCGCATCAATTTGCTCCAGGGCGGCCTCATGCCCACCACCTTTCCGGTAACCGGCATTCGTGATTGCAGTTTTTTCCAGGCGGCATCCGTATTTACAGGCTCCTGCGGCCGGCTTATTCGCCACGCACGCCTGAAAGCAACAAACTGCCGCCGGTTTCCTTCGTCCGCCTTCACCCAATCCTCCAGCAGGCGGATTTCGTCCGCAGTGGCTTCGCCCGAAAGGTATTTCGCGGTCAGCGCTTCAAAATCGATATGTGATCTGTCATCAGACATTTGTTCTTTCTCTGTTTTCTTTACACCTGGTTCATCATTTACCCCTATTCCCGTTACCACAAAATTAAGCATAGCAAAAAAATACTTCCTGCCAGGCCGGTGATCATCGGAATGGCGTAACCGGTCCTGCCTTTCCGTGCAAAGGTCCATCCCAGGCTGTTCAGCGAAGTATAGGCCAGCGCCCCCAGGAATATCAGCGAAAGCGGTACGGCCCACACCGCCTGCGCGAAAGCTCCGGCAGCCGCAGCAATCAATCCTGTGGCGGTCAGGTATTCGGCCAGAACGTGTGTCCATAGCGGTTCGCCGGCATCATTGTGCCAACTGAAGAAACCACCATGCCCGCTGAACTTTCCGGAGGCAAGATCTGCAGTCCATACGCCTGCGATTCCCAACCCCATCATCAGCGTGAAAACGCCCAGCGCGATGGCTTCCCAGGCTTCCATTACGATTATAGTTTCCATAGTTGCAGCCATGCAATGATAAGTATTATCAAATCTTTGAGTTCGTGGCTGAGTATTTTCAGCGCCTTCGACATTTGTGCCTCCACTGTTTTTACCGAAATGCCCAGTTTTTCAGCAATTTCGCGGTATTTCATATCCTCAAAGCGGCTGTATTCGAAAACCTCACGGCATTTCTCCGGCAGCTTGTCCATGGCATCCTTCACCCTTTGCATGGTTTCGGCCTGCTGCAGCATATCAGGCTCCTCTGCGGCGGCTTCCACCTCCAGGTCGAGGATCTCGCTCCTGAATTTGCGGTGGTCGCGCAAGTAATTCAGGCAGCGGTTTTTTACGCTGGTAAAAAGGTACGACCTGATATTGCCGCCAGGCGAAATCTCATCACGCTTTTGCCACAGGTTAAGAAAAACCTCCTGCACGATCTCTTCGGAAGTGTCGCGATCGTGCACATAACCCATCCCGAAATTGACCAGCGCAGAATAGTGGTCGCGGAATATTGTTTCGTAAGCATTGCGCCCTATGCCTTTATGTGGTGCCATCTCAGCCATTTACGGCATCAAACATAAGACTTTTTTAAAAAAAACATACTGAAAATAATCAGAACAGGATCGTTTCCTCAATACCCAGCTCTCCGGCTACATGCCGGGCGACATGCTGATTGAGCCAGTTGGGCTGGTGGGCATCGGAGCTGATTACAAAGCGGAAGCGGTCGGTAAAGGGCGAGAGTTCGCGGCGCCAGTTGTACCTCCACACGTAGCGGTTATTTATTTCCACATAACATCCCCCGGGTACCCGTTCCAGGTTGGTGCCGATGGCATAGGGATGTGCGATGATGAGTGGTTTGGAGGTTTCGAGCAGCAGCTCGGCGCCGTAGTAATCGATATCTTTGTCCCGGCAATGGTACACGTAATAATCCACCTCCGCTTTCAGCGCCTTTTCCACCGAACGGAAGCCGTCTACCTCCACACCAGCCTTAAACCCGAACGAACGGACCTTTGGGATGTATTCCCCGTTGATCTCCTCCAGGTCCATGGCCTCGATATGGTCACTGATACCGGTAATTCTTGCATGGCCCAGGTTGTAGATCAGTTCGAGGGTTTGTTCGGGTACCACGGCCGAATCGTTGCGGGAGTAGATGGTGTGGATGTGCAGATCCTGCGGATAAATGTATTGTTTGTGCATACGCAATGACATGAAAAAACTGTACCGGAAAAAGGCTTTTCCGGCACAGTTGAGATGGGATATTGGGTTTAGTTAAGCATGAACCGAAGAAAGCCATGCTGAAGGTGTACGGTTTCAACATGGCTTGGAATCAGAATACTACGAGGGAAAATATGGATTTTATCATGACGTAAAAAATCTCTCAGATAGTGCATCAGCATTTCGGCGCTAAAGTCTGCCGGGCATATTTCATCAACCAAACGTATAAAGTTCCTTCCTGCCATTTCAGTTTTTGTTTATTTGTTTTGAGGGTACGAAGATGCACCTTTCGTATTAACCCA
>JBKHBQ010000104.1:0-12341 GCA_046542305.1 Bacteroidales bacterium
ACCATGATCTTGTGATTGATCCAGTTTTCCTTCACCTCGCCCAGCCACGAACCGGCTTCCACCAGGTCGCCGACACGCGCCAGGGGCTTATACTCCCACTCTGCATCGTCTTCGAGCGGGTTGGTATATTCGCCCCGCCTGAGGAAGACATCCTTCATCTTGTCGAGGTCGTTTTGCAGGCCGTCAAAGTTCTTGGAAAGGATTCCCGGGCCAAGGGTGGCCTCGAGCATATGTCCGGCAAACTCCACAGTATCGCCCACCCTGAGGTTTCGCGTACTCTCGAACACCTGCACATAAGCGTTTTTGCCCATCACCTTGATCACCTCTGCCATCAGCGAAGTGTCGCCCAGCTTAATGAAACAGATCTCGTTTTGTGAAACCGGGCCATCCGCTTCCACAATCACAAGGTTGGCAATAATTCCAGCTACTACTCCTTTTGTCATGAGTTTATCTGATTTCTTTTAGTTTTTTTTAAAAATTTCAATGGTACATACAGCAGGATCTATTCAGCCACTTTCAGATGATAGCTCAGATCGCCGCTTACAAATACCCATTGTGCGTTGGATTCGTTGTAGATGAATTCACCTTCGCTACCGGTGTTTTCGCCACCGATTTTCTCAACGCCTATTCTGTACTTTTCAGCCGTCAGGCGATAAACATTTCCGTCGTGCTGTACGATCCTGGTTTCCTTTTCCCCCTTTTTCATGGCCAGTGGATTGGAGCCTGTCCAGAATTCAATGCTGTTGAGCACAATCCCGTCGGCGAGCAGGGTGACGCTATATACAGGAATGATGACGAAAGCCAGAAACACCAGCTCGGAGGTCCATTTTCCGCCCACTTCGTTTTTATTCCAGTGGTAAAGATTTTTGGTCATCTGAAACGAACCGATACAGGAAGTCTGGCTGAGGGTTACCCCCAGAAAGACAATCGCCAGCAATACGGATTTTACCTTTTTCATGCGGCTGAAATTTTTAGTGATTATTTCCTTTTAGTGTGTTGCAACTGAAAATCTTCCGGCATTTCGAAGCTGCTTCCCAGCTTTTCGAGCAACTCCCTGAACATACGCTCGCCTTCCTGGCGATCGAGTGCCATCCAGCGTTCCACCATTTCGAGCTGCAGGATGTATCCGATCACCCGCTCAACGGTGAAATAATGAAAGAAGGTATTTTCGTTGATCCAGTCCCAGCGAATGGTATCAAGGGCTTTTTCACGCTCCAGCATATTCTCCTGTTCCCAGGCGGCAAGGATCTGCTCAATCTCAGGGAAATCCTGCGAAAGGCCAAAATCGCGGGCATTGCTTCGCAGGATGCTATGCACCACCTCATTGTTTCCGATAAGCTGATTTTCTGCCGGTATATCATGTTTCCTGCAGCTTAACGCAGTGGTAACATTGTTCAGGTTAAGCTGAAGCCTGAACCATTCACGCACAAAGTCATTGTCGATAGTCAGGAGGAAGTCGAAATAATACTCCTCGAGCACATTTTCCCAGGGCTTTGCCGGATTATCGCGTTCACCGGATTTAAACTCCTCGATGAACCTTCGCAGATACTTGTGGATGCGATCATCCGGTTCCCTGATCTGTTCTTCGAGAAAATCCTGTGAATAGATTCCCTGGTTGTCGAATGCCCATTTACGTTTTTGCAGCAGGTTCAGCACATTGGCATTGTCGTACTTCAGGAACAACACCTGCAGCAAACGGTAGTCGTCGGGATGCAACTGTACCTTTATCTCTTCCAACAGGTCGGCCACCGAAATTTTGGTACGGCTTTCGTCGAGCAAAATATCGGGCAGACCTGCGATGAGGTAGTAATAGTTCTGCTTGAACATCATGCTTTACTGCTCCTGCTTTTCTTCGGAAAAGAGTTTCTGTGTACGCGGCCTGAGGTATTGCTTAAAGAAGCGTTCGAAATCCTTTTCTGTAAAACTGATCTTGTAACTGCCGTCCTTAGGGCCGATTTTGAATCCGCTCCTGATGCCTTCCTCGAATTCGATTTCGAGGCTGCCGTCGATATTTTTGGCGGCTTTTGCCATCAGGGCATCTTCCAGTTTTTTGTGATCCTCTTTGGAAAGGAAAACCACCACATCCTTATCCGATTTTTCGATGTCACCCCAGTTATTCACCAGTTTGATGATCATTTCCTTGATAAACTCCTTATCGTCGAATGCTTTGCCAAGGGCATCCTTTACGGCTTTATCCGAAACCAGATCGGTAATTCTTTGCTTGATGGCCGTCACCGACTGGCGGGCAGAAATGGCCAGCTCGGACTGCACATTCTTTTTTAGTTCTTCGGCTTCCTTCGCAGCTTTCTCCCTTAACTCTTCCGCCTGCTTCCGGGCTTCATTCAGAATCCTGTCGGCATCTCTTTTGGCATTCTCCACAATCTCGTCTGCCTCTTTCCTGCCCTTTTCCAAGCCTTCATTGTAAATCTTTTGGGTTAGTTCCTGAAGTTTATCGTTCATTTTTTCTGATTTTAATTGCTGAAAAACAAGGCGCAAATATAGAACTTTGAAATAAATTTATAATGGTAATTGACTCTAACAAAATCAAACGGCATTTTCCACCATCACTTCCTCAAATCTCAGGTTATCTATGATGAAAGTCTGGCGGTCGGGGGTGTTCTTACCCATATAAAACGACAGGATATCATCGAGCGACTGACCTTTGCGCAACAATACGGGATCGAGGCGCATGGAGGAACCGATAAAGTGCTTGAATTCGTCAGGGGAGATTTCGCCCAGGCCTTTAAACCGCGTAATTTCCGGTTTAGCACCTAATTTCCGGATGGCTTTTTGCCGCTCGTCATCATCATAGCAATAGATGGTTTCTTTCTTGTTTCGCACCCTGAACAGCGGCGTTTGAAGAATATACAGGTGGCCGGCTTTTACCAGGTCGGGATAAAACTGCAGAAAGAAAGTAAGCAGCAGCAAGCGGATGTGCATGCCATCCACATCGGCATCCGTGGCGATCACGATATTGTTGTAGCGGAGGTTTTCAATATCCTCATCGATGTTGAGTGCGGCCTGCAACAGGTTGAATTCCTCGTTCTGGTAAACCACTTTTTTGCTCATGCCATATGAATTCAAAGGCTTCCCTTTTAATGAGAAAACCGCCTGGGTATTCACATCCCTCGATTTGGTAATGGATCCGCTGGCCGAATCGCCCTCGGTGATAAAGAGTGTGGTTTCGAGCCGGCGCTCATGATTTTGATTGTAATGAATCCGGCAGTCGCGCAGCTTTTTATTGTGCAGGCTCGCCTTCTTCACGCTTTCGCGAGCCAGTTTCTTAATGCCGGCTATTTCCTTTCTTTCCTTTTCGGAACGCAGGATTTTCTGAAGCATCACATCCGCCACCTCCGGATTTATATGAAGATAGTTGTCGAGGTTGCGCTTCACGATATCGTTCACGTAATTGCGGATGGTCATGCCGCTGGGTTCCATGTACTGCGACCCGAGTTTGGTTTTGGTTTGTGATTCGAAAACCGGCTCCTGTACCTTTATGCTGAGCGCAGCCACGATAGAAGCACGCACATCACCCGGATCGAAATCCTTTTTATAAAACTCGCGGATGGTGCGTACGATGGATTCGCGAAACGCCGCCTGATGGGTGCCGCCCTGGGTGGTGTTTTGGCCGTTAACAAACGAATGATATTCTTCGCCGTATTGGGTGGCCATATGGGTGAAAGCAAATTCAAAATCCTCCTCGCGGATGTGGATGATCGGATAAAGGGCGCCTCCGTTAATGTTGCGTTCCAGCAGATCGAGCAGCCCGTTCTTTGCAAAGTAGCGCTCGCCATTGTAATAAATGCTCAGGCCGTTATTCAGGAAAACATAATTCCAAAGCAGTTTCTCAACATACTCAGGGATGAAATGATAACTCCCGAAATATTTTTCGTCGGGCTTAAAGGTAATGATGGTGCCGTTCTTTTCCTCCGTGTCGGTTACCGGATGGTCGTCAACCACTGCGCCGCCATTGAACTCCACCACTTTGCGTTTGCCTTCACGAATGGCTTCGGCCCTGAAATATGACGAGAGCGCATTTACGGCCTTGGCCCCTACCCCATTGAGTCCCACAGATTTTTTAAACACCTTTGAATCGTACTTGGCGCCGGTATTTATTTTGGCCACACAATCTATTACCTTTCCCAGGGGAATGCCACGACCGAAATCACGGATGGAAACCGTCCGGTCTTCGATGGTAACCAGGATTTTTTTTCCGTGGCCCATCACGAACTCGTCGATGGAGTTGTCGATAACCTCCTTGATGAGCACGTAAATTCCATCGTCCTGCGACGAGCCGTCGCCCAGCTTGCCAATGTACATGCCAGGGCGGGTTTGAATATGTTCTTTCCAGTCGAGCGACCGGATTATATCTTCATTATATTCCGTTGTCATATCTTTCATTGCGTTGCAGACAAAAATAGTGCTTCGCCTGCGATTGTTCAGTTGCTATCAACGGAAGTTACAAACAGGAATTGTGAATAACGGAGGTGATTTTTTTTGATCAGGGGGTGTTTGATCCTGTAGCCATCAATAAAACCCTCGCTGTTAGTAGGCATTTGTATCGCCCTTTACCACATTGATTACCGTCAGGTAGATGATCTTGAGATCGAGGCCAAAGGACCAGTTTTCCACATAATTCACATCCAGCGCTACCCGGTTTTCGATATCCGAAAGGTCGTGTACCTCACCCCTGAAGCCACGAACCTGGGCCAGACCGGTAATTCCGGGTTTCACCGTGTGCCGAAGCATAAACCGCTTCACCATGTGCCGGTATTCCGAGGTGTGCTTCAACATATGCGGGCGAGGCCCCACTACCGACATCTGCCCGATCAGCACGTTGAGGAACTGCGGCAGTTCGTCAAGGCTGGATTTGCGCAGGAATCTTCCGACCGGTGTAATGCGGCTGTCGTGCTTACAGGCTTGTACCTGGTCGGCCTCATGGTTGCAATACATTGTTCTGAATTTCAGGCAGGTAAAAATCCCGCCGTCGACACCCGTACGTTTCTGCCTGAAAAGCAATCCCCCGCTGCCGGAAAGGGAAATCAGGTACAAGAGCGGCCACATCCACGAAAGCACAAAAATGATCATCAGCAGCGAAAGCACGATATCGAACAGGCGTTTTACGAGTCGGTTGTACCAGTAGCTCAGTGGTCCGGGATGAATTTGTATGACCGGCACCAGGTCGTAATTCACCATTTCGATGGCCTTAAACGAAAATGCTCCCAGATCAGGAACAATGCGTACCCGCAGTGGAAACTGATTGATCACCTCGGTAAGCATAACCATCGATTCCTGAGGGATTCGGTCCCATGACAAATACAACTCGTGGATATCCTTCTGTTCGATACATTTTTTTAAATCATGCCATGACCCAACGATATTATTCTCCTTGTCTGTCCGGTCATCGATAAAACCCAGAAAACGATAGCCATTCCATTCATTTCCCACAAAATAGTTCATGAGCTCGCGGCTTTTGCTGCTGTATCCCAGGATCAATACATTACGGTAGTTGTAGCCAAGTTTTCTGTAATATAAAAAAGCATAATACAACGAAAACTTCCATGCCAGAAGCAAAATAAAATATACCGGAAAAAGATATTTGATCGCATCCCTCGAAAAGTACGACAGCGGCGTTAGCTGAAAATAAAGCAGAAACAGGAAGAAATAAAAAACAATGATTTTGATATAGGTATAAACCAACTGCTTTTTCCGGGTATTACGGTTGATTCTGTTTGCCCCGAAGATGACCACCAGAACAAACCAGATAAGATTCAGGTATGCATAAAATAAAAGGTATCCGGAGGCAAGGCAATTTTTTTCGGGATGCATCAGGCAAAACACCTTCACAAACAATGCATTGAGGATTATGAAATCGCCGGCTACCGAAATTGCAGGTATATATTTGGAATATCTTACTGACACACCTTTACTTTTAAATTGATTTGACAAATGTAGGGTAAGAAACCAAAAAAAGAAAGAAGCCGTAGATTTTTTCAGGTCAGCATGCGGGTGAATAAACGCTGGTATGCATCGATCACAAGCTGCCAGTTATATTTTGCTTTAATGATCCTCAGGTTGTTATCTATGTATTCAGCAGGGTTAATCTGTGTCAAACGGCGAATTACCCCCGGGATATCATCCGGAGATTTAAAATAAAAGGCATTCCGGTTAAGTACCGAACGGTTGAATGGATTGTCGTGAGCACAGATCAGCGCCCGGGCAGCCATCGCTTCCAGCAGCGAAGGGTTTGTGCCGCCGGCGGAGTGTCCGTGAAAATAAAGAGCCGAAAAATGCCGGAGGTTATTCAGCAGCTTTTGATCGTAAATACTACCGGTAAATCTTACCCGGCCGGAATAGTTTTTCTGAAGCATCCTTCCAAAACCATGTGAGGCATCCCCCACAATCACAAGCGGCATTCCGCTTGACGATCCCTGCACACCTTCTATTATTTCCCTGACATGGTTATCGGGCTGCAAACGTGCGATCACCAGGAAATACCCTTTTGGCTTTAATCCCATCGCAGCCACAGTCGCCGGGTCAGGATCATTAAAAATACCGGCACCATAGGGAATATATTCGGCATTTGCAGCATACCGGGCCGAAAGGTAATCGCGAATGGCTTCCGAATCGGCGATCAATACATCGCTGCTCCACACGGCCAGTTTCTCGGCATATTTCAAAAATCTGCGAACGGGAGCAGAATACTTGCTTCTTTGCCATTCCAGCCCGTCCATATTGGTAACCACCACAGGGCCTTCGGGCAACAGGCGAAACCATACCGAACTGCTGGTGTAGCCCAGTTGAAGAAGAATGTCGAAATTTCTTTTCCGGCTGTCACGAATACAATTGAAATCATACACAAACTGCCCTGCCGTTCCAAGGCGGTCCTCCGGGTCATGGCAGCGGATAATGTTCACCCCCTTCCACCGGGAACCGCGGTAAGGATGCAGGTGCGAATTGTAAACCCACACCCGCGCGCCCCTTTCAACGAGCGCAGGTGCCAGATGCGAAACAAACTGTTCGAACCCTCCATAGTGATTGGGAATGCCACGGGAGCCCAGAATGCCTATTTTCATTTTCATCGTGAAGAGTGAATGTTGCGGTTGTTAACCGCTTCAATCGGCAAATCTACACATCTGCTGATATTTTTTGGGGGTAAGCATATTTTTTCAGGTGAATGATGTAAGTTTGCATGAGGGCGAATTTGCAAATACAATTACCGAAAAGGATGAGCAAAAAACAAAAAACAATTAAAGGCCGGTCAGGTACCGGTTATCAGGCAGCCTTTTACCTGTTTTTCACGGGATTGATCATTGTTCTTCCGCTGGTGTATGCTGAGCGGATCTTAGATCCGACCCTGACACCCAGGCTGTTCGGTCTGAGCATTTTGCTTCTCATATTCCTGTCCCTTGGATTCAGCAAAAAAATCTATCGCAGGCTTAATACCTCCGTGCTGCGAAATCCAATGTTTTTGATGCTGCTTCTATATGCCGTCATCACGGCACTATCCATGCTGTTTTCCATTAATTACAAAGAAGGATTTTACGATTCCGGCAAAAGTTTCGCGATGCTGATCCTTGCGGGAATTGCCGCCATCATGTACTCGTTTACGCCGGGCTGGCACGAAAAAATCCCGAAGCTGGTCCTGATTTCTGCAATCATCTCGCTGATCATCGGCATACATCAATATCTGAACGAAGTTCTGCTTTCGAGCGAAACCCTGCTATCCGATGGCAGACCGCTGATATACCTGGTGGATGGATTAATGGCCCATAAAAATCAGTATGCCATTTCACTGTTGCTGATGCTGCCTTTCGTTGGCTTTGGGATATTCCAGGCGCGGGGCATCCTGCGTGCTTTGTTTATTATTATCACTTCCTTGTTAATGATTTTTTTGGTGATTCTCGAAACACGCTCAACCTGGGTAGGTGTGCTTGTGGGATCAGCAGCGATGGTTCTGGTTCTCATGGCATTCGGAAGACATTTCGGCATTAGCCGGCAATTGCGCATAATCATACTGGCCGGGGCTGTCACTGCTTCCCTCGGGTTGCTTGTATCCGTGGCTTTTCTTGGAAGAGACAATCCCGAATCCGTTTTTTCAAGGCTGCGTTCGATTCTCAATCCTGAATACGGCAATAATGTGTACCGGCTGAAAATCTGGAATATCACCGGTCAAATGATCAAGGACCAGCCGCTGCAGGGAGTAGGTGCCGGAAACTGGAAGATCAATTCGGCATATTATTATAAAGGTCAGAAATTTCAAAAAGACCAGCTCAACTGGATCAGGCCGCATAACGACTTTCTGTGGGTATTTTCTGAAAAAGGGATCTTGGGGTTTTTGATTTTTACAGCCATTTTCGTGTATGCCCTTTTTATGATGATCAAAATTTTTAAATCCGCAGCAGTTTCCCTCAGCCCAAAAGTTTTCATCCTGTTTATGTTCGGGGGGCTGATTAGTTACCTGTCGGTATCCCTATTTACTTTTCCGCTCGAGCGAATCAACCACCAGGTATACCTGATGCTGATCCTTTCCGCTGCCGTGGGCATTTATCACCGCGAGATGGTGCCGGCCCGGCCGCTCAGGGTGTCGCGCTTTGCCATTGTTATTCCTGCCGTTCTGTGCCTGGCGTTTTCTGTTGCGTACAGCACTTCTGTGATTAAACTCGAGACGATCGTAAAACAGGCGCGCGCTGCGCAGTTTCAAAACAACTGGAAACGAATGCTGCAGTTGGCAAATGAAATCCCGACCACCTTCAGGAACATCGATGCGGAAGCCGTGCCGGTGGCGTGGTATGGCGGATTGGCCCATGCCAATTTGAATCAGCCCGAAAAGGCTCTGCTATTTTACCTGAAAGCCGTAAAAAATCATCCTACCAGGGTGATGGTTCTGAATAACCTGGGAAAAACATATATTAACCTTGGAGAATATCAAAAAGGACAGCAAGTACTGCTATCTGCGCTCGATATCCTGCCGGATTATCCTGAAGCATTAACCAACCTCTCGGCAAGCTACTACGAACAAAAAAATTACCAACAGGCATTAAAATACCTGAGGGAAATTCCGCCACATCAACGGACGGAAATCGTTAATCGCAACATCAAGGCATTGCAAAAAATGATCAAAGAACCTGCTTCAGAAAAATAAAAAAACCGGGCGAAACACCCGGTTTTTTTTCTTTTTATTCTGTCATGCTATTCCACTACTGTGGTCCAGCCATAAATATCTTCCTCGGTTCCTTCCTGGATGCTGCGAAGTTTGTTGTATAACTTCGTACTCACGGGACCGGCTTTACCATCTTCACAAAATTCGAACACCTTTCCGGTATCGCGATCCACGATTTTTTTAATGGGCGAAATAACGGCAGCCGTGCCACAGGCGCCCACTTCATCAAATTCGCCGATCTCATCGATGCGGACATGACGCCGCTCTACTTCCATACCCATATCCTTGGCCAATTGTCTCAGGCTCATGTTGGTGATGGAAGGAAGGATGGATTCGGAATCCGGTGTAATGTAGGTATTGCCTTTAATCCCGAAGAAATTTGCCGGACCGGCTTCGTCGATGTATTCGCGATTGGCCGAGCTGCGGAAAATTACCGAAGCAAAACCTTCCTTTTTTCCGCGATCGAGTGCACGGAGACTGGCAGCATAATTTCCTCCCACCTTAATATGTCCGGTACCGAAAGGTGCAGCCCGGTCAATATCGCCGATAATCTGCATGGTCACCGGATTAAAACCTTCTTTAAAATAAGGACCAACCGGCCCAACAAATACCATGAACAGGTATTCGCTCGAAGGCTTCACCCCTACCTCGGGCCCCGAACCAATAAGCAGCGGCCTGATGTACATGGCAGCTCCGAGCCCGAATGGCGGAACATGCTTTTCATTGAGCTTTACGGCTTTAAAAACAGCTTCTTTAAAAAGCTCCGCCGGGACTTCGGCCATCATGATGCCACGGGCTGACGCCTGCATACGCTTGGCATTTTCTTCCCACCTGAAAACACGAACTTTGCCGTCCTTTCCGCGGAAGGCCTTCATTCCTTCGAAAGCCTCCTGTCCGTAGTGGAGTGCTGTGGCCGCCATATGAATGTTGATGTATTCTGAAGAAGAAATCTCCAGTTCGCCCCATTTTCCGTTGCGATTGTAGCAGCGAACATTGTAGTCTGTCTTAAAATAGCCGAATGGCAGGCTTTTCCAATCTATGTTCATCATATCAGCGATTTTTTTGTAAGGTAAATTTTTAAACCGCTAAAATAAAAAGAATCCTCAAGGAGCCGACTGCAATACATCTTTTTTTGTTAAATTGTTAACAGAAAAATTGCAGGGCTAACTGCGTCAACCTATCTGAAAAGAGGAAATGGAGCATCTGAACAATATCGCAAATTAATTTTTGTTATTTCTTTAACATTGTTATTTTTGTAACAAATAATAGGTCAAGCACCTTTTTCAAATGTCACAAGAAATGCGTACAAAAAAACTGGTTGAGTTGTTGAATGCCAGAATCATCAGTGGTGATTTGGATGGTGATCTGAAAATTGAAGAAGCATTTGCTTCGGACTTGATGAGCGATGTGCTGACGCTGGACCACAGCAATCCATTGCTCATCACGGGACTTGCCAACATGCAAACCATCCGCACGGCAGAGATGGCCGACATATCGGTGATTGTGCTGGCCCGGGGCAAGAAAGCACCGCCCGAAATGGTCGAACTGGCACAGCAAAACGGGATCACCCTGCTCGAAACGCCGTTCTCGGTATTCAAAACCAGCGGAATTCTTTTTGCTAATGGCATAAAACCAGTATACTGATCGATATGATGAAGTTTGATTTTGAAGTAGAAGGTGGAAATTTCAGCAAAGCCGGGGCAGCCTCCAGTTCGGTAAAAAAAATCCTCAACCAATTGAATGTGGATTACGCCGTAATTAAACGCGTGGTGGTAGCCCTTTACGAAGCGGAGGTGAATGTGGTAGCCCATGCTTTTAAAGGAAGAATCGATGCGGAGATTGAAATGGAAGGTATTACGGTAGTGGTGGAGGACGAAGGACCCGGAATTGCGGATATCGAAAAAGCCATGCAGGAAGGCTACTCCACGGCTTCGGACAAGGTTCGCGAAATGGGCTTTGGCGCAGGCATGGGATTGCCGAACATTAAAAGAAACGTCGATGATCTCGGCATAACCAGCGAAGTAGGAAAGGGCACACGGTTGGAGTTCAGGGTGAATTTCACGTAAAAAAAACAGAGGATCAGAAAATGAAGGATTTTCATCACGCGTTAAAGATCGTCGACGATTTATGCATCGGGTGCTCCAAATGCATGAACGTCTGCCCCACCGCAGCTATCCGTGTACGGCGCGGGAAAGCCAGGCTGATGGACAACCGCTGCATCGATTGCGGGGAATGCTACAGGATTTGCCCCGTTAGCGCCATCATCATCGAACAGGACGACCTGAACAAAATCTTTGCCTTCAAATACCGTGTTGCACTGGTACCTGCAGTTTTCTTCGGGCAGTTCAAATCCAAATACAGCATCAACAAAATCTACAGCCTGCTTTACGAAATGGGCTTCACACACATTTTGGAAGTGGAACACGGCGTGCAGATCATCAAGGAAGAAGTAAAACAAATCCTGAAATCCAATACCGAATTCAAGCCGCTGATCTCTGCATTTTGCCCGGCCATTGTAAGGCTGATACAGGTAAAATTTCCGGCGCTGGTGCATCATTTTATCCTGCTTAAAACACCTTTGGACGTGGCCGCAGAATACATCAGGCTGCGGATGAAAAACGAGGGATATCCCGAAGGGGAAACCGGAATATTTTATTTTACCCAATGTGCCGCAAAGATTGCAGCCATTAAAAGTCCGGCAGATGAGGAAGAATCGCAGATCGACGGCGTGATCAATATGGATTCGGTTTTCAACAAAATCTATCAGAAACTGCAATGCGACGATACCGGCGACACCTGCACGGTGCCGATGGTAGAACCACTTGCACCCGAAGGCGTGCTGTGGAGCCTAACCACGGGTGAATCCGATCATGCCATGGGAAGACGTATGGCCATCGACGGGGTGCATAATGTGATAAACTTTCTGGAAAAACTCGAACAACAGGATCAGCCTGATTTCGATTTCCTGGAGCTGCGCGCCTGCGACGAGAGTTGTGCAGGTGGCGTACTCACCACCGAAAACCGTTTCCTTACCGCCGAGCGGATGCGCAAACGCGCCAGGGTGATCCGGGAACAACCGGCCAAACAAGCACCCGCCGAAATTGTTAAGTATAAGGAATCGCTGCTGCCACGCATCACCCTGGGCGAGATTAAACCGCGCTCGATGATGAAACTGGAT
>JBKHBQ010000105.1:0-12198 GCA_046542305.1 Bacteroidales bacterium
AATAGCTTAATAAACTTGTAAAACTACATGTGGCATTTTGTGTATAAACCTATTGGTGAGGTCGCCAAAGTCATTCACGCTATCTTACTGGTAAAGATTACGAAAGAAGAAATGCAGGTGGAAAAGATCCTGCCCAATATGAGCAATGCACTGATCATTCAATACGGTGATCCGACATATTACAGCTTCGACGGCATCATTTTTCACCAGTTCCCCAGATATTATTTTGCCCTGGCCGCGGCTTCTAAAAAGAGCATTTTTATGAAAAACAGCGGCAACAGCCAGTCGATGATGGTGATTTTTAAACCGGGCATATTTTATTCAACCTTTGGTTTTCCGATCAGCGAATGCAATCAGAATCTTTTTCCTGAGCCGGAGGTGATACTGGGCATTGACGGTTTGCAGTTTTGCAGAAGGATAACCGACCCTGATCTTGACGATAATACCAGGCTGCAACTTTGCGCGAATTTTTTTTCGCGTTTTGCAAATCTACCGGGAACCTCCCTGCTCAGTTTACAGGCCGTTCAAAAGATTGTCGAAAAGCGTGGTTTTGTTAGCATACCAGAGGTAACCAACTATTTAAATGCCACCAAACGCACGCTTAATCGCAGGTTTTTGGCAGAGCAGGGTATAAGCCCATACACATATGCCCGGATCGTGAGATGTCATGCCGCCCTCGACATGATACGCAGCCAACGCTTTGGATGGCAGGATGTGGTTCATCATTTTCAGTATTTCGACCAGTCGCATTTTATTCGCGATTTTAAAGAACTTACCGGATTGTCGCCAGGTGAATACATAAAAAATGATTTCCAGTTGGAGCGCTTTATTCGCGAGTCGGGTAATTTCTGATGTTTACCGGGTCGAGCGGCAACATTTGTCCCTTTTTTACAATTTTTTCGTGGGGCAATTGTGGAATTTTGCGGCCGAAAATTTTTAAAAAAATGGACATGAAAAATCGACAACTACTGGCATTTGTGGCAGCGGCTATCATGCTGTTTGCTTCATGCACAAAGGACGAAAACGACACACCTTCCGGAAGCATTACCGGAATTATCGACACTCCCACAACCTGGACCTCCGATAAGGAATGGATCGTGGAAGGGATTGTCGACATAGAATCCGATCTGGTGATCGAACCCGGTACCACGGTGAAATTTATGGAAAACTCCGGACTTAGCGTGGGATACAGCATTGCCGGCTCGATCTCGGCCGTGGGAACAGCCGATGATCCCATTACCTTTACCGGGCACAACAACGTGCGCTGGGATGCCATTTACCTGTATTCGGCGACCAACACCACCAAAACCAATTTCCAGCATTGCAAATTTTCGAAAGCCGGAGGTTATGGTACCCTCATCGTGAACAACTCGAAGCTGAAGCTCGAAAGCAGCATCATCAGCGATTGCGCTAAAAGCGCTGTTGTAATGGAAGACGGCAGCGAATTCATTGCCTTCAACAACAATCACCTGCTCAATTGCGGCTCGCATCCGCTTGAATTGCATGCCAATGTGGTGGGGACGATGGGCACGGCCAACAAAATAGAAGCTCCGGCAAATAAAGGTATTCTGATATATGCAGGTGGTGGTATGAACAAAGGAAATACCTGGAAAAATATGGGAGTGCCGTATTACCTGGAGGAATATCTTGAGGTGGTGGCCGATCTGGTAATCGGCGACAGTGTGACGATTTGCTTCGGCCCGGATGCCTCTATGGAATTCGGATACAGCGACTATGCTTCGCTGAAAGCCATCGGCACCGAAACCAGGCCGATCCGCTTTACCTCTTCATCTTCCAATCCGGCCGCCGGCGACTGGGGTGGATTGATGTTTTACAGCAACAACTCCTCTTCGGCTACCGAACTGGAATGGTGCACCATCGAATATGGCGGAAATGCCAGAACCTACGCGCTGCTGTTTATGGAGAACACACAGCTTAAAATGAACCACTGTACCCTGCGTCACAGCGAATCAACAGGTGTATACCTTCTTTATGATGGTGCTTTTGTAAGTTGCGAAAACAACAGCATCAGCCACTGCGGCAACTGGCCCGTTGAAGCAGAGGCAGGTTCCATCACCTCATTCGGGGCCTCCAACACAATCACGGCAGATCAGGGTTCAGGAATCCGGGTTTTTTACGGAAGTGTTAAAGGTGCCAGCAACTGGAATGCTTTTGAAGCGCCCTACCTGATCGAGGAAGGACTGATCGTGGATGAAAATGCCGAACTGATGCTGAATGCGGGGGTAAACCTGCAGTTTGGCCCTTCAGCGTACCTTTCGGTGGGCGACGGCAGCTTTGGTAAACTCGTGGCTGTGGGAACCACAGAATTGCCGGTGGTGTTTACGTCGGCTGCCGGAACACCCTCACCGGGCGACTGGTCGGGAATATTCTTTGGCGCGCAGACCCGCTCGGGATCGACACTCGAAAACTGCCTGATTACCTATGGAGGCAATTACTACAGCGGCATGGTGACCGTTCACGAGTGCGGCACCAATGTAAGCATCATGAACAACTACATTGCGTATTCAAGTCTTTGCGGCATTTCTACCTGGGAGGCCAATCCGCACATCACGCAAAACGAATTCGTAAGTAACGAAGGCGGGGATATTTGCATCGAGTAATCATAATAAAACACTATAAGTGTCCCCCGGCCCGGCTAAGCAGTTCCCCGCTTTTCCGGGCCATTTTTGTTTATAGCATAAAAAAGGTGAATGGTGTTGCAATCAGGCGCATTAAAACAGCCCGTGCAACTCGGCGTTGATGCGGTCGATCACGAATCCCAGATCTTCGGGCTTATCGGTGAAATCGAGTTTATCCACACTGATGATAAGCTTTTTGCCCTCATCGTAGCCGGCAATCCAGTTTTCGTAGCGTTCGTTCAGGCTCTTCAGGTAGTCGAGCCGGATGGATTCTTCGTATTCGCGGCCTCGTTTCTGGATTTGATTTACCAGCGTCGGAACGCTTGCCCTGAGGTATATCAGCAGGTCGGGCGCCTGGATGAAGCTTACCATCAGTTCGAACAGCGAGCGGTAGTTTTCGAAATCGCGGGTGGTCATCAGGTTCATCTCGTGAAGGTTGGGCGCAAAAATATGGGCGTCTTCATAGATGGTCCGGTCCTGGATCACCTTTTTCCCGCTTTCCCTGATTTTGACGATCTGCCGGAAACGGCTGTTCAGGAAATAAATCTGCAGATTGAACGACCAGCGGCGCATATCTTCGTAAAAACTGTGAAGATATGGGTTGTCGTCCACCGATTCGAAATGAGGCTCCCAATTGAAATGTTTTGCCAGGAGCGAGGTGAGTGTAGTTTTTCCCGAGCCGATATTACCGGCGACTGCTATATGCATGTTGTGTAAATTTTGATTAGCTTATCATTTTCAACTGACGGATAAAGATAAAAAGAAATTGAAATGCTGTACATGCCGGGGCGCAAAATGCTGCCATAAGTTTTTAACAGCAGGTGCTTAGCGTCGGATTTTCAGCACATAAGTTTATTTCAGCAATTCCAGGATTTGGTCTACGTATTTGCGGTCGTTCGACAGGCGGGGCACCTTGTTCTGTCCGCCGAGTTTGTCGCGTTTCTTCAGCCAGTTATAAAATGTTCTGTTTGGCACGGCCCTGATCACGGGCTTGCGGAGCACCATGTCCTTGTAGCGTTTGGCTTCGTAATCCGAATTAAGCGATTTCAGGGCGGCATCAAGGGCATCGGTAAAGGCATCGGTGTCGTCGGGTTCTTTTTCAAATTCGATGATCCATTCGTGGGCGGCATTTTCGTTGTTGTTGAAATACACCGGTGCAGCGGTATATTCCGACACGATGGCGCCGGTTTTTTCGCAGGCTTTTTCCAGCGCTTTTTCTGCATTATCAATGATCAGCTCCTCACCAAAGGCATTGATAAAGTTTTTGGTTCTTCCCGTGATGCGGATGCGGTAGGGATTTGTAGAGGTGAAGGTCACGGTGTCGCCGATCATATACCTCCACAGGCCGCCGTTGGTTGAAATCACCACGGCATAATTATTTCCGGCTTCCACCTGGTCGAGCCCGATCACCTTCGGGTTTTCATTGTCGAGTTCTTCAAACGGAATAAATTCGTAGAAAATCCCGTAGTCGAGCATCAGCAGCATATCGTTGTGATCTGTCCGGTCCTGAATGCCGAAGAACCCTTCGGAGGCATTGTAGGTTTCCATGTAGGTCATCTGCTTCGAATCGATCAGTTGGCGGTACTGCTGGCGGTAAGGATTAAAATTTACGCCGCCGTGGAAAAACACTTCCAGGTTTGGCCATACCTCCGAGAGGTTCTTTTTCCCGGTGACCTCAAGGATTCGTTTGATGAGCACCAGTGTCCATGAAGGTACACCGGAGATGCTTGTCACATCATGATCCTTGGTTACATGGGCCATTTTTTCGATCTTGCTTTCCCATTCGTCCATCAGGGCAATGCTGGTGTTGGGCGTGCTTTTGAACTGTGCCCAGAAAGGCATGTTCTGGATGAGGATGGCGGAGAGGTCGCCGGTGTAATAGCTTTCGTTGTTGATTTCGCTGATGCTGCTGCTGCCGCCCATGATCAATCCCTTACCTTCG
The DNA here is from genome assembly GCA_046542305.1 of Bacteroidales bacterium. Taxonomy (GTDB): domain Bacteria; phylum Bacteroidota; class Bacteroidia; order Bacteroidales; family 4484-276; genus JBKHBQ01. Next base: position 4,582 of record JBKHBQ010000105.1, read on the forward strand.
AAAATGCGCGTGTCGGGATGGTTATTGAAATATATCGACAGCAGATCGCGCGTAGCCTTGTAATGACACTCCTCCAGCGCTTCGCTGCTTACGGGAATGAATTTGCTTTTGTCGCTGGTGGTCCCCGATGATTTGGCAAACCATTTTATTTCGGTGTTCCAGAGCAGGTTTTGTTCGCCTTTGCGCAAGCGTTCGATGTAGGGCTTCAGGCTGTTGTAATCGTTGAGCGGTACGCGCTGGCTGAAGGTGCGGGCGTCGTTGATGGTGGCATAGCCGTACTTCTTGCCCCATTCGGTATCGCGGGCCGACGAAAGCAGCTTTTTCAGCCACTCAAGCTGCACATCGTGAGGGTATTTAATGAACAGTTCGATCTGGTGGATCCGTTTTTTGATCAACCACGACATAAACGAATTAAACAAAGGCATCGGCGGTTTTTTTGTTGATGGATGAAACCATTTAAAAGACAAAATTACAATGGATTTTGTTCACGGGCGCAAGTATTAATTTTGGCTTTATCTTTACGCTCAAATTCAAGGCTTATGGTGGTTTTTCCCAATGCAAAAATCAACCTGGGGTTGTTGGTGACCGAAAAACGGCCCGATGGTTTTCACAATATTCAAACGGTATTTTATCCCGTTCCCCTGCGCGAGGCGCTCGAACTATTGCCTTCTTCCGGTGGAGAAATCAAATTTATGGTTTCCGGCAAGGAAGTTCCCGGAGGCACCCAAAACAACATCATCCTGAAAGCCTGGCAGATGCTGAAAGATGATTTCGGTTTACCCGGAGCCACCATACATTTACATAAAACCATCCCGATTGGAGCGGGGCTCGGTGGCGGATCGTCCGATGCCGCTTTTATGCTGAAGCTCGCCCGGCAGGTGTTTGATCTGGATGTATCAGATGAGGAGCTGATGGATTACGCACGGCGCCTGGGCAGCGATTGTGCTTTTTTTATCCTTAACAAACCTGTGGCCGCTTTTGGGCGGGGAGATGAATTCAGTAAAATTCAGCTTGATTTGTCAGCATACCACCTGGTGATCGTAAAGCCTGAAATCCACATCGGCACGGCGGAAGCCTATGCGTGGGTAAAACCCTCGGCGCCGAAGCACGACATCATGGAAATCATCCGACAACCCGTTTCCGAATGGAAAAAACATCTGACAAATGATTTTGAACCGCCCGTTTTTGAAAAGTACCCATTGATTGGTGAAATCAAATCCCGGCTGTACCGGCACGGCGCCCTCTATGCCTCCATGAGCGGCAGCGGATCGGCGGTGTACGGGATTTTTCCTGAAAACCCCGGTTTGGAAGATGCGTTTGAGGGGCATTTTTATTGGGAAGGGAAATTATCTATGGAATGACCTAATTTCCTGTAAAAGGTAAAAACACATTGATGCCATGAGAACATAATTCTGTCTATTTAATGTAAATCTTACTCACTTTATAATAGTCAAATGGTTCCAAATGAGAGGTTTCTATTTTCATAAAGTATAACCCTGGCTTCAGGTCAGAAACATCAACCCTGAAGCCAGTATTATCATCTGAAGTAATTGTTGGTGATAAATGTTTTCCAAAACCTACCAATAGGAGCAACAATAATAAACTCGAATTTCTAATCTGACGATTTACAGGTAACATAGTCATATTTTACTGTAAAGATAAAAAAAGTTCAGCTCTCTGAAGCCTTCAATTCCATATTGAAGTTTTTGACAAGCCTATTGCTTCATTTTTTGTGATGGTATCTGGCAAGGATGATGATGCCAATAAAAAGTGATTTCATAAATTAGTGTATAATTTAGAATTCATTGATGCCGTAATAAAACAATGTGTGTTATTTGATGTAAACTTTCTTAACAAACCGGAAATCAGGTGTGGTAATTGTTAATACATAAAAGCCTGTTTTGATATGAGAGACATCAAGTCGATGCTCATAATATAAAATCTCTGCATTATCTTCCAATACTTTTCTTCCCAATATGTCAGTCAGGGTAAATTCAAACTGTTTTTTAACCAACTCACTAAATTCAATTTTAAAATAGGTATCAGCGGGATTGGGGGTCACCTCAATATCAAAAATGCGGGGATTGTTCCTGATCCGGTTAAGTTCGAGCGTCCCGAATCTTAAGGTAACCGGCTCGCTGAAACCTTTCAGAAAAATGCGCATGAAATTGCACGACTCAAATTGCGGGGGATTACCAAGAATTTTTTCGTGCATTTCGAGCGGAATATTAAAATGGTACCATTTGCATTCGGTTTGTTGGCCATTTGGTAACTGAATCCCCGTTGCATGGTAGACCTGATCAATGTAATTCATTCCCACCTGCATCTCATCAGGGTACAGGCGGATTTTATACTGATAGTAGTTTTCTGCAAGGTCAAGCATATTATCACCGTCTAAGTCCTCCTTATCCGGTAACATTGTTGAAGCCATAGGATAATTTTCAGGGTTTTGTTGGTCGGTTGGGGAATTCCCTTCCGTCCCGTTAAAATGCTTATATCTTTCGAGAATACTGGAATACAGCGGATCTTCATCATAATCCGATCCCCTGAAATAATGATAATCATCGGCTGAAGGATCGGCAAGTGCCCGCTGGTATGCCTGGGAGGTATCCCCGAAAAGTGTTTCAATTGCTGCAAGATATTCATGAAAAAATTCTGCTTCGTGATTATTATGCATTCCATCCATTCCGGCATCCTGTATTTCCCGGCTATGTTGACCAAAATTCTCGTTTTGAGGAGGATTCAAAGGCACCAGACCCCAGATCGAAACATCGTTATTTCCCGGAATTTCAGGATCCTGAATGCCATGTTCGAAAAACATCTTTGCGTCGCACATCACATCTTCCGAAATATCGCCGTAGTTAAAATACAGGTCACCGCCGGATGCAAGGTCGTCGACAAAGGGATCCATTAACCAGAACAAAATCGAAACAATTTTTTCGGGCTCCTGCCCATAGGGATATTTTTCAATTCTCCTGGTAATGCCGCCCCAGCGCCTTTCGGGTGCTTTGAGCCTGCCATTGCTTGTTATCCCCTCCGAAATGCCTTCCATTCCATCTGTGTCGAAATTGTACGGGCCTCTTTCACTGGGGTGATACGCCAGGTTGAGTATGGGCATGTTTGGAGGAATTCCTCCGGGAAATGATTTATCCGGAAATAATTCATCTTTCAGGACTTGTCTTGCCCAGGGATCGGAAAGATCATCTGGCCCAACATTGTCTGGGCGTAAATTTCCGGTGGTGTCATAAAACAGCGGATCGATAATGTACCAGGCAAGTTTGGCGCGGTTGTATCCGGTAGCCAGATCACCCGTGTAATCCATCTCGGGGAACATGCCGGCTTCGGTTTGTTTTGCCGGTGTTGCTGCAAGATTCCAGAAAAATGGAGATTTCAATTCGTAGCTCAGTCGGAGAGTATCCCGGATGAATGCAGCGTTTTTGAATTGGTTGGCCGATGAACTGTTGTATCGCTGTGAATAGCCGCTAGCGCTTATACTGAGGAAAATGAAAAGGGCTGCAATTGCAATAAACCGGTTTAGGGTGTATAATTGCTTCATTTTGGGTATTTTTCTGTAAAGGTAAAAAAAGTCATTTAATTATCTTTCTGATCACCAAAAAAACATGACTAACTTATTCTCTCCCAATGAGAGGATGAAGAACAGGCTGCTGAACCGGCCTCATTGCGTTCAGGCGAGGCAAACCACCTGCTTCCCCTCCCAATATTTCCACACTTCCGTCGTTACCCTATTTTACAACTTGGGGGCATGAATATCAAAACCATAACAACCATTTACCTCATATTGCTATTGGGTATTTCAAACCTTTTTGCGCAAAGCGGCGACAGCATCGGGCTGCCTGAAAATCCACAGGTTTTCATCGATGAGCAAATGGCCGATTTTAAGGCGGTTGCCATTGCAGACACCCTGCTGAGGAAGGGCATACTTTTGAGGGATGCCAAAAAACTGAAAGCTTCGATTGAATACCTCAACAAAGCATTGCAAATCGGCGAGGAAGAACAAAATCCAAGAATACGGTTTCTGGCCATCAACAACATCGGTCTTTGTTACTTTGTTTCATCCGAGTACGCCAAAGCGCTGGATTATTTTCTGGAGGCTTTCGAAATTGCTATTCGCGATCTGCCTGCCCGGTACGAGCAAACCATCCTGAACAACATTGCACTGGTTTACAATGCCGACGGCAAGCAGGAAAAGGCGCTGCACTTCCTCAAGAAAGCTTACCTGAATGCCATCGATCTGGGGATGGATAAGAAAGCAGCTTATTACGGCATTAACCTGGCGACACTTTATAACGATCTGGGAAAATACGACACGGCCCGCATCATGCTGCAATCGGCCATTAAATTCACCGAGCCGGCATCCGACAACTTTTATCTGGCCCACATCAGTCTGGCCGAAAGCTATGAGCTGGCCGGCGACCTGGAGCAATCGCGGCAGATCCTGCAGGAAATAGCCCTGCTGGACACCATACTGAATCCGTCGGTGCAGGCTTTTGTTTTTAACCGGCTGGCCAAGGTGCTGCATGCACAGGGTAGAAATAAGCCGGCTATGAAAGCCGCACTTAAAGGTGCCATGATTTCGGAAGAGAATAAGGATTTCCAGTCGATTTTCGATTCGTATACCCTGCTTAGCGACATTTCGAAGGTCGAAGGAAATTACGGGGATGCCTACGGATATCTTCAAAAAACCATCGCGCTGAACGACACTATTCAATCTCTGAAAAACCAGGAAAAGCTATCCGAACTTCAGGCAAGATTCGAGCTTTCCACTTTTGAAAAGGAACTGGAGTCGGCGCAGGAACGGTACAAATCCCTGCAGAAATTCAATTTGATCATAATTGCCACGGTAATCCTTGTCGGCATGCTGATCGCTTACACCATGCGGGTGAGATGGATTAACATGCGCCAGAAAAATGCTCTTTTGCAGAAGAAAGAAGAAATTGCCGCCCTGGAGCTCGAAAAAAGCCATGCCCAGCAACTGCTGCTCGAAGAAGAACTGAAGCAGAACGAGGAGCGTACCGTCATGCAGGAAAAGCTGTTCAGGGAGGAAATTGAGGCCAAGAACCGTGAGATTTCTTCGAAGGCCCTGATCAATGCCACAAAAAACGATACCATCATCCAGGTGATCGATCAGATTGATAAGATCAACGGAAATGGCGACAGGTACATTATGGCATTAAAGCGTGAGCTGAAAAGCACCATCGACATCGAGGAGGACTGGAACGATTTCGTGGTGCATTTCGAACAAATCCATGACGGGTTTTTCAAACGCCTGCAGGAAAAACATCCCGACCTGAACAACAACGAACTTCGACTGATTGCTTATCTGCGGATTAATCTCGGAGGAAAGGAAATTGCCAGGCTGTTCAATATTACCCCTGCTTCGTACCGCAAAAGAAAGATGCGGCTTAAGGAGAAACTGGGACTGGAACGCCCTGAAAACCTTGAAACCTATATCTGCAACCTCTGATTGTGCGAATTACGCTTTGGTTATGTCACGCTTTTTCCCGTTCATGTCACGCTTTGTCCACGCCCAAAATTAGTCTGTCAGCTTCAAATTGATTCCCTTTGCCGGCATCAATCAAAAATGTTTTATTTAAAAATTTAAATCATGAAAACCGGAAAAAAACTACTCGCACTAATGCTTTGTGTTTTTACCTTTCTTTCGTCAGCACCTGTACAGTCACAGGTACAGTTCAGCGATGAAAACGAGGTAAGTACCCATGCAGTAAAAAAATCCTACACCGAACAGCAGGTTGATGTAACCTATGAAGGTATAGAAGGCCCGGGGTACGGCCGTTTTAAATCCATTGTATTCGACCCCCAGAACGAGGGAATGGTTTATGCATCTAACGACAACCGTCAGATTTTTGAATCGTCTGATGGCGGACAGAACTGGGAACCTATTTATTCGGCGCCCCGGGTAATCGGGAATCAGGCCGTGATAGAACACCTTAAATTTGCAAATCCGAACGAACCGACACACCTTTATTTCACGGTTTCCGACGGATTAAGCACCGATGTTCCCACCAGGGGTATCTATATTCTGGATGTTGCTACCGCAGAGGTGGTGGATGTGGTTCAGGTATTTTATATTCAGCACCTTAACCTCAGAGATTACGATGTTGATCCTGAAAATCCGGATAACATAGTGGCGCTGGGGGCCATGGGCGTTTGGTTTACAGGAAGTAAAAATACGGTATGGAGATCCACCGATGGCGGTGAAAATTTCGAGCAGGTATTCGATTTCCTGAACTATGATGAGTTGGCGCCGAGAACCGTGAATATCTATCCCGGTGATCCCGACCGCATGCTGATTGGTCTGGGTGCAAGCCCGAGCGATGATGAAGGCGGATTTTTCGGCACCATTGATGGCGGCCTCAACTGGAACCGCATCCATCCAGGCGATATTATCGGCGATGTACAGTTGGTGCCCGGCAATCCTGAAACAATATTTGCCGTAACAGGATTCGGAGCAGAAACAGAAAAAATCCTCCGCTCAACTGACGGCGGGATGACCTGGGACGAAATGGACATCACCCTTACTCCGGAGCAGCTCGACTGTTTTGTGACACTCACCATCGATCCGTCAAATCCCGACAATGTATGGGCACTCGAAGAAAATGAGATCGTAGTAACCCACGACGGTGGCGAAACCTGGGAAAGCATTGTTTTTGAACAAAACACATATCATACTTATTGGTACGGAATAACCGCTGCCGTAAATCCTTTCGATAGTGAGCATGTAATTGTGGGAAGTGATTTTCGCGTGGTAGAAACCATGGATAACGGCGCCAACTGGGATGTGAAGGATATAAAAACCCTGTCGATCTCCTCTTTGGATGCCACAAAATTCCCCAACGGCGATGCTTACCTGTATTATACCGCCAACGGAAGCTACTTCGCTGAGAACCTGCAGACCGGCGAACGTAACGAAAGTCTTGGCCTCAACATGGTTGGGCTGTCATACTACATTTACGGCGATCCCTACACTCAGGACCGTTCCTTTATGGGCGTGCCCGGCGGATTTATGGGCGGAATGAAGATTTTCCAGAGCGAAACCAACTGGGGCGAGCCGCCTACCCAGGTTTATAACGACAATGGAGCAAAAGTTCTTTCTCACATTCGCCGTGCACCTGAAGATGAGAATATTTACTGGATCGTAACTCCGATATGGAATCCCTCCAGCCCGGCCAAACTTGTTCGTACGATGGATAACTGGGCAACCACTGAAGAGCTTACCATTACCGGCACCGAAGAAATCATCAAAGACCTGGAAGTGGTGGAAGGCCAGCCGGGTGTACTCTGGGCTTATGCTGCCGGCGAAAACAAAGCCGGCGTTTATAAATCGACCGACTACGGCGACAACTGGCAATCCATGTCTGGCGGACTGCCGGCAAATATCGGAGTCTGGGATCTGGCTGTAAATCCAAATAATCCCGATAACATTGTAGCTTCGGTAAGTATGGGAGAAGGTCTTTATGTAACTTATGACGGAGGACTGAACTGGAGCCCGTCGTTTGATGATTTCGAATGCCTGGAAGTATTCTTTTCGAAAGAACACGATAATGTGATCATCGCACGCCAGTTTGTAGATCCTGG
>JBKHBQ010000106.1:0-12164 GCA_046542305.1 Bacteroidales bacterium
GAATATCCTTGGGAGATACATCAAGGGCATTGGCCAGGAAGGCGGTGTACCTCCCGGTATCGAGAATACCTGCCATGCCGAATACCTTGCGCGAAGATTTGTTGGCTGCTTTCCACGCCGTGTAGGTCATTACGTCGAGCGGGTTGGATACCACGATGATGATGGCTTCGGGCGAATATTTGATGACTTTTTCGGTTACATCCACGATAATTTTTGCGTTGGTGCGGATCAGGTCGTCGCGGCTCATACCGGGTTTACGCGGCATGCCCGAGGTTATTACCACAATCCCCGAGCCCTTGGTGCGCAAATAGTCGTTGGTAACACCTACCACCCGTGTATCGAAATTGTTGATAGAGGAGGTTTGCCAGATGTCGAGCGCTTTGCCTTCGGCCACACCTTCCTTGATATCTACCAGCACTACTTCTTTTGCCAGGTCCTTATGGGCTATTACGTTTGCACAGGTCGCCCCGACGTTTCCTGCACCGATTACTGTAATTCTTTCCATATATTTTGATTCTTTAAATTTGTTTTTTTAATCCTAAAGTGTTGGAAAATAAAAGTTAAGGCAAAAGTACAAATTATAAAAAAAGATGAAATCCTCCGGCAACTGAGGCGGGTTTTATTTATGATAATTTAACAGAGCCGAAAGGTGCATCAGATCATGGATTTCAGGTCGGTGTTGAGGGATTTTACCGCAAGCATAATACTGATAATCAAAGTGCCTGTTGCCACCATTCCCAGCAAGAGGTAGTCGTGGGATATGAGGCAGAAATTGTAAAATCCCTGGAAAAAGACCGCCACGCCCAAACCGGTGAATGAGTCGATGTGATTGGTACGGAATTTTCCCATGCCGATAAAGAAGCCGAGGATAATCCCGATAAGCAGATTGGCAAAAGGAATCGTGTACAGCACTACGTAAAGATCGTCGGAATAAGTCCATTCGAAGAAGAAGAATACATTGGCCAATGTGGCATATCCCATGGAAATCATTACCGAAAACAGAATCCCGTCGAAAGGCTTGGTAACGGAATCCTTGGGAATAACAAAATATCGCAGGATGATAAACTTGAAAAATTCAGCCATAAAACCCACCAGGGCAAACGAGAAAAACAAAATACGGCGAATGCTGCTGAAATGCTCAAGCCAGTAGTGATGAATGATATACAGGACAAGGGCCATTGGAATTGCGGCAAGCAACCCCATAAAGTATGAACCCATGAATAATTTGTGTGTGGATTTGTCCATGACTTTTAAAGCCATGAGGATGAGCATAAGAAATATAGCCGGCGCTATGAACAAAGGAATGAAATCGGATACGGTCATGTCAACAAAATTAAATTTGGCTACCGATCATTTTATATAAATTTACAGCAAAAATAAAAATTTAAATCAAAAAACCTAAACTAGTTTGGAAGGTATTGTAATAAAATCTACAGGGAGTTGGTATAATGTAGCCATGGATGATGGAAAAATTATCAAGTGCCGCCTCAAAGGCAAATTCCGGATTAAAGGCATCAAAACTACCAATCCGGTGGCTGTGGGCGACCACGTGCGTTTTACGCTGCAGGAGGACGAAGGCAACGGCATCATAACGGAAATTCTCCCCAGGCGCAATCACATCATCAGGAAATCGATCAAGCTCTCGAAGCTTTCACACATCATTGCCGCCAACATCGATCTGGCCTTTCTGGTAGCCACCATCAGGGAGCCTTACACTACCACAGGCTTTATCGACAGATTTCTTGTTTCGGCGGAAGCCTATCATATACCTGCCGCAATCATCTTTAACAAAATTGATATTTACACCCATGAAGATCAACAGCGGCTTGAGGAACTTACCGCGATTTACCGCAATGCCGGTTATCCTGTATTTGCCGTGTCGGCTCTTACCGGCGAAAACCTCGACATGGTGAAAGAAGCCATGAAGGACAGCGTGTGTTTGTTTTCGGGAAATTCAGGAGTGGGCAAGAGCCACATCATCAACTCCATCGAACCGGGGCTGAAACTGAAAACCGGAAAGATTTCGGAATATCACAGCAAAGGAAAACACACCACCACCTATCCCGAAATGCATCAGCTTTCATTTGGCGGCTACATTATCGACACACCGGGGATCAGGGAATTCGGGCTGGTGGAATTCCGCAGGGAAGAAATTGCGGAACGTTTTCCCGAAATGCGGAAATACATGCACGATTGCCAGTTCAACAATTGCACCCATATTCACGAACCCAACTGCGCTGTGAAGGCAGCCGTGGAACGTGGCGATATGCCGTTATCGCGCTACGAAAGTTACCTGCGCATTGTAGAAGACGATTATCTCGACAAAGGCCAATGGGAATGGCAATAATCCGCAGAATTTTTGCGGCACAATGCTTGTGTAATTTATCCCTTAAGTAAACGTTATTTGAATCAACAACAGATTGCTTAACACCAATATTCAATGACAGCTCTCAATCTCATAAGCGACGTGGTGGTTCCACTCAAGAAGAGCGACCGGGTGGCCCTGGCGCTTCGGATGATGGACGAAAACCGCGTGAGCCATCTTCCGGTAGTTGAGGACGATCACTACCTCGGCCTGATTTCGGAACACGAGCTTCTGGCCGCCGAAGACGACGACAACCTGGTGGGGCGGCACTGTACCGCACTCCCAAAATATTATATCCCTGTTCACGAACATTTTTACCTGGCGCTTAAAACCATGTGTGAACATAAGCTGACGCTCCTGCCGGTTCTCGACGAGAACAACGAATACATAGGCGTGATCACCGGCGAAATTTTGCTTTCGCAACTGGCCGATGCCATGTCGGTGGATAATCCCGGAGGCATTATTATTCTTGATGTACATCAAAACGATTATTCGCTGGTGGAGATCGCCCGCATCGTAGAATCGAACGATACGAAGATTCTCAGCACAGCCGTCAAAACACATCCCGATTCCACCGTGATGCAGGTAACGCTTAAACTTAACAGAATCAATATCGAACCGGTTATTCAAACTTTTAACCGCTTCCAGTATGATATTCACGCATATTACGGCGAAAACGAAAAAGACGAGGAGCTGCTGCGCGAACGCTATAATGCCCTGATGAGTTTCCTGAAAATTTAAATTCGGAAAGCTGACCGAATATCAGTTCAAATCCCTTATTTTTGAAAATTTACCAATCAGATACTGATGAGGAGTTTTTTTCTGGTGTACTTGTGCCTGTCCGTAGTTTGGGTTTCCGGGCAGGAATCAACTGCCTTGCCTGCCGATGTTCAGCGCGACAGCATCTTTATTCATGCTGATGTCAGCAACAATCAGAATGTGTTCATCATCGACTCGATCATGCTGCAGGGCAATAAAACCACCAGGCGGCATATCATCCTCCGCGAGCTGACTTTTAAAACCGGCGATACCATTCCCGCTTTTCTGCTGGCCAAAAATTTTAAAAATTCGCGCGACAACCTGCTCAATACCTCACTGTTCAACTTTGTTACGGTTTACGATTCGGTGATATCATCCGGTCATTTCATTCATCTCGACGTAAAAATTCACTTTGTGGAACGGTGGTATATCTGGCCGTTTCCTATTCTGGAGCTGTCCGACAGGAATTTCAATACCTGGTGGAAAGAAAAGGATTTCGGCAGGCTCAGCTACGGGCTGTTTCTTAAGAAGGAAAACGTGCGCGGACGCATGGAAACCCTGTGGCTTCTGGCACGGTTCGGGTATGATGAAAAATACCAGCTCGGCTACGACATCCCATACATCAACCGCCAGCAAACTTTCGGCGCGGGCATTGGCGCGGGATGGAGCCAGAATCATGAGGTGGCTTATCAAACCGTGGATAATAAACTTCAGCATGTAAACACAGGGGATGAATATTTATTTAAAAACTATTATTCTTACTTACGTTTAACACATCGCCCCACCCTTTACCATCATCATCTGCTCCAGCTTAACTATAACTATTATGTTTTCGGTGATACTGTGCTGAAGCTGAATCCCAATTATTCGTTTGGCAATGAGGAAGTGAATGAATACCTGAACATATTCTACCGGTTTACGATCGATCACCGGGATTCGAAAGTCTATCCGCTCAACGGAAGCTATTTTATGGGGGCGCTTTCCAGAAGCGGATTCGGGGTTTTAAAAAACGGCGACATCAGCATGATGGAACTATTGGGTTCTTACCAGAAGTACTGGAAGCTGAAAAACCGGTTTCATCTGGCTTCCGACTGGTCGGGAAAGTTTTCGACAGTCCGCGACCAGCCCTATTTCTATCAGCGCGGTTTGGGGTACGACCGGAATTTTGTACGTGGCTACGAGCTTTACGTAATCGATGGTCAGAGTTTTATTCTGTCGAAAAATACTGTAAAATTCACACTTCTTCCAACCAGGGTCACAAATATCGATTTTATCAACTCCGAAAAATTTGCCAAAATCCATTATACCATTTACCTGAACTGGTTTCTGGATGTGGGATATGTGGAAGCTTTTCGCAACAGCGAAACCAACGACCTGTCCAACACACTGCTGATCGGCACCGGATTCGGAATCGACCTGGTGACTTATTACGACCTTGTGATCAGGGTGGAGGCCTCTGTGAACGGCCTTGGCGAACCCGGCGTTTTCCTTCATTTTAAAAATACCCTCTGAGGAATGTATTCTCCTCAGCTTTGTTTCCAAAATTCAGGTTACCTTTGTTTAAAGGAAAAAAACCTGTTACCCGCATGAAAATAGCTTTATTCGGAAAAACTTTTACCGACGAAGGGGCCAAATACCTGCAACACCTGATCGATAAGCTGAAGAATGTGAACTGCAGCATGCTTGTTTATGAGCCTTTTCTTAATAAGATCCAGGACAAGGTGTCCATTAAATGCAGCTATGAGTCGTTCAACACACATGAAGAGTTAAAAAATTCGGCCGACATCCTTTTCTCGATTGGCGGCGACGGCACACTGCTCGATACCATTACGCTGGTGCGCGATTCGGGAATTCCCATATTGGGTGTAAACCTGGGGCGGCTGGGTTTTCTTTCCAGCATTGGCCGCGACGAAATCCTGCCGGCCATCGATCATGTGATTGCCGGAAATTATTCCCTCGAAAAGCGCACATTGCTTTCGCTTACTACACAGCAAAATTTATTCGGCAAGTTGAATTATGCGCTCAACGAGCTTTCGATTACCAAAACCGACAATAATTCGCTGGCGGTGGTAAATGTGTATGTGGATGATAAATTCCTGAACACTTACTGGGCCGACGGCCTGATTGTAGCCACACCCACAGGCTCCACAGCCTACAGCCTTTCGTGCTACGGGCCCATCCTTACCCCGGGCAGCGAAAATTTTGTGATTACTCCCATTGCCAGCCACAATCTGACGGTTCGCCCCATTGTGATACCCGATAAAAACACCATCCGCATCAAGGTGGGCGGGCGCAACAAACATTACCAGGTGGGTCTCGACTCAAGATATCAAACCATCGACCACTCCGTGGAACTGCTGGTTAACCGGGCAAGCTTCAGCATTAACCTCATCCAGTTGCCCAACAAGGATTTTTTCAGCACAATCCGCGAAAAACTGCTTTGGGGTAAAGACCACAGGAATTAATAATTATTCCTCCTGCAAGCAAAGTGGAACTCAACTTGTGCCGGATACCAAAAAAACTATGGAATACCGGCATACTCATACTAAAAACAAAGAAGTTGAGTTTAACAAGGGAGTTTCGCTTTCTATGCCCATGTACATAAAAAATAGCTTTTTCATTGCAGTTGTAGTCGTAGCCCTGGCAGCATTGTCATGTCAAAAGGTGGCAACCGATAAAATTCCGCCCCTACTGTACCTTAAGGGGAATAACCCTGACACAATGCTGCTCGGATGCCAATATCCGGACACCGGCGGTTACTGGTTGATCTACGACGATGATAGGATCCCTATGCCAGACGTTTACATCGATCATCCATTGTTTTACGACAGCGTTGGGACCTATTACATCCACTACACCGCTATCGACATCGATAGTAACCGCGCTTACGCCACCCGTAAAGTTGAAGTAATCGCCAAATCCGTGCAAAATTACCTGGGGAAATATATGGCGTACGATACGCTTGCTCCGCTGGGGGAAGTGCAGCCAACGTATCAGGTTGAGACCAGCCTCGTGGGGCAAAGCAACAGCCTGGTAAGGATCAGCAATTTCATGAATTTCGGGGAGGATTTCGAAGTAAGGTTCGACTACGATTCCACAAATTTTTTCAACATAAACTACAATGCAGCCGATACCATTATTCAGGGCAACGGCACTTTTTACTGTAACAGCAGCGGGTTCAGGATTGTTTATACAGTGAATGTGCCCGATCAGGATACGGAATACCACCGGACTACATTCAGAAAATAAACCAACGCTTTTTGATGCTCAAATTTCAGATCATACCGGTAATCATAGCGCTTTTTGCTTTTTTTGGAAAGCCTGCCACGGCACAGGACATCGACCTGGGAGTGTTTGGCGGAGGGTCGTACTATCTTGGGGAACTAAATCCCGGAAGGCAGTTTTTCTTCACCAGACCGGCATACGGCGGATTGATCCGCTTTAATTTCGATTCGCGTTGGGCTTTGCGAGGGCAAATGCTCAGAGGTGAAATTGCTGGAGATGATCTCGTGAGCGGCGTAAATACCATGCGCAACCTTCGGTTTACTTCTTCGCTGTTGGAATTATCGGCCGTAATGGAGTTTAATTTCCTGGATTATTACACCGGCAGCTTCAACAATTACTTTTCCCCCTTTCTGTTTGCAGGGCCAGGATTTTTTATTTTCGATCCACAGGTGGGGTCTACCCATTTGCATAATATTAATACAGAAGGATTGGATAAACCTTACAGCCTTTACGGATTGTCGGCAGTTTTCGGCTTCGGCATAAAATACAGCCTTGGCAGCCGTGTCGGCATTGGGTTGGAGTGGGGAATGCGAAAGACATTTACGGATTACCTCGATGATATTAGCGGTGAATATAAACTTGATTTCAATAATTTGGATATTGTTATTGACAATGAAACTGATTGGGAGGATGTTTTACCGATAGTACTTTCAGATCCTTCTCCCGTGAAGCATCAGCCGGGTATGCAGCGAGGCAATCCGCAGAACAACGACTGGTATTCATTTGCCGGTCTCACACTGATTTACAGGTTTAGCATCGGCGAAAAATCAACATGCCCCGATTTTGAGAATGTAAAGAATAAATAATACTTTTGCAGGCCGTTAAAAGAAAAGAAGATCGGTCAGGTATTCATATTTCCGTGAAAATCCGGAGTTTATAAAACAAATGAGCTTTAAAGAAAAAATCGACAAGGCAAAACTTCCCAGGCATGTGGCAGTGATTATGGACGGCAACGGGCGCTGGGCCAAGCAACGGGGCAGATTCCGCACGTTTGGCCATGAAAACGGTGTGAAGGCCGTACGCGCAACCGCCGAAGCAGCCGCCGAACTGGGGGTTGAATATCTTACCCTGTATGCCTTTTCAACAGAAAACTGGAACCGCCCCCCCCACGAGGTAGAGGCATTGATGAGGCTGTTGATAAAAACCATCGACAGCGAAATGTCGACCCTTAAGGAAAACAATATTCAACTGCTCGCCATCGGTGACCTGAAATCACTTAAAGAAGATACCTACCTTAAGCTGATGAGCGCCATCGAAGAAACGCGGCAGCATTCGGGCATGAAACTGATCCTGGCCCTGAGTTACAGCTCGCATTTCGAAATTGTACAGGCTACGCGCGAAATCGCCAGGAAAGTAAAAAACAACGAAATCGACATCAACGATATCGATGAAGCACTCGTATCCAATCACCTTTTTACAAAAGATTTTCCGGATCCTGACATCCTGATCCGTACCAGCGGCGAATTCAGGATCAGCAATTTCCTGTTGTGGCAATTGGCGTATTCGGAAATCTATATTTCTAAAAAACTCTGGCCGGACTTCAGAAAGGAAGACCTGTATGAAGCCATTGTAAATTATCAATGCAGGGAAAGAAGATTCGGCCGTACAAGCGAACAGATCAGCAGCAAAGTAAAGATTTAGCATGAGGAACTTACCAGGCTTGGCAAAACATACATCCACATCTTCACCGATCAGGGCATTCAGCTTATGGTTGCTGCTTTTCATCCCCTTCATTGTTCAGGGTCAGATTACCATCGGACAGGATGAACTGGAGATCGATTACATGAACCCCGGCGAATACGAGATTGGCGGCATTACCGTCAGTGGTGTGCAATATCTCGACCATAATGTTTTAATCATGATCAGCGGGCTGAGCGTGGGCGAGAAAATTAAGATCCCCGGCGACGACTTTCGTGATGCCATTACCAAACTATGGGAACAGGGGCTATTTGAATACGTGAGCATTAAAGCCACAGACCTACAGGGCGAACTGATTTTTCTGAACATTGAACTGCGCGAGCGCCCACGCATGGCGAAATTCAGTTTTAAGGGATTGAAAAAAGCGGAAGCCGACAACATCCGCGATGAAATCAACATCACCAGCGGTGATGTGGTCACCGACAATATGCTCACCACAAGCCGCAACCGCATCGTGGATTATTTTACCAAAAAAGGATATCTCGACACCGAAGTAAACATCGAACAAATCCCTGATACCACACGTGCCAACAGCGTGATCCTGGTATTTGATGTGGATAAAAACGATCGCATCAAAATTTACAACATCGATATTAAGGGCAACGAATTCCTGTCCGAACAAAAAGCACTGAAAACATTTAAAAATACCAAGGAGAAAGGGGTGTTCAGACCTTTCGACGATATCGAAGTACTGATCTGGAATACCGTCTCCACAGCACTGCGTTTTCAGTTCGACAGCCTGGTGGCAAAAGCCGGCGAATATGTGAATGAAAACATCAAGCTCCGCATTTTTAAATCTTCAAAGTACATCGAGGAGAATTTTGAAGAAGACAAGCAAAACCTGATCGAAAAATACAAGTCGCTCGGATTTCGTGATGCGCACATTGTGAGCGATTCCGTTTACCGGCACGACGAAAACACCATCAACATCGATGTGACCGTAGACGAAGGTGACCGCTACTATTTTGGCGACATCACCTGGATAGGCAATACCAAATATTCCGATCAGGACCTGAATAACATTTTGCGCATCAGCAAGGGCGAAGTCTACAATCAGGAGTTGCTCAACACCAACCTGTCGTTCAATCCTGCCGGACTGGATGTAAGTTCGCTGTACCTTGACGACGGCTACCTGTTTTTCCAGGCGGTACCGGTGGAGGTAAGTGTAGACAACGACACCATCGATCTGGAGATCAGGATCAGGGAAGGCAAGCAGGCAAGGATCAACCGGGTGCTGGTGAAGGGCAACACCAAGACCAACGACCGCGTGATCGTTCGCGAGATCCGTTCACGGCCGGGAGAATTGTTCAGCAGGTCGGAGATCATCCGTACCACGCGCGAACTGGCGCAGCTAAGGTTTTTTAATCCGGAAACCATATCCCCGGACGTTCAGCCCAATCCTGCCGACGGCACCGTGGACATTATCTACGCTGTGGAAGAAACCTCCGCCGACCAGATTGAGCTTTCGGGCGGCTGGGGCTACGGACGTATCATCGGAACCCTGGGCCTTTCGTTCAATAATTTTTCGCTGCGCAACCTGTTCAACAAAAAAGCCTGGCGGCCTATTCCCTCGGGCGACGGCCAAACGCTGTCGCTCAGACTACAATCTTACGGTCGTGGCTATATCAGCTACAGCCTGTCGTTTGTGGAACCCTGGCTGGGCGGCAAGAAACCCAATGCTTTCAGCGTGTCATACTATCACTCGCTGTACTCAAACGGATATCCGAAAAGCGATACGAACCGGTCTTCGTTTATCATCGACGGGCTTTCGTTCGGACTGACCAAACGGCTACGCTGGCCCGACGACTTTTTCCTGCTTCAGCAGTCGATCAACCTGCAGCGCTACAACCTGACCAAATACAGCTCGATCTTTACCTTCGGCACGGGAACGGGGCAATACAACAACATCAATTATCAGATCGGGCTGGCACGAAATTCAATCGACGCACCCATCTTCCCACGTTCGGGTTCGGAGGTCACCGTTTCGCTGGAACTCACACCGCCATATTCAGCTTTTAGCGATAAAGACTACAATTCGCTCACCGATAATGAGAAGTACAAATGGATTGAATACCACAAATGGAAGATCAAGGCGAATTTCTACACCAAACTCATTGGCAACCTGGTGCTGAGCACAAGAACACAGTTCGGATTTCTTGGAACCTACAATCAGGAAATCGGCGTTACGCCGTTCGAGCGATTCTATCTTGGCGGCGACGGCCTTTCGGGATACAACAACCTCGACGGCCGTGAACTGATCGGCATGCGCGGTTATGGCAACGAAACCATCACACCTAACTACTATCTAAATTCCAACATCGGCGGAACCATTTACAGCAAATACACCTTTGAGCTGCGCTATCCGCTCTCGCTCAACCCGAGTGCCACAATTTACGCGC
The DNA here is from genome assembly GCA_046542305.1 of Bacteroidales bacterium. GTDB lineage: Bacteria > Bacteroidota > Bacteroidia > Bacteroidales > 4484-276 > JBKHBQ01. The sequence goes on from JBKHBQ010000106.1 coordinate 10,507, forward strand.
TCACGTTTTTGGAAGCCGGTAATTCGTGGGCCAATTTTGCCAACTTCAATCCTTTTAAGGTATACCGCTCGGCAGGTTTTGGCATGCGTGTATTTCTGCCCATGTTCGGCGTTCTGGGCCTCGACTGGGGCTACGGCTTCGATCCCGTGCCCGGCATACCCAGCGCCAACAAGGGACAGTTCCACTTTTCCATCAACCAATCCATCGATTAGCAACTTTGGAATACAATTTGATAGAAAATGCTGAAAATTAAAAATCATAAAAAATATCTTGGAGGAAACAATATGAAAAGATATTCATCATTAAGCAAAATCCTTGTCGCGTTCACGGCTGTATTTCTTATCGGATCGGCTGCGGCATTTGCACAGAAATTCGGCTATGTCGACTCGGAATATGTTTTGCAAAACATCCCTGAATACCAGGATGCCCAGAATGAAATAGAAGAGCTTTCGAAGCAATGGCAGGAAGAAATTGAAGAAAAATATGCCAGTGTAGACCAGATGTATAAAGCCTATCAGGCTGATGCCGTGCTGCTTCCCGAAGATCTGAAGAAAAAACGCGAAGACGAGATCATCAATGCTGAACAGGAAGTGAAGGAGCTTCAACGCCAGCGTTTTGGCCCCGAAGGCGACCTGTTTACCAAAAGGCAGGAATTGATCAAACCCATTCAGGAAAAGGTATTCAATGCCATCGAAGAAATTGCCACACAAAAGAACTATGCCTTTATTTTTGATAAAGCAAGCGGGCCGGTGATTATGTACGTAAATTCGAAGTACGACATCAGCGACGAAGTCCTCGATCAGATTGGTGGCATTATGGGAGTACGCGGGCAATAATTTGCTGATACAGCGTTAAATAGTTGTAACAAAATGTGGGTTGTCTGCCGTTGTTTATCGCACAGGTTAAACCGAGTTTAAATAAACAATTCTTATATTTTTTTATCAGATTGTCAACGCAATATTATAAATTTGCCCACTCAAAAAAATAAACTTTAACTTATCAAATGAATACGATGAAGAACATAACCAGGTTTCTAACTGTTTTGGTCCTTGTAACTTTCGCATTTACTGCCAGCGCGCAGAAAACGCAAAAGTTCGGACACATTGATTTTGCAAAATTGTACGCAATAATGCCGGGCCAGGACTCCATTCAAAAAGCGTATGATTCATATGCCAAAGGTTTGCAAAGCCAATTATCGACCATGCAGGCCGAGTTGGAAAATAAATACATGGAATACCAGGCCAATCAGGCTACCATGTCGAACATCATAAGACAAGCCAAAGAACGTGAGATCCAGGATCTGCAAACACGCATGGAGGAATTTAACATGGAAGCACAGCAGGATCTGGCCAACAAGGAAGCGGAACTTACCTCGCCCGTCATCGAAACGGCCAGGAAAGCCGTAGAAGAAGTAGCCAAGGAAAACGGATACACCTATGTATTCAACAGCACCGAAGGGCTGCTGCTTTATGCCACACCCAGCGACAACATTCTTCCGCTGGTGAAACAAAAACTCGGAATTGAGTAACGGAACAACGATTATTGATATAAAACTCAAGGCTTTGCATCACAACGGTGCAAAGCCTTTCTTTTTTTTGGGAAACGGCAACGTTATTTCTTGTAGATCTTATTTACAAAACACCTGATCATTTCGAGGG
>JBKHBQ010000107.1:0-12133 GCA_046542305.1 Bacteroidales bacterium
GTCGATCGCGAAGGTGGCTTTACGCTGCTGCCCGAGTTGGCCACGCTGGATATGACCGCAGATAAAAGAAAACAACTCAAATCGTTTTCACATTACACGCCGTTGCGGGAAGTAAGCCTGGTGTACTCGCGCAATTTTGCCAAACTCCGGCTGCTGAAATTGCTGGTTGAGGAGATCAGACTGTCGGTGCCTGAAATGATGCTCGACAAGGAGCGGGGCAGCATTGTGGAATGGAAGGACGCCTAATGTTCCTGCGCTTGAGACGGGTCCCAGAAATGCTTTTGAAAATCCGTGATTCGATCATCAACCACCTTAATGCCTTCGCTTTCGAGGAGCTGCTGCATCAGCGAGGGCGCGCCAAAATGATGCTTCCCGGTGAGCATGCCGTTGCGGTTTACCACCCGGTGGGCAGGCACATTTTCACGGCTGTGATGCGAAGCGTTCATGGCCCAGCCCACCATACGTGCCGATCCTTTGGTGCCGAGATACGCTGCAATTGCGCCATAGCTGGTCACCCTGCCGTATGGAATCCGGCGCACCACCTCATAAACCCGCCCGAAGAAGGAATCGTTTTTCACGATGCGAAAGTAGGGAAAAGCGGAAAGAAGAAATCTGAAAAAAGGGAAAAAGGGAAAAGGGAAAAAAGGGAAAAGGGGAAAAAAAAACGGAAAAAGGAAAAAACGGAAAAAGACCAATCCGGGCAGGCGATGACCGGAAGATTCCTGCGATAAGAAGGGAAGAAGGCAAAGATTATGTTGAAAAAAGTTAACGATTTCAATTTCGAAACATAATACCCTTTTTTGTTCTGCACACAAAACTTTTTAAAATGATTTTGTTCTGTATGCAGAACAGTTTGGTTAAGTCCTTTTTTCGAGTGCCACACTGAAAAGCAAATTTAAACATTGACGGTTATTTTTTTCCCTTTCCAGCTTTCTTAGTGAATCCTTTGTGCCGTCGTGCCTTGTGGCATTTTTTTTATTTCGCCACAAATTCACAAAAGCACGAATTGTCACAAAAGCAAGAATTATCTAACCACCAGTTTCTTCATTCGGATGCCGTCAGCCGTTTCAATTTTGATTACATACACCCCCGGCGCAAATCCCGATAAATCAATACGCATCTGACGGTTATTGCCCCGCGAAGCAAAAAGCTGTTGGCCATTCATATCCAGCACCTGTAACGACCGGATCACCCCATCCGCCTCCACATCCGCAAAATCTCCGGCAGGGTTGGGCTGCACGGTGATGTGATCAGCGTCAATTTCACCGATTCCCGTTTCCACCGACACCGGCGCACAGCAGGATACACATTCCTCGTACACGGCGCAGGCAAAGAACAGGTCGTCGAGGTATTCACCTTCATAAACCGTAAAACCCATTTCTTCCAACAGCTCCTGATTTAATTTCAAGGTATCGGCGCCTTCGATCACATATACATCGAAACCCAGAAGTGTAGCTGATTCTTCAGCACTTCCGGGGTGTGCGGCTTTGGGAAGATTTCCTGCTGATACCTCCGCGTTTAAGGTTACTTCGGACGGTTTTACAGTCGGAGCCGGAATTTTTCCCGGATCTCCGTTTTTGTCCGCAACAAGCGTAAGCGCAAGGTTCCAGTTGCAGTCAATGCCGTATTCCGCCGACATCGAAACCCACTCTCCGGGCGTGGTCGAAATCATATCGCCGAATCCGGAAATGGCCGGACCGATGTCGGTGCCGGCGGGATAATCACCGCCTTCATGGGTCAGCTCATAGCCGAACCAAAGGTCAGTTTCCGCATCCAGCGGCAGGGTTGCCTCCAGCAAAAAGGTGTTCCATTCCTCCGGGATTACCGTTACTTCCTGACTAAATATTTCTTCATCGCCATCCGGGCCTTTCCATATTTTAAGCGTAAATGTGGCGTCCATCTGGTTGCGCGGGAACAACTGCATTTCCCTGATATAATATCCGTCGTAATCCTGCAACTGATCCGGCTCCCAGTGCGAAGCCACGCGGAATGTGCCGCCGGCGGTAAGGCCGATGCCATCGTCGTTGAAGCCGTTGTCCCAGTGCAGGGGGCCCGGCAGATCGTCCAGTCCCCAGTTCAGGTTAATGCCTTCGTACCAGTATGCCGACATATCCGTGGGCGCCGGCAGCGGGCACAGGCCCGTCACCCACAGAAAAACCGGAATTTCAAGCTCCGGCTGAACCGGATCGTTGCTCGTGAAGATCAATTCTCCTCCATGATAGCCGAAGCCCAGGTACTCCGAATCGATGGTCAGCACGATTTCCTGCGATTCGCCGGCAGGCAACGTTCCCGTCATCACATCTGCCGACAGCCATGGCGCAGGCTGCCCTTCAAGGATCGCCGCCGAAAAATCGCAGCAGTTCCCGTATTCGTAGGTTTCGCAGGCATCCGTTACCGCGCCGCCGCGGTTGGTCCTGAACCTTAGAATATGTCCTTCCGTCGGTGCAGTGCCTTCCGGAATTTCTATCACCATATTATAATAGGTATCGGCTTGTTGGCAAACAGCATCATCCAGCACCAGTTCGTCATCGGTCAGGATGAAATCCTTGTTGAGATCGATCCATACGTCGAACCAGGTGTCGTCGTGTGCGGCTTTTACGGTGAGGGTATTTTCGCCGGGATAAAGCAGGTGGTTCATCCCGGTGAAATTGTGGTGGCATGCGGTGTCGCTGCAGGGAATCACCGGCAGCGCAACGTTTGCCAGGTCCCAGTAAACCAGCCCGTCGCCAACTGTGCAACCGGTCAGGTAGAGGTATTCGGTGCAGGGCAGCGAATCGCTTTGCGCGTCAGCGGCTGTTTTGGTTTGCAGGGCAAGTTGCCAGACAAGCGGTTCGTCTCCGGAATTGGAAACGGTAATGGTGTGCAAGCTGCTTCTTTCGGGAAGCGCATGAAAGGCTTCAATGTTTTGCGGTTCCACTGTAATTTCCGGCGACAGCCGTTCCGCAGCAGAAGCGGGGTGCTGGGCGAAGTTCAGATTGGCCATGAAGATCAGGCTGATCAGAAGGAGAAAGTTTTGTTTCATGTGATGTTGTTTTGGTTTGATGAATGATTGATTTGTTGGAAAAACTGACAGGTTTCCAAAACCTGTCAGGTTTATAATGATCACACTATTGAATCACCAGCTTTTGCATGTTTATCCCGTTTTCGGTTTTGACTTCAAGTACGTAAATCCCCGGTTCGAATGTGGAGGTGTTGAGGTGGAATTCGTTTCCGGAGGTGCGACTTTGATAAACCATTTGGCCTGTGGCATTGCGCAGCTTCACCGAACGAATATGATCAATGCTTTTGATGGTCATCATTTCTTTCGCCGGATTGGGATAGATAATCATACCTGATTTCCCGTATTCTTCAATGTCATTGATCAGGTCGATAAAGGCACATGATTCACAGGAATCGTATTCCGCACAAATGTATATAGTACGTCCGTAATAGTTGTTGGAGTGCCAGGTATAACTGGTGCCCTGGACCAGGTTTTCATTCAGCTTAAGCAGATCACCACCATATTCCAGCAGGTAAACATTGTAGCCGTTCAGGAAATCAGAGGTGTCGCGATATTCAGGATGTTCAGCAGGCGGCAGGTTTCCTTTGGCAAGCCATCCATCAGAGGTCTCGTTATTATTTACAGTTTCCCTTTTGATTGATCGGGATTTGCCGTCCGGGGTGCCGGTTAAAGAAACCCGGGCTGCAATATTCCAGTTATAATCCAGTCCGTATTCGTCAGACATCGCTACCCAACCACCGCCTGTCGAGATCATATCGCCATATCCGGCGACGGCAGGTCCTGCATCCACCCCCGCCGGAAAATCACCGGCCTCATGTGTTACTTCATAGCCAATCCACAAATCTGTATCGGCGTCGATTTGTACCGGATTGCTATATACAATGTTATTCCATTCGTTGTTAGTAACATCAACATTCTGACTAAGGATTTCCTGGTCACCGTATTCGCCCGTCCAGATTTTCAGTACAAAAGAGGCATCAACCTCTGACCTGGGGAATATACTGATTTCGGTAATAAACCGGTCGTCGTACGCTGCGATTTGCTCGGGTTCCCAGTGAGCGGCCACCCAAAAAGTGCCTCCGCTGGTCAGGCCTATTCCATCATCGTTAATGCCGTCATCCCACCTGATGATCACATCTGTAGGTGGAGGAGGTTCTTCCCAAAACAAATGAACATAACTGCCGGTATGATAGAAATAGAGATTCTCAGGAGGCATCCACGGACAGGTGGTTGCAGACGACAGACTTGCATTAACTGTAACCAAAGGATTTACAGGATCATTGCTTTCAAAATTAAGTATTGCATGATAATAACCCCACGACAGATCCGCCGATGAAAGGCTGATGACCACTTCCTGCGATGCACCCGGGGCAACAGAGCCGGCTGTGGTATCGGCGGTTAACCAAAACGTGGGGACGGAGGTAATGACCGTGGCCCTGAAATCGCAGCAATTGCCGTAGGAGTATGTTTCACAGGCGTCTTCCACAGGTTGATCGTAATTCGTCCTGACCCGCATCAGATGTTCACCGGACGAAAAAAACTGATCCGGTATTAATACCTCAAAATCATAAAAATTAAAATCACTATCACAAAATGCATCGTTCAGGACAATTTCATCATCGGAAAACTGCAGGTCATCATTAAAGTCTATCCATACATCAAAATAGGTATCATTATAACCTGCCTGAACAGTGAGGATTTGCGTACCGGAAGGCAATGAGTGGTTCAGATCAGTGTAGTCGTGGTACCAATCCGGATTGCCCGAACAGGGAATATCAGGCACCGTTATATCGGCGAATTGCCAGTAGACCAATCCGTCACCTACAGAGCAACCGGTACTGTAAAGACTGTCGGTGCATGGAAGCGAATCGCTTTTTACATCCACATGCTGGTACCCTTCGGCGGGCCCGATCTCCAGTTGCCACTGGAGCACTTCGTCGCCCTCATTGGTAATGGTTACCGGGTGCTCTGTTACCAGCAGGCTGGTTGCATGAATGGCTTCAATCTGAAGCGGGTCAATCACGATGGACGGCGATTTGGATTTTTGCACGGCAGCAGAACCCGTGGGGCTGCTTTTCACGGTTTGCCCGATGGCGGTGGTAACGACCATCATCAGGCTGATCAAGAGGGTAAATGTTTGTTTCATGTGATGTTTGTTTGTTTTGATGAATGATTGATTTGTTGGAAAAACCTGCCAGGTTTCGAAAACCTGGCAGGTTTATATTGATCACGCTATTGAATCACCAGCTTTTGCATGTTGATCCCGTTTTCGGTTTCTATTTCAAGGACGTAAATTCCCGGTTCGAATGTGGAGGTGTTGAGGTGGATTTCGTTTCCGGATGCGGTTGTATGGTGAAGCAGTTGTCCGTTCAAATCCAGCAGGCGTAGCGAAAGGATGTGGCAATTGCTGCTCACCGTAACCATTTCCTTTGCGGGATTGGGATGAATGATGATGGATTTTCCCGAATGCCGTTCAGCGTTTCCGTTCTTAAAACCTGCGGCAGATATTTCTTTATCCGAGCCTTCAGGATTCAAATAAAAACTCAAAGCCCTTGTTGCGCCATTCGGAATGGCCACGTTATTGTAAGTCACCGGATCATATCCATCGGCATTGCAGGTAACGGCATAGGTGCCGCCGGGCAGGTGCAGGCTGTAATGGCTGCCGAAAGGCGTGGCATAGCTCACCGCGCCGAATTCCACATCGTTGGCGCTGATCCAGGCCGAGGGCACGTTCAGTTTGGTCACTGCATCACGGATAAATCCCTGCAGCTTGCCGGCAAGCGCGCCGATCTCCACATGTACCGGTTCCGCCATTTCCGATTCGCCATCGTCGTACACTGCCGAAACCGAAACCCAGTGGCTGCCGTCCGGGCATCCGGCGATATTCCAGGAAGTTTCTGTCAAGGTATCCGTAATGATCTCGCCGTCGAGGTAAACCTGATAACCAAGCAGATTTGAAGTGGTGGGTTCCGGTTCATCCCATTGCATCGAAACATCGTTCCCGGTAACGGAAACCTGGAGGTTTTGGGGCGGGGGAAGCGATTCGCTGATTACCACCCTGGTTTTACAGTCATTAAAAGGATCTTGATCATCCTCCAAATTTGTGCAGGCTTCGAAAATATACTCCCCCGGAGCCGATAGATCAGCGGTGACAGGCAAGGTAATTTCGACGCTAACATCGTAAGGGATGGTGCCGGTGTATATTCCGGAATAAGAATTGCCATTCCAGGTCACTTCGTAGGGAATATAGCTTTGGGACATCATGCCATAGTTCTTAATAACAATGGTCACAGGTTCATTATTGCCAAGGTTTTGCCCGGAGGAAGGCTCCACAATTTCCTGAATACCCACATCATGAGAAGGCAGGATATAATATAGACTATAGGCGCAGATCACTAAATTCTGGACCATACCCAGGAAAACATAGTGATATCCCAGATCAACCAGAGCACATCCGCCGGCAAGATCATCCGGACCTCCCAATTCCGCCACGATATCGTAGGTGAAACCGGTTTCATATCCTGAAGGCAATTCCATCTGCACCGCCACGCCACCGGAACCATCCTGGCTAAAGCCCCAAAGGAATGGCCCGGAGCCATCAACATTATCATAAGCAAAGCCATAGTAATTTTCATAATACCAGGGAGAAAATGAATTCAGTACAACTCCTGAGCGATTGAAAAGGGTGATTTCAGTACTCCAGTTATTGGCGTAGAAGCCGTCGTAATAATTATCATATGCAATGGCCCTCACAGCTACCGGTGCAGTGATTGTGCTCACCACCACCTGGTTGTCGAAATCCATTTCGTACACCGTGGTGCCTGCAGCGCCGCCGTAAAAATAGGTGCCGTCGTAGGCCAGGTCGCGGATCTGCGATGCTTCACCGCAGGTAAACGTTTCGATGTAAACGCCATCCATATTGTATCGGTAAAATTCGTCACCGTTCCATTTGGTGGTGTAGATGAAATTGCCGTCGCTTTCGATGCCGGCCTCGCCGCCGCCCACGCCTACAGGAGCGGCCCAGAGCAGTTCCCAGTAGGTGTCGCTTGCAACTTCCGGATTACCAGGGTTGGGGTTTCGGATAGGGGCAATTTCAGTGCTTTCGTTGGGATGTTCATTGTTCAAATCCTGCGCTTTGGTCACAGATAAGAAAAATGCAAACAGGAGAAGAACAGGGATAAGTTTTATTCTCATGGCTCATTTTTTTTGGGTAAAGGTAAAAAGATATTGTTTGAAATGCAATATAACAGGGGTGGAAAAAAAACCGGGCGTTTATGCGAAAGAAGACATAAAAAAAGGGGCTGCCATAAACAGCAGCCCCTTTTCAATTTGTGCATTATAAAATATAATGCTTACTCGATAATGAGTTTGCGGCTTGAAACGCCGTTTTCGGTTTCGAGCTGAATTACGTAGATGCCTGCGGAGAGGTCGGCAGTGTTGATCCGTGCATCGGTGCCGCTAACCGGGGCCTGGTAAACTACCTGGCCGGTGTAGTTAACGATGGTAACCGATTTCAGGTTCACGCTGCTGTTGATGTTTACTACATCCTGTGCAGGGTTCGGGTATACGTTGAACTGGCTGGCGTCAACTTCTTCAACACCTACGGTGGAGGTGATCTGAATGTCGTCGATCATGAATACGAAGGCATCCTGCGATACGCACTGGATTCCAACGTAAACCAGTTGCCCGTCGTAAGCCGAAAGGTCGTAGCTGACCTCAGTCCATTCAACAGGAGCTTCTTCGTAAGGCGAACCTGAAATAATGGTGAAGTCTTCCGGATCCATACCTGTGGTTGATACACCGATGTTGTACCTTTCAAGGCCGTAATCGGCAGTGTATGATTTCACCCAGAGGTTGATCAGGGAGTTGCTTCCAAGCTGCACCTGGGGCGAAATCATCCAGTCGTTGTTCCACGGAGCTGCTGTGGAGGCCATACATGCACCAAAGCGCTCACCATTGTGTGGCTGAATTTCCGGATCATCGCTCATTGGCGGATCGGTTTCGTCCGGATTGAAGGCCATGTAAGCCATTGGTTCGTACATATTCGGGAATGTGATACCTGTGAATCCATAGGTTGTCACCATATCCACGTCAACGGCAGTCCACGGATCGAAAGTCAGCGAGAAATCGGCCTGATCTTCAAAATCCAGTTCTGCAACAGTACCGGCAGTTCCGCCGATTTCAACGGTCTGGTTGTTCGATGGTCCTGATTCGCCTTCGTCATAAACTGCAGTTACATAATAGGTATAGGTACCTGCCATCAGGTTCATGTCGGTGTATTCGGTTTCGGTGATTTCTTCTGCAATCACATCTCCGTTGCGGTAAACATTGTAGCCGATGAGGGCTTTTGCATCTGCAACATTTTCGATAGGCTTCACGGTGTTCACACCTGAGTAATCTGTCGGATGTGTTGTGCCAACGGTTTTAATTGCGGGTGCCTGAGGTTCGGCAATCGGTCCGATCTCGGCAATGGTACCGTCGGTATACTGCACAACAGCCCTGATCAGGTATGCTTCGCTCCACGGCGACCACGAATTTGCATTGTCGAAATCCCATGAACGGCCATTATTGAGGTTTCCGTCATATCCAAGAAAGGTTGTTGCATTAACCGAACCAAAACCTACAACGAAATCACCGTCGAAAGTGATATTTTCACCCGAAACATCCACTTCCATCCAATCCTCTTCAACAGCAGTAACGTTTTCTTCATAAATGATCGTCGTGCCAGGTTGTGATCCGGCCCATTCGAATACTTTTGCATCGAAATCGTTCGCACCGGGTTCCGTGGTGGTGTAGTATTTCAGGGTGAGCAACTGACATGCACCTGCCGGCGACATATGTGTGCCCATGGTAAAGCCTTCGTAGGTGTATGCACCGGTGCTGGTGCCGTTATCATAAATAAGTTCTTCGATGGTTCCGCCGCCGCCACCGGGGGCAGTCCATGTAAGCATCACATCGTTGTCATCAACAGTTGCGTTGAGATCTGTCGGAGGCTCGAGGCCGCTTCCGCCGGAAACCTGCAAGGTAACCGGAACAAGCACCTGCGGTGTATCCGGGTCGTTGCTGTTGATTACCACGTTGGCAGTGTAAGTTCCGCTGGCCATGTCCGAAGCGTCAAACATCAGGGTGAGCATATCAGAATCGCCGCCGGGTGTTTCGCCCGATACCGGGTCGAGGGTCAGCCATGATTCCATGGGTTCGCCTTCGGCAGTAGCACGGATGTTCCAATTCGCGTTGATATCTGGATTAGCCACATGCATGGGCACCCATGAAGCGCCGGATTTGAACCAATCACCGTTTTCAACATATGGGCCCGCATCACTTCCGGCAGGATGCAGAGCTTCAGCATGTTCTACTGTATATGTAACCCAAATGTCTCCTCCAGTAAGCGTAACGGGATTGTCAAGTACGATTGTATTCCAGGACATCGCGGTGGCATTGAAATCTTGTTCGATCAGGAGAGTTCCCGGAGAATCGGATGTCCCGTGTCCGTAAATCATCAGTGTTGTAGATATAGCTTCATCATTGATATAGATATCAACTTCAGTAATATCCATTCCGATATACATGCCGGTAATATCTGTGGTAAAGCGGGCTCCAACCGAGAAAGTACCTCCTGTTGTCAGGCCAACGCTGTTTGCATTTTCGCCATCGTAATTGAGGATTACTTCATCATCACTGTTAAATGGATAAGATTGACCGTTTGATGAAACCATTTCAATGGCAGGAATTTCTGAAAGCTTCAGCTCCGCGGGTTTTGTGCTGCGGGTGTGCGTAGTTGCAGTTTCCTTTGCCATGAATGGGAATTGCACATATGCATCCCAGTTGAGCGTGGCAATGCCTTCGTTCATAATGGTGAGTTCTTCGGTATCCGTCTGACCTGTTTCGAGCGATACTTCGAACGAAGCCGGGTCAACGTTGATGGCTGCCGGGCCTACGGGAGGCTCGAGTTCAATCACCTGAATATCGTCAACAAAGAAATGGGGTGTGCCATTGGTGGCTGCTGCATAAATATTCATGGCTGCCAGTTGGTTGAGGCCGCCGCCCGATGCGCCGACGCTCCATTCCCAAACCAGAATTTCCGAGCCGTTCACCATCAGTGTGGCTTCATCGTTGTTCAGGTCGATGATGTTTTCGATGTGAATCCACTCATCGTAGTTGTAGTTGAATACCTCGATACCTGTGGTATTTTCGGCTGTGATTTCGGCAATACCACCGGGGTTGAAATCCACTTCCAATCCCCAGGTAGCTCCGGTTCCGCCCGGGGCCCATGCCTGCAGAAGGTTGTAGTAACCTACATATCCGCTGGGAACATAAATCTGGAAATCAACGGCGTATTTACCTGCGGTTTTGTCTTCAAAATCCAGTACAAAGTCGTTTGTGCCTTCGCACAGTACCGAGTTAGCACCCATATAGGCCTGGTCTGCAGAAACCATTGGATCTTCTGCGCTGCCTGCGCCGCCGTCGCCGCTCCAGCAGGTCCAGTAATCAACACCCATTGCCAGTGCCTGTTCAACCAGTTTTTCGCCGGCATTGTAGGCTTCGAAATCTTCGGTGATTTCGGCACCGCCGCCACCGCCGATGGGCGCACCGTTATAAATCAGGATACCACCCGATCCGCCAATAACCCATGTTCCGGCCCAGCCGGTCTGGTTGTCGAGGAATTCGGGAGCCTGTACGGGAACACCCACAGTGAGGTCGTTCCAGTTTGCGCCATCATCGAGCGTATAGCTGATGCCTTCAGAACCGGGTTCCGAAGAACTGCCGATCCAGGTGCTGGTTGTTCCGGGAATGTATTCGAACCAGCGGGCGTACATGTCGCCGCTTACCATGAGGGAACTCCAGGTTTCGCCACCATCGGTGGTTACGTTCAGTTCGGGTTCGATGCCCATATCAAGATACGAACGGAAGGCGATGCCTATATCTTCGGTACGGAACAGCGGCTGAACCACGTTGGTGTTTCCGAAGGGAAGGAGGGTTACATCCCAGTTCATTCCTTTATCGTCCGAATGGAATACGCGCCCCTGATTTGTTCCGAACCAGATGCTGTTTCCTACAGCACTGTAGTTACCTGTAATACCATATTCGCCGCTTGTAGGAGCGGGAATATTTCCTTCAGGTACCCTGTTCCAGGTTTCGCCACCGTCGTTGGTGGTGTAGAGTTCGTAGTATCCGCCGAGGGGGTCCCCCTGGGCAAATCCGTCGTTGTCGTTAAAGAAGTGAATTACGTTGGCAAAAGAGCCACTACCATAAGCAGTACCTTTTTTAACCCATGTAGCTCCACCATCTTCAGTTTTGTAGAGACCCTGGTCGGTGCCGGTGTTAAAAACGGCCCAGCAGGTGTTGGCGTCGATAGCAAAGAGTTGCGAAAGTCCGGTTCCTGCATTAAAGGAACCTGCAGTCCATGTTTGCCCGCCATCAGTCGATCTTGTGAAGGCATCATTGATGGTTCCGTCGTCTAAAATGGGCAGCGCCCAGAGGGCATCCTGGTCATTCATGCCAACGGAAATCTGTCCGATACCCAGGCCGTCAGCCAGCCCTGAGTTCACTTCGATCCAGTCCTGTGCGAATGAGGCTAACGAAATAGCCACAAGCAGTGTTAACAGTTGTAATCTTTTGAGCATAATAAAAAAAATTTAAGGTTTAAAAAAACATTACGGGTGCAAATGTAAGACATTTCCTGAAAACCTGCGGGTAAGAATGCCAGCAATTTCAGCCATTGCAGCAGATGCTTCCAGCCAGGCATTTCTTTTTACAAGCCTTTGCCCGACAGGTTGTAAAATCCCACCGTTTTGCATTGGTTCCGGTGGATTCCCGGCAGCAAATAAGGCAGTACCTCTGCGGTAAAACACTCCATCGCAATCCGGTGTGAAAGCCACGCGGGAAAACCGATTACATAAACGGTTTATTCATCTTTCCAGGTGAAACAGAAGCCCTCAGGACCATTCCTTTACTCCAGGGCCATTTTTGTATTTTTAACAATTTGAAGTTGATAAGGATTAATATGCCGGTATTCATCAGCAAGATTGTATTTGTGAAAATTATTTCGGTTTTAAACTTTGGTTTTAAAAAATATTCTAGTGTCATGTCAAACATAGTATGGCGTAAATGAAATTATTTTGTATCTTTGCC